>JAJYAG010000020.1 GCA_021779665.1 Bacteroidota bacterium | reverse complement strand
CAGCTCAAAAACACTTTCCGGGTTAAAATCCGTTTCGGGCACCAGCAAATTTTCATAAACGGGGAAAAGTTCATATTTACCCGAGTTGATCACTTGTTTGAGCGTAGCAGCCGCTTCGGCATATTTACCCCTGAATACCTGAGCCTTTCCTAAAAACGAAAGAGCCGCCTGATGGGTGAGGTGTGCCCCGGTACTTTTATCGGTTGGGGATGATTTCTGAGGCAGGGTGTTGCTCTCAACCGCGTCCTGGAGATCTTTTTCGATCTGAGCCCAGATGGCTTCAACATCGCCATTTTTCTGCTGATATTCGCTGGGCGAAAGCTCCTTCAATACAAAAGGAACCGGGCCCCAGAGAGTAACAAGGTTGAAGTAACTCCACGATCTTGCCACTTTTGCCTCGGCAATTACCCTTTTCTTTACATCAGTATCCGTGGAGAAATTATTGATAACCAAGTTTGATAAATAGATAATGTTGTAATAATTACCAAAAGCCCCGGAAATAAATGTGTTTGTTGAGCCAAACGTATACTCGTTCAACTGTTCGAGCTGGGTATTGTCGCCTCTTCCCCCGCCACCGCAGATGACATCGTCGGAAAGCATATTTCTCAGGAAAAAGTCGTTAAATATTGCTGTTTTCCACGAAGAATATACTGCTGCAATGGCCTCTTCGGCATCGGCATTGGTTTTATAAAAGTTACCGGTAGAGGTAACTCCCTGTTGGGGAACATCGAGTGATTTTTCGCAAGAATTTAAAATAAATGCGGTAAAGGCTATTATAATGAAATATATCTTTTTCATTGTATGCAGTTTATAAGGTTAAATTAAAACCAAACAATAATTTTCTATAGGTAGGATAAGCTCCCTTATCAACTCCGATTGCCGAAGTTGTTCCTGCAGAAGCTTCCGGATCGAGTCCTTTGTATTTGGTAAACACAAACCAGTCGTCGAACGAAACATAAACCCGCAGGTTATTCATAAAGGCTTTTTGAGCCAGTTTTTTAGGAATTGTATAACCTACCTGAATTTGTTTTATTTTGAAGTACGACCCGTCGAACACCACCATATTGCTGCCCCAGTATTTGTCGTCACCATTGGAACCGGCACGTGGACGGGAAGCTGTTGTATTTGTGGGAGTCCATCTGTCGTCGTAGTACAATTTAAGTTTGTTCCCACGTGGACGGTCGGGACGGGTAAAAGCATTAAAAATGTCATTCCCTTCCGATCCTGTGCCGAAAATTGTGAAATCAACGCCTTTATAATTGGCCGAAAAAGTGAGTCCATAAGTCAGATCGGGAATACCTTTGCCTATCATTACCTTATCGTTATCGTTAATGACACCATCGGCAGCATCGGGAATACCATCGTTATTGGTATCCACAGTTTTCTGGTCTTCAAAAACCGGATCGCCGGTAGCGTCATCCACGTCAATCATATTATATCCATACATATACCAAACAGGCTTTCCCACTTCAAAGGCTGTTATAAGATTCGTATGGAAATTCACGCCCGGTAACCGTGTGATACTGCGATCCAGGTAAGTAACCTTATTTTTAAGTGTGGCCAGGTTGCCCCTGAAACTATATTTAAATTCGCCGATATTATCGCTCCATCCTAAATCCAGCTCCAAACCTTTGTTTTCGACATTTCCGGCGTTGATGGTGGTGGTTGAAACACCGGTTTCTTTAGGAGGTATGGCTGCAACCAATAAATCTTTGGTTTTCTTGATGTAATAGTCTACTCCTACGCTAAGCCGGTCGTTGAATGCCCTTAAATCCAAACCATAATTGATCTGTTCGGATGTTTCCCAGGTTATTTCATCGTTGTTGAGGCGGCTTGGCGATGATGCAACCTGATAAGCAATATCGTTCAAATATGGATAACTGCCACTTGAACTAATTGTACCTATATAGCTGTAGCCCCCGAGTGGGCCAAGGCTACCGTTCTGACCCCAGCTTACCCGCAGTTTAAGGTGTGTAATGGGGATGTTTTTAGGGAAGAAATCCTCGTTTGACAGAATATATCTTGCAGAAATCGAGGGAAACGAACCCCAACGGTTTGCTTTAGGCAAATACGATAAATCGGCGGCATCTCTTCTTAAAATTGCTGTAAATCCGTATTTCCGGTTATAATCGTAGTTAAGGCGACCAAAATACGAGAAGCTCCGGTTTTTAATATATGAACCTCCCACGGTACGGGTAGCAGTAGCCGATGCATAGCTGAGGTCTCTGAAAAGAGGATCGTCCTTGATAAGCGCATTCACACTTCCGTTAAGCAGCGTGGTATAGTTATCGGAATAAGAAATACCCGCCAAAGCAGTAATATTGCTTTTGCCGATTTCGAGATCGTAGTTGGCAAAGTTTTCCCATTGGTAGTAGGTATTATTGGAATTAGAGCGGCTTGTGGTATTGAAGTCGTTGCTAAGTACCCCGTTGGCATAATATCTCTCTGAAAAAGAATAGTTATTGGTAACGCCGGCGTTATACGACAGCTTGGAAGTAAACTTAAAGTTTTTGATGGGAGTAAAGTCGGCATAAATTGTTCCAAGAACATTCACGCCGTAATCTTTGGGTTTAGTCCTGTCGCGCATAATCATAGGGTGAGTCTGTTCGGCCTCATAAATTTGCGAAGGCGCATAATATTGTCCCTTCTCGTTTTTCAGGAAAATTCTACCCTGGTCGATAAGCGTTTGCATATATGCCGGAACCTTACCGGGATCGTAAACATCGGGAGTTAATGGATCCAATGTTATCACAGAACTAAGTAAACTGCCGTATTCGCTGTTTTCGGAGACAGCCTTTCTCTCCCATTTTTCAATGGTGTTTGTTGTTCCAACCTTGAGCCACTTTTTGGGCGAGTAATCGGCGTTGATCATGCCGGTGATACGCCTGTAAGTATCGGCACTTCCGGTTATAATACCATCCTGATTTAGCGATGTAAGCGCCAGGTAATAACTTCCTTTATCGTTTCCTCCCTGAAAGGCCAGATTGTGTTTTGCCATCACCGAATTTTCAAAAGCGATATCGGCCCAGTTGGTGTCGGTCTTACCATCCCACTTCTGATTTATTTCAGTCATCTGGATATAGTTGGCTTCGGTCATGTAATTGATATATTCCTGGGCATTGAGCGAGCGCGGTATGCGGGTAAACTGGTTCACGGCATACTGAAAATCGTACATAACCTGTCCGCCTCCCTTTTTACCCGATTTGGTGGTGATAAGCACAACCCCATTGCCTGCTTCGGCTCCATAGATAGCAGCAGAGGCTGCATCTTTAAGAATTTCTATGTTTTCGATATTGTTAGGATCAATGGCCCCAACATTTTTGGTTCTTAATCCATCTACCACATAAAGAGGATCCGACCCGGAGTTTGAACTGTAACCACGTACCCGGATGGTTGCCGTTGCCCCCGGGGAACCGGAAGTTTGTATTATCTGAACACCAGCCGTTTTACCCTGCAAGGCTTGTTCAACTTTCACAACACTGCGGTTTTCAATATCAGCGGCCTTAACCGAAGATATAGCACCCGACAAATCGCTCTTTCTCTGAACCCCGTAACCAACTACCACAACTTCTTCAAGACTTTTGATGTCGGGAGCAAGTTTCAGATCTATTGTTGATTGGGTTCCTACAACAACTTTTTCCGAAAGATAGCCCACAAAAGATATTACAAGAACCGATTGCTGCGAAGGCACGTCGATTGTAAACTTTCCGTTAAGATCGGTCACAGTACCGGAGGTGGTTCCTTCGATGGTGACATTTGCCCCTAAAATTGGTTCTCCGGTTACAGCATCGGTAATACTTCCGTTGACTTTAATGGTTTGTACCATCCCAACCGGATAAATCACAACAAAGTTATTATCCATCAGTTTGAACGTAAGCCGGGCAGGAGTACAGATCTTTTCTAGCATTTCGTCCAACGATCCCGAAGTAATATTTTGGGACAGTACTTCGTTCAACTGCTTAAAATCCTCGTTATAAAAGAACCTGACATTGGTTTGTTTCTCAATAATTTTCAGGACATTCCTGACAGTTTCACCTTTTGTATCTTCATTAAGGCTGATTCTTTGCGAAAATACCGAAGCCGAAACCTGAAAAGTTAATATTACTGTTAGTAGTAGTGTAAGCTTCATGGTTAAATGTATTTTCTGAAATGAACTTTGTTTATGGGCATAATCCCCCCATTTCAATTTTTTTTTCATAAATTTGAATGTTTAAATTCTACATAGGATTGGAACATCACCAGAGGGGAAGTAGGTCGTAACTATTTCTCCTCTTGTTTTTTGCAGGGTAATTGTTTAAGATGTATTCATGTTAGTAGTGTTTAGTTAGTAAGTTAATTTGTATTCTGAGTATATTTCTCAAGCATGGCCTTATTCAGATAGAGCGAAATCTTATTGTTACTGATGCTGAACTTAACCGGAGAGGATAACTCTATTGCCATGAGAATCTGCTCTATCGGCTCGTTCTGAATTTTACCGGTGAATTTAAACTGTTTGATGTCGGTCTTCTCAAAACTGATCAGCACATTATATCTTCGTTCCAGCAGGGGAGCCAAATCGCCAAGGGTTTTTCCTTCAATAATCCAGGTAGCATCTTTCCACGATGTCTGAAGCTCCGTTTTCACCTCGGGAATGATCTCACTTAAAGTGCCTTCAGAACCTTTTTTATTAACATGCTCCTGTTGAGTTTCTGCCTTTGCCGGTTCCATTGGCTGTTTTATAAAGGTTATCATTTCGCGTGGCTTAAGTTCGACCACCTTATCGGGTGATTTCTTTTTCAGGGAAGTCACAATAATTTTCCCTTCCTCCAGGGTGGTTGTAATGGTTTTTTCCTCGGGATAAGCTTTTACGTTGAACTTTGTTCCCATGGCTTTTACCATAATATCCGAAGTTTTTACAATAAAAGGCAGCGAAGGATTTGTTTTAACACTGAAATATGCCTCACCAACCAGTTTAAGATCGCGGTTCAGCTTTCCGAACGAATTATTATATGTTATGGTACTTCCGGCATTTATCCATACTTTGCTGCCATCGGGCAAATCTACAATGGACTTGGCACCTACCGGCGCCGTGATGGTAGTTAACGCCGGAACCACAGGCTCCGTTTTCTCCCTCGAAACCAATAGGCCCAGCAGGCCTCCTGTTACAAGAAATACGATCCACGAGGCTGCTACCTTTTTGAAGGTCCATAAATGACGAACTTCGGGTTTGACCTTATTGGCAATCTTATCTTTAACTTTATCTAAATCACTATCAATCTTTGGAGCTTCGTATGGTAAGGCTTTACTGTTCATCAGCCATACCGATTTGAGTGCATTGAACTGCTTTAAATGCGCATCATCTTCCTTTAGCCAATGGTTTAACCGGCTAAGGTTTTCATCAGCTATATTTCCTTCAAGAAACTCAATAATAAGGATAGAAATATCCTCCGGTATATTAAAACTTTCATTCATAATACAGATTCTGTTATGTTGACAGGATTACTTTCGAAAACGTTTACAGAGAAAAAAGAAAAAAAGAAGAAATATTTTGTAATGCTTTCCGCAGATGGTTTAAGGCCCGGAATAACTGCACCCGCACGGTTACCGGGGATAAATTTAACTTTTTGGAAATTTCGGCATTGGTAAGGTTCCTGTACCGGCTTAACTGAAAAATTTCCCGGCATTTATCAGGCAGTTGTTCCAGCTCTTTGAGGATTCTGGCTTCGGTTTCCTTCGACTCAAGTATCTCGAGAAACGATTCGTTAACCGAATAGCTCATATGGATTTCGAGCCACTCCTGCTCCGTAGCAACCTTGTTTACCTGGTTCTTTTGTGTGCGCAGATGCTCCAGCCGGTTAATGGCAGCATTATGAACCATTTGATACAGGTAAGCCTTCAGGGAAGTTTGAATATGTATCCGCGATTGGTTAAGCCAAAGGTTTACAAAAACATCCTGCACTAACTCCTCGGCTTCGCTAAGGTTGGAAAGAATACGACCGGCAAAACCACATAAGGGAGGATAAAGATTCTTGAAAAGGATGTCAAAATCTTTCTCAGTGAAAAATAAAGAAGCCGAATAATTACTTTCCCATTTTTCCATTATTCTGAATATAAGATCAATAATCGATCTTTTTGTGTATTTTTTACATAATAACCCCAAGCCAAAATTAGTAATTATTTAATACGAAAAATTTTGTTTAGAATAAAGTATTGGGATTGGATGATGTATTTACGTTATTTGAATCAGGCGTTTAGTAAGTCGACAGACCATAGTCCATAAAGGCTATGTTGCACAGAAATGTAGATTTGATTTTATGTTTTTTAAGGCTGAAGGCCTTGGATAATACAGCCCAGGGCAAAGCGATGCGGAAGCTTAAGGCCCGGGCAGGCCATCCAACCCAAATCTGTCTAAAATAATTACGCTTCTGTCTAATTAATAGACAAAGGATATATTTTTATCATTCATTAAATTATTGTTTTACTGCATTATACAACATACGGTATTCAAATTGCTTCACTTCCAAAAACAACCATCCATGATTACACTAAAAAACATCTGCAAGTATTTCGATAACAAATACAACAGAACCTTTATCCTTAAAAATGTTGATCTCACAGTTGCCGAGGGCGAGTTTATTTCCATTATGGGTCCCAGTGGCGCTGGTAAATCTACTCTGTTGAATATTATTGGTCTGCTCGAGGAACCTTCCGAAGGCGAGTATTATTTTCTGGATCAACCGGTACATAAATTAAAAGAGAAACAAAAGACCGATTATCACCGTGATTATATTGGCTTTATCTTCCAGGCATATCACCTGATTGAAGAACTAACAGTTTACGAAAACATAGAAACCCCGCTTGTTTATAAAGGCCTTAAAACCAAGGAACGGCAGGCCATGGTAGCCGACCTGCTCGACCGCTTCAACATTGTTGCCAAAAAAGATCTTTTTCCGCAACAGCTATCAGGCGGACAGCAACAGATGGTAGGCATTGCCCGTGCTATTGCTGGTAAACCACGGTTATTGCTTGCCGATGAGCCAACCGGAAACCTCCATACCGACCAGGGCCGCATGATTATGGAAATGCTCAAACAACTTAATGAAGAGGGAATGACCATTATCCAGGTGACACATAACGAGGAGTTTGCCAAATACGCCCACCGGATTGTGCGAATGGCTGACGGATTGTTGTTTGATGAATCGAAAACGAAAACTGCAAGTGCAGTTTAAACCGCTACAACAATGATACGCTTCAACCTGATACTCGCCTTCCGGAACCTTTTGAAAAACAGGATTTACACCATTCTGATAATGGGAGGTTTTGCCATAGGCTTTGCTGCCTTTATCCTGATTGGGTTATTCTATCATTCGGAAAAAACTGTAAACCATGGCTTTAAAAATCATAGGCAAATTTACAGGCTTTACGATGCCAAAAATGTAAGGGCCAACATCCATTATGATCTTACTTCGCTGCTGGCAAAAAACTTCGCGGAAGTTGAGGATGTTTGTCCGCTTGATTATAGTTCGGGGATTGCCCTGATCGCCAAAAATGAACAAAAGCATACCGACACCCAGGTTGAGCATATACTTGCCACGACAAATAATTTCTTTGACATTTTTAAAGTGGAGGTTACTGAAAAGCTGGTCGATAAACCTTTCGACAGGAAAGAAGCCGTCGCAATTTCAAAATCACTGGCGCAGAAATTATATGGTGGTGAGAATCCATTGGGACAACCAATCAACATCAGCAATTTTATGTTTGGAACGGTTACTGCAATAATCAACGAATTGCCTGCAAATTCAACGTTCAAAGCCGACATTATAATGAACAGCGAAAACGAAAAGTTTAGAATGAACAGGACACATTCGGGAGGCTTGGTATATAATCCCACTAATATTTTTGTTCAATTAAAGAATGGAGCCGACCCCAACAGCTTATTAAACAACCTTAATAAAACCATCAGGTCTCATTCGCTTGATATCGATAGTATTGGCATACAAAACCTCTCCGATATTTACCTTTCCACACTCAAAGTAAAAAGTCGTCATGCGAAAGGCAATCCCTTCATGCTGAAAATTTTCATCGTGATTGCATTGCTTATTCTTATTCTGTCCAGCATCAATTATTTAAACTACTCGGTTTCGATGCAATTTGCCAAAATGAAGGAGATTGGAATTAATAAAATAAACGGTGCAAAATGGAAAAATCTGGTTCAATATATCTTTATGGAGGTTTCAATAGGTGTGCTGTTCTCTTTTATAATAGCCACAATTGTTACCGCGCTTGCACTTCCATATTCCAAAATCATTTTCGGAAAGGAAATCCATTTCGGGTTTTATGATCTGCTTTCTACCGGCCCCCTGTTTTTGGGTGTTGTTGTTGCTATAATTCTTATCAACAGCCTTGCCCCCATTTATGTACTTTCCAGGTTTAACATTACTTCCTTCCTTTCGGGATTCAGAGGAAACAAAAACCAGAAACAACTGAGCCGGCAGTTATTGCTAATCTTCCAGCTTACGGTATCTATAGCCCTCATAACTTCTGTAATGGTTATTTTCAAACAATTAAATTTTGCGAAACATACCGATCTGGGGTTTAATAAAGAAAAGCTGTTACGAATCGACATTCCCTATAAGTACCCTAACACCCAAACCTTACTGCAGGAAACAAATAATCTTCCTTTTGTTAAAAGCAGCACCCTCAGTAACGGCTGTCCCGGCATGATTAACTGGAGATTTGCAGTTGGCGAAGGAAAGACCAGCTTCGATATTAACCTTATAAAAGCCGGCAGTGATTATCTGAAAACTATGGGCATAGAATTGCTCGATGGTCGTGATTTTCTGACCGGCGATATGGAAAAGACCTGTTTGCTGAACGAAGAAGCTTTGAAACAATATCAATGGAGCGATTTTAATGGTAAAAAACTGGATATAAGTGAGGGCGGTTATGAGGTGGTTGGAGTTGTGAAAAATTTTATGTTCGAATCATTACACTCCCTTATTGAACCCTTAGCAATTGTTTACTCACAAACACCCGATGCGAATGTATTATCAGTAAGTCTGGCCGAAGGAAATACTGGCGGGCAAATGGATCAGCTCAAAAGAATGTGGAAAAAGCTTTCGCCGGGAGAACCTTTTATTTTCTCTTTCTACGACGATCAGTTCCAATCCATGTACGAAAAAGAAGAACGGCTAAGCAGGTCGGTTACATTCTTTTGCCTGATTGCCATTGTTTTGACCTGCATGGGTATCCTGGGTCATATTTTCCTAATATGCTTGAACAGAGTGAAAGAAATCGGCATCCGCAAAGTTAACGGTGCCCGCACCACCGAAGTCATGGCCATGCTCAACCGCGATTTTATTAAATGGGTAGCCATCGCCTTCCTCCTCGCCTGCCCTATTGCCTGGTACGCCATGCATAAATGGCTTGAGAATTTTGCCTATAAAACGGATTTAAGCTGGTGGGTTTTTGCAGCTGCTGGAGGAATTGCAATGCTGATAGCTCTTGTAACAGTAAGTTGGCAAAGTTGGCGAGCAGCTACGCGAAACCCGGTGGAATCTCTCAGATACGAATAAATAAACCTTAAAACTCCCAAATCATGCTACAGATCAACCTTCTTATGGCTTGGCGAAACCTCAGGAAAAACCGATTGGTTTCTTCCATCAATATCCTTGGTTTAACATTGGGACTGGCTTGTGCATTGCTGGCTATTGTCTATTCGTATCATGAGCTGACCTACGAAAACAGCCACAAAAATGCCGACCGGATATGCAGGGTTTATATCTCCGGCGATTTTGGATCTATAAAATGGATTCAGACCACCTGGGGCCCCGAAGGTGACGCGCTGCGCAATATGTTCCCCGAAATTGAAATGAATTCGATTTCCAGACTTTACGACGCAACCGTGAGGGTAGGCGATAACCTTTTTAACGAAAAAAAAGTTCTCTTTGCCGATTCGGCGTTTTTCAAAATATACACTGTCCCCTTTACAGGAGGACAACTGAAGTACGATCCTGCATCCATAGTAATATCCGAGAAAACAGCAGGGAAATATTTTGCAGGAGCTGATCCTGTTGGGAAAACCATGCTTTTTATTCTGGATGGACAAAAAGTGAATTTTACAGTAACCGGGGTTTATAAGAATTTCCCTTCGAATACCGAAGTCCAGGGCGATATAATTGTACCTTTTACAGTTGCCAAAAGGTTCTCTCATTGGAAATATACAGAGTATGAATCTACCGCCTACATGAATACCCTTCTCCTTAAACCCGGAACAGACATAAAAGCGCTTAACAAGAAGATTGCAGCGGATTTTAAACTACCTGTAACCGTAATCGATGCTTATCCTTTTTTATTGCCTATAAAAGACATGCACCTGAATGGTGATTATTTTAATAACTATGGTAAGTTGCTTGCATTCTTGATTGGCGGAATCCTGGTTCTGGTGATTTCGTGTATCAACTATGTGAACCTTACAAATATTCTGTTTTCGGCACGAAATAAAGAAATAGGAGCCCGAATCGTAAATGGCGCCCGGCGTTTTGGAATATTTAAACAACTCATCTGCGACACAGCATTCTCAACTGCCCTGAGTTTTATCCTGGCTCTGATGGTGCTTTATATGGTTCTTCCCGATTTTAATGCGATTATGGATACCCATATCTCTCTGGCTTTTAGTTGGGAACTGGCATTTATTATTCTGGGATTGTTTACTGCAACCGTATTGCTTTCGGGCGTTTATCCCGCAATAAAAATTTCGTCATCCCGATCTATCGATTATTTCAGAAATTCCAATACACTGTCGTTAGGCAAAAACAGGTCGCTCTGGACGCTCACTACCCTCCAGTTCATAATTGCTGTAATATTCATTCAGATAATGATGGTGCTTAACAAGCAAAACAGGTATCTGACTGATGAGAATGTTCTGGGTTGTAATCCCGAAAATGTTATTTGCACAACGGGATATGCCTGGGGCGATTTAAACAAAGTAAAAGCCGAAATGCAGAAAGAGCCATCCATCCTTGGGGTATCGTGGGCTAGTGCTTTACCAATGATGGGTTTTAGCGTTTCGACCGATTGGAAAGAGAAGGATAATAAGCTTCCTGCTAATCGTTTGTATGCCGATGTGGATTACCTGGAGGTTTATCAGATTAAAATGCTGGAAGGCCGCTTTTTCTCGAAGGACTATAGTTCCGATTCTGAGAATGCCATTGTTATAAACAGGAAAACAGCGGAGGTACTTGGATATGCCGATCCGGTGGGGCGTATAATGTTAGCCGAAAACAAGCAGTGCCGTATTATTGGGGTTGTGGATTCGTACATGGCTTTGCCGCCCATCTTTACAGAAATGCCGCAATTGATCCTGCCCAGTAAAGAGCAGAATACAAATCTTTTATTCAGAATAGATCCGTCAAAACGCGAACAGGCATTTAACTATATAAACGCGACCCTGCAAAAGATAAATCCGGATTATCCCGTAGAACTTAAATACCACCTCGATTATGGAGAAGAAATGGCTAAATCGTATTATTCGGCGCAGTACCTTGTAAATACATTCTTTATCATTTCCATAATTACAGCGCTTTTCGGGCTGTTTGGGCTCTCGGTGTTCATTGCCGAAAGGCACAGGAAAGAAATTGGAATACGAAAAGTATGTGGCGCTTCTTCATTCAGGATTATAAACCAATTGTCAAAGGGTCTGCTTACCCAGGTTCTGATAGCAATTATTGTGGCGTCGCCAATAACCATCGTCATTTCCCGGGTATATCTTTCGATGTTTCCAAAGCATATTAAACTGGATGCCATTTTATTTATGCAAGGCGGCATGCTTGCCCTGATGCTCATGTTGTTTACGGTTGTATGGCAAAGCTGGCGGGCAGCAACGCGAAACCCGGTGGAGAGTTTGAGGTATGAGTGATAGGCCCCCTAAATCCCCCAATGGGGGACTTAGGAGCTTAGATTAAAATAGATTGCAATTTTTATTACATAACTGAGAAGAAATGAAAACACTTGTTCTCTTTTTCAGAGGCCTTATCAACAATAAAGGTTTTATTTATGTGAAAATTATAAGTCTCATGCTTGGTATTGCGGTTACCCTGCTGATTGGACTTTGGGTTCACGATGAATTGTCTTTTAACCGTTATCATACCAACTATAGTTCCATTGCCAAAGTAATGCGTAACGAGAATGTTAATCATGGGGATATTTATACAAGCGATATTGTTACAACCGGCATGGGAACACTACTCAAAGACCAATACGAAAACCATTTTTCGGGAATTGCCCTGGTGCGGGGAAGAGTGGAGGAGCGTATCATAAGTTCGGGCGAAAAAAAGCACATGGAGAAAGGTTATTTTATGCAGCCCGATGCTCCCCGGATGCTCAGCCTGGAAATGGTATCGGGTACTCAAAACGGATTAAATGATATTAACTCAATTTTTTTGTCGGAATCGGTTGCTCACAAGCTTTTTGGCGATTCAGAAGCAGTTGGACAGATGGTAAAGATGGATGCTACTTATGATTTAATGGTAACCGGTGTGTTTAAGGATTTACCAGCCAATACCGAATTTGCCGAAGCAAAATATCTTGCCCCGCTGGACCGGTACCTTGGTGACTGGTCAAACCTCAACGTGTGGAATAATTTTAACATGTATCTGCTGGTTCAATTGAAACCAGGAGCCAGCTTTCAGGAAACCTCTCAAACAATCAGGCATGCCCTGCGCCAACACGATCCAAAAACAAACACCGAACTTTTTCTGCATCCTATGAACAGGTGGCATCTGCATTCGTCGTTCCTGAACGGTGCCGAGGTATCGAACAGTCGCTTTGAAATGCTGCAAATACTGATAGCGATTGGATTTCTCATCCTTATACTGGCTTGTATCAATTATGTAAACCTGTGTACGTCACGATCCGACTTTTATGCCCGGGAAATCGGAATACGTAAGACCTTTGGCTCAACTCGTTTGTGGATTATACGTCATTTCTTAAACGAGTCGATGTTGACAATTCTGATTGCATACTTAATTGCGCTCGCTACTTTAATGTTATCGCTCGGCTGGTTTAATCAAATATCGGGTAAGAATTTGCAAATTCCCTGGAATAGCTGGCAATTCTGGACCATATCCACAGCCTTTTTATTTATCGTAAACCTGCTCGCCGGAATTTACCCTGCTTTTTATCTTTCAAAACTGAAGCCTTTAAAAGCTATTTCGGGACAACATAGTAAAACCCGTCTTGGAATCTCTTCACGAGAATTGCTCGTTGTTTTTCAATTTACAATTTCCATTGCATTAATAATCGGTTCTCTAATCATATACAAACAAATTCTGCATGCAAAAAACCGACCTGTAGGATATACACCCCAAGGACTGTTAACGCTTTACATGAATACTCCCGATTACAAAGGCAAGTTCCTCACCTTGAGGGATGAACTTAAAAACACCGGCGTAATCTATGAAATAACAGCATCCAACTATCCTGTAACAACTACCAAAGGGTGGAACTCCGATTTCACATGGAAAAATCAAAAGGTGAAGGAAGAAAGTCCATCTTTTAATGTGGTGAGAGTATCTCCTGAATATTGTAAGACTATAGGACTCCAATTCCTGCAGGGTCGCGACTTCTCAAGAGAAATGAAAAGCGATTTATCCACCATTATTATTAACGAATCGGCACTGAAAATGATGGAACTACCATCGCCCATCGGAGAAACTATCAACAGGACCAATCCATCGTACAACGACAAACCAGGCTACACAATACTTGGAGTTGTGAAGGATATGGTAAAAGGTTCTCCCTACGATCCTGCCGTTCCTACCATACTTATACCCTCAGAAGAGGATCAGAAGCATCTTTATATCCGGATTAATCCTGCCGTTAGTGCGTCACAAGCTTTGCCCAAAATTGAAAATGTAATAAACAAAATAGTACCTGCTGCTCCCTTCGACTATGCGTTTGTGGACGATCAGTATAATGAAAAATTTAAAGAAGAGGAACGCATTGGCAAGCTGGTGTCACTGTTTACTTTCATAGCTATAGTTATCAGCAGTTTGGGACTTTTTGGTCTGGCAGCATTTATAGCCGAAAAGAGAACCAAAGAGATTGGTGTACGCAGGGTAAACGGGGCGCGCATGTCCGAAATTCTTGTAATGCTCAATGGTAACTTCCTGAAATGGGTAATTCTATCATGCCTCCTCGCCTGCCCCATTGCCTGGTATGCCATGCACAAATGGCTCGAGAATTTTGCCTATAAAACCTCATTAAGCTGGTGGGTATTTGCAGCTGCAGGAGGCATTGCAATGCTGATAGCTCTTGTAACAGTAAGCTGGCAGAGCTGGCGGGCAGCAACCAGGAACCCGGTGGAGTCGCTCCGCTACGAATAAATATAAACTAAGACCTTGAAATAATTTCTAACCTATGATAAAATATTCTTTAAAACTGGCTATCAGGAGAATTCAGGCGCGCTGGTTGCTATTTGCCGGAGGTATTATCACGGTTTCACTGGGGGCTTTGTGCATATCGCTTCTATTCTCCTATGTCTATAATGAAATCTCCATGAATGGTTTCCATAAACATAGAAAGGACATTTATATGATGACCATCAGGATTTCTCCTGAAAGTCAGCTCGATCCCTTCTCTGCCAAAAATGCAATTAATTTCAACCCCAAAGACTATCCCGAACTGAAAAGCCTGACGACAATCCAGAAGTTTTCGAATGGGGCAATAAATGTATCCACGGACCAATCTTCATTTTCGCCCGAAGTCCTTATAACCGACAGCACTTTTTTCAGTATTTTCGACTTTAACCTTTTAACCGGGGATAAAACATCAATACTTGCAAGCCCCACTGCTGCTGTTATTACAGAAGATTTTGCCCGTAAAATGTTTGGCGATAAGGATCCTGTCGGGCAGTTAATTAAAGTAAATACCAACGAGACTAAAACATTCACTGTAAAAGGAGTTGTAAAAAAATTGCCTTCCAACAGTTCTGTTACTTTTGACATCATCCTCCCAGGTTATTCTGGTTCCTTCCAAAGACCGGGTGCTGACTTTCTATTAGCCGGGGAAAAGTTTAACCGGAAAGAGTTTGAGAAAAAAATCGAAAATCTGAGCGATTCCTATTTTAAAGGAAGTAAACTTGGTCTGATGCCCTTCAATGACATATATTTTTATGAAACCCCAAATTTTCTTTTCCAGTTCATCTTTTCGCATTTCGGTAATAAGAAAGATGTGTATGTTTTAAGCATTATTATGCTGATTGTTTTTGTAATAACGGTTTTTAATTTCAGCGGCTTTCAGGTTCTTCAGATAAACGATGGTATTAAATATATCGGACTGAATAAAACGCTTGGAACCAAAAAGCGGGAACTCATTGCTCAGAAAATAGTCGAGATTGCATTGCTTATATTTTTGTCGTTTCTTATCGTCACTTTTGCCTACGTTGTTATCCTTCCTCATTTTAACGCATTTACAAAGGTTGCGCTGGCACCATCGGCCCTGACAATTACAGCATTAAACCTTATCATTTTATTGGTTTTGTTTGCGTTGGCCATGATTTACCCTGCCATAATAACTTCGGGAGTCACCATCAGAGACAGTCTGAATAAGGAGGTATTTTCAGGAAATTTCCTTACAAGCCAAAAAACAATCGTTACTATTCAGTTTACGCTTACCATAGCCTGCATAGTGGCCACACTGGTAATATTCAAGCAACTTTCGTTTATGTTACATAAAGATCTTGGATTTAATACGGAAAATGTTGTCAGGGTAAGTATGTACCGGAATAAACCAAACTCCCCTGGAAATGAGGAGGAAAGAATGAGAATGGAAACTGAAAAGCAGAACAGCTATCAATATATACGAAACGAACTGGCATCTATTCCTGCGATAGAAGCCTTTGCCCAGGGAGATGGGCCGATCAACCCTCCTATAATGGGTTCCTGGAAATTAATGGGCAGCGGCATGGATTATTTGAGCGAAAAAGGATTGGGCGTTCAACCTGGTTACCTGAAAGTACTGGGATTACAATTAACCGAAGGACGTTTTTTTGATGCTCAGGTGGATCGCCCAGGCATGAATAAAATTGTAATTAACGAAGCTGCCAAAAAATACTGGGGAATAAAAGATATTCATGAGAGCAGACTTCAAAGGAGTAATGAAGACAGTGTTGGATATGAAATTATTGGTGTGGTGAAAGATTTTAATTATCAGCATCTTTCCAGCAAACCTCAACCCATGTTTATGGTTTATTTTGAGGATATCAGAATGAGTTTTCTTATCAGATTCAAAGAGAGTTCGCTTGAAAGTGGACTGCAGGCAGTATCGGCATTATTCAAAAAAGTTAATCCGGGAGAAGAGTTCAGCTACAATTTCCTCAAAGAGGAAGTTGAAACCCTGAGCCGGAAGGAAAAGCGACTCAGTCAGATTTACCTCATCTTCACCATCATTGCCTTATTTATTACAACTACAGGCATATTTACTGTTGCTGCCTACGAGACCCAGCAACGCACAAAGGAAATAGGCATCCGTAAAGTAAATGGTGCCCGCTCTTTCCAGGTGATGACCCTGCTTAACAGGGATTTTCTAAAATGGGTTGGAATCGCTTTCCTTATTGCATGCCCTGTTTCCTGGTTTGCTATGCACAAATGGCTGGAGCATTTTGCCTATAAAACAGATTTAAGCTGGTGGGTGTTCGCTGCTTCCGGCGCTATTGCGCTGGTTATTGCCTTGCTTACAGTAAGCTGGCAAAGCTGGCGGGCAGCAACCAAGAACCCGGTGGAGAGTTTGAGGTATGAGTGATCGATCAGGTACAGCTTTGAACATTGCTATGATATATAATTTAACGAAAACCATCTGACAAGAAATCGCTTATGTTTTCATTTTTAGTAAAACTCGTAATCAGATTCATCCTAAAGAACAACAGAATATTTATAATTAATGTTACGGGGTTGGGGTTGGTATTTGCAGTCACAGTTTTTATAGGTTCGTGGGTCAGATACGAAGAGAGTTACGACAGAAGCTATGAAAATTCCAACCGCTTGTATCGTATTAGTTTTGAGTATACTGACGGAGAAGCCTCAAGGGATTTTGCGAGAGTGAATTTTGAACCTTGGATAAGTAATTTTTATGGCTATTTTCCTGAAGTAGAATCCATACTCCGGATCTCCGGATCGATTGCACGGCTGTCTCCATCGCAGAGCCTGAGCGTGAAATGTGGTGATACAAAATTTGATGCGAAGCAGGCCTTCGAAACAGATTCAAATTTTTTCCATGCTTTTAATGTCAAACTCTTGGAAGGAAACAGTTCTGATGTTCTCAAAGAGCCTAAAAGTGCAGTGCTGAGTAAGTCCTTTGCCGAAACATATTATCCGGGAATAAATCCTTTGGGAAAACCATTGCTGATATACAGAAACGATACCAGCATCATGCAATATACCATAACCGGAATAATGCCCGACTTTCCGCCAAACAGCCATCTGCACCCTCAGTACCTTGTTAGTTTCGATAATCCCCAAAATTTCAGTTCTATTTTTTATTTGTACTTCCTGCTTAAGGAAAAAGCATCCGCCGAGGATCTGAAGAAGAAGTTTGAGAGTTTCGGCAAAAAATACCTTACCTCTGAACAGCAAAAAGGAATAAAATTTCATTTGCAGCCAGTTACTGACATTCATCTGCATTCTTCAAAACTTCTGGAAATTGAAACTAATGGGAATGCCGAACTGGTTTTTTCACTCAAAATAGCCGGATTACTATTGTTAATCATTGTCTTTGTCAATTACGTAAACATGCAGCTGGCCGCTTTCCAGAACAGGCATAAATATATTCTTATCAATAATACTTTGGGCTCACGAAAACGAGCCATTGCTTACTTACTAATTATTGAAGGTCTGATTACATCATTTGTTTCAGTTTTTATCGGTGTTTTTTTGCTTGCCTTATTTTCGGATAAATTGAAAGGTTGGCTTCAGATAGTTTCGCCAATATCAGAGTCTTTTGGGTTACATTACTATTTGTTTTTTACTGCTGCTTTTATTCTGGTGGGAGTTTTATGTAGTCTCTACCCTATGTTTTTGCTTCGAAACAACCTTCCCGTGAAGTCAATGGAAAGTCATTCAAAAAGCACGTTTGTATTTGGAAGAAAGGAGGGCAAAGTGCGTACAGGGCTAGTTTTAGCACAGTTTACCGTTGCTATTGCCATGATTATTGCAACGCTGTTTATTTCAAAGCAAATTAGCTATTCCCTTAAAAACCGTTTGGGCAAAAACCAGGATAACATTTTAACTATCGGGAATCTTCCCCGCGAAATCACATCAAATTTCAGGAATTTTAAACAGGAGTTAATTAAAAGACCGGTGATAAAAGATATGACTTTTCATTGGTATCTTCCGGGAAAAGATCCTTTTGCCTGCAGCAATTTCACAATCGACAATAAGGCTCCCGAAAATAAAAAGATTTACATGTTGCCGGTGAGTCATAATTTCAATACTTTTTATGGCATACGATTTCTTGCCGGCGATGATTTTACTGAAACCGAGCCTGGTCAATACATCCCAAAGTATATCATTAACGAAACAGCATTGCATTATCTGGGATTTACCAAACCCAGTGAAGCAATTGGCAAGCCTTTTCAATATTTTTACTTCGAAACAGGTTGGATCAAACAAGGATATATCATTGGTGTTGTCGAAGATACCTATATAGCATCTTTGGAGATAAATGAAAAGCCCTTGGTAATGATTTATAAAGATGACTTTTTTCTGTCATCCCTATCAGTAAAATACGCTGAAGGGAAGATGGATGAAGCCGTATCGGCTGTAAAAGACGTGTTCCATCAGTTTGCTCCGGAAAATACACCCGAAATTGAACCTATTGGAATGCTTTATAAAAGTTTGTATGCTAATTACATCAAGCAGCAAAAGCTTTTAAGTTTTATTCTTTTTATAATAATTCTGATTTCGTGCATGGGTTTATTTGCAGTTGCTTCTTTCATTATTACAAGCCGGACAAAAGAAATTGGTATACGAAAGGTGAATGGTTCAGGAACTTTAACTATAGTTGCCATGCTTAACAAAGACTTTCTACGTTGGGTGTTTATCGCTTTCATCCTCGCCTGCCCTATTGCCTGGTATGCCATGCATAAATGGCTCCAGAATTTCGCCTATAAAACAGATATGAGCTGGTGGGTGTTTGCTGCAGCGGGAATTATTGCATTGGCAATAGCTCTTATAACTGTAAGCTGGCAAAGCTGGCGGGCAGCAACCAGGAACCCGGTGGAAAGTCTGAGGTATGAATAGGGGAAGGAGTACTGAGTATTGAGTACCGAGTATTTAGTAGGAATACAAAATCTTATAAATAATCTTTAATTACAGATTTTCCAATGCATTGTAAACATATTAACATCGTATAACATCAACCTATGAATAACTTAAAATTTGCCTTACGTAGATTGCCAAGAAAAGGAGAGCATTCCATTACCCGTATCGTTTCTCTGATAGCAGGACTGGCTTTTGGAATACTGCTGCTGTCGGAAGTCTTTTATTATTACAGCTTCGACGATTTTTATCCTGAAGCCGACCGCACTTATGCGGTTTACGAAAACTTTAAATTTGACAAAGCTTCTGATAAGCTGGAGAGCAATAATCGTGTAAGTGGTGCCATAGCCCCTGGGTTAAAAGCTGAAGTTCCTGGTATTGAAGCAGCAACCCGGCTAAATTCCATTGGCTCCTCCATATTTTACTCCGGTGATTTAAAGTACAAGGCCGACTTTTCTCTTGCCGACGAGCATGTTTTTGATGTTCTTCCCAGAAGAATCATCGCAGGAGATCCAGAAGAAATATTCAGAATCCCCATGAAGTGTATGGTTTCCGATAAGATTGCCGGGACAATGGGCGGAGATGTTATTGGAAAAGTAATTGAACTGAAGGAATATCCTGGTAAGAAGTTTACAATAAATGGAATATTTGAGGCATTACCCGAAAATGCTAACTATAATTACGACATACTCATATCCATGGCCTCAACTGGTCAACTGTTCCGGTGGGACGGGTCAAACAACTGGTTAGGGAATGACCGTTATTATGCCTGCGTAAGATTGGCTCCGGGAGTATCGCCCGGGAGTCTGGAGCCTGCTGTTCGCAAGATGCAGGAAAAGAACCAGGACATTATCAAATTTGAACAGGAACAGAACGGAGTATTGAAGTATTCTTTCCATCCTATCAATAAAATACGGGCCAGCGAAGCAAAAGACATGATAGTCATCCTCAGTGCCATTGCATTTGCAGTGTTGTTTGTTTCTCTCATGAACTATATTTTGCTAACCCTAAGTGCATTGATAAACAGAGCCAAAACTTCGGCCATATACAAAACATGCGGAGCTCACGCCTGGAACTTATACAAGCTTATATTCTCCGAAACAGCTTTACTATTCTTTATTTCGCTTACGGGAGCTTTGCTTCTCATCCTGCTTATCAAACCTATTGCCGAGGCTCAACTGGGACATAGTCTTTCGTCCATGATAAATCCCGGCATAATTGTTCCTCTACTAACACTGGTTGTTGTCCTTGCTTTTTCTGTAAGTTATCTATCAGGGCGTTTTTATTCAAGGATTCCCGTTGCAACAGCCTTCCGTAATTATCAGCAGAAAAGAACCAAGTGGAAACTGATTCTGCTTTCGTTCCAGTTTATAGGAGCTTCCTTCATTTTTACAATGCTGGTTATCGTAACATTACAATACGAAAAAATGAGAAAGGCAGATCATGGTTACCGGACTGAGGGCATTTATTTTGGTTCAACAAGCGGAATGAACGGGAGTAAAATTTCCACTTTACTGAATAAATTACGAGCTATGCCCGAGTTGGAAAGAATAGGATTAGGCTATAATGTACCCACAAATGGAGCTTCGGGTAACAATATTTCCCTTCCGGGCCAAGAGAAAGAATTATTCAACATTGCCGATTTTTACTGGATCGACGAAAATTACCTTTCGATACTCAATATCCCTGTGATTGATGGTAAAGGCTTTTCAACAACGTCTGCAGCAAACAATGTGCTTATTAGTAAAAAAGGTGCTGAAATGCTGGCAATGAATACCGGTTGGAAGGATGGTGTGACCGGAAAACAAATAAATATCAGCGAGCACGGGTTAACTACCATTGAAGGTACTTTTCCCGATTTTACTATCAACTCCATGGCTGACCCCGATTTCCGACCATCGGTATTCTTTTTCATGCCCGAAGAAAGAATTGAGAAATTTATTGATGAAAATCCCTCGCGTTCCTTTAATGTGATGATTAAAGTTCAAAATGGAATAACCGACAATCTTACTCCAAAGCTGACAGCCGTGTTCAATGAATTTGTTGAACATCAGGATGCTGTTGTGAAGAGCCTGGAAACAGAACGGCAAAATCTTTACCTGGGTGAACGCGGATTTCGCGATTCTATCATCATTGGCAATTTCATAATTTTACTTATTACCACTATAGGATTGCTGGGTTATACGGCTAATGAAGCTAACCGTCGCAGTAAAGAGCTGGCGATTCGTCGGATCAACGGAGCCACCCTGCCGGGAATTTTAAAAATGTTTATTTACGACCTGGAAAGTATTGTCATTCCTGCAGTGGCGATGGGACTTATTGCCGCCTGGTTTACAGCTAATAAATGGATGATGAACTTTGCAGGGAAAATCCATCTCCATTGGGTAATTTTTGCAGGTTGCAGTTTGAGTATTATTTTGCTGGTAGCTATTATTGCTGCATTTAATTATTCCCGGATTGCCAGCCGGAACCCGGTAGAGAGTCTGAGATATGAATGAGGTGGCCCCCTAAATCCCCCAATTGGGGGACTTCAAAAAAGCTCCGATAGAGTGTCATATTTGAATAAACAAATGATGAATCTCGCAACATTCAATTCGGAGACAAATCCCCCTTTGAGGGGATTTAGGGGGTAATCACAAAGACGGACACAATCACAACAAATACAAACTGCAAAACTCACCTAAAAAAGAGGCGCGATAAAGCATAATTTCATAACTTACCCCAAAAATCCAGGCAATGAAATCGAAAATAAAGTACCCAACCGCAGTTATTGCATTTACCTTCTTCTGTACCATGGCTTTTGCTCAGTTACCCGAAGAAAAACCACTTTGGCCCAACGGGCTTTCAAATAGTCCCATAAAATATAATGAGGAAAAATCGCGAACATCCGACGTTCAAGCAAGTTCTCCTTCCCGGTTAAACCGGGTGTTTAGTTGCGTTTCAACCCCGACCTACATCATTCACAAACCACAAAAACCTAACGGAGTAGCCCTGGTAATCTGTCCGGGCGGTGGTTTCCGCGATGTGTGGTTTGATCGAGAAGGAAACGATTTTGCATTGTGGCTGGCCCAGCAGGGGATAACCTCGCTTGTGCTCAAATACCGCACTTACAACAGCGACGATCTGGTATCTAAAATGTCGATGAACGACTATTACCCGCATGTTTATGCCGATGCCAAACAGGCAATTTTTTTATTGCGCAGCCAAGCCAAAGAATTAGGAATCGACGCAAATAAAATTGGCATAGCAGGCTATTCGGCCGGAGGTGCATTAAGTCTGTTAGTTGGAGTAGAACTATTAGAGAAACAACTTCCTTCATACGCTAACTTTGGACAAACTTCCACAACTGCTAATTTTTTGTGCCTGATTTATCCCGGAATTTCTCCTCAAATTCAAAATGCTGCCGAGAAGAAAGAAACACTACCCCCGGCCTTCTTTATAAATGGTGCAGAAGATAACGTCACTCCTGCCGCAAATTGCATAGATCTCTATAAAGTCTTCCTCTCCAAAAAAACTCCGGCCGAACTTCACATTTATTCCAAAGGAGGTCACGGATTTGACTCGGGAATAGGTCGTGGCTATGCCATTGCTACCTGGCAGGAAAGTTTTATTATTTGGTTAAAGGATATGAAATTTATGGCGGAATAATTTTCGAAAGGATACACTCTTATTTTTGTTGATATTACCTTAGGCGTTCTATGAAAAGGTTAAAATTTCTTCTGATTGTCTTCGTTTCTGTTGTTTCATTAATACCTGTTTTTCTCTACAAAACAGGTTTTTTTATAGTTAATGAACCAGTAAAGTCAAATATCCTGATTGTTGAAGGATGGATGAGTTCTCATGCCATAGATCATCCCCCGTTCGATTATAACGATTTCGATACCATTTTTGTAGTGGGCGTGAAAAGAAGCGAAAACTGGGATGTTGTGGAAGAGAAAAGGCAACATGAAAAAAAACAGAAGGATAACCTGAGATTAATTACAAACGGATATGTTTTTCTGAAGGGATACGACAAAAAGAAAATAAAAAGCACTGTTTCCAGAGTCTCAATAGTAGCTAAAAGCTCCTCTGCCGAAGGAGAATTTGCCCATTTCTTTGTTTCATTGAAAGATTCCATGTTTGCCCATACTTTCGTAACCGGACAAATTGATACTTTTTCCTTTCCGGTTAAATTGTCACCCGATCAAATCCCTTATTTAAACCTGTATTTCAACAACGACCGACTGACAAAAACCGAAGACATTAATCTGGAAGTTTATAAGATTATGCTCGATACATTTTCGTTTCTTCCTTCACGGAATGAGTGTTTTTACCTGAATAAAGATTTAATATCTTCAGCGATGATGAATGCCCATTATCTGTCATCCAAGGCAGGTATAAAACCAAAAATAATTGTTGTCGATACTTTATTCCGGAAACGCAATAATACACTGGCTTCAGCAAAAGCTTTTAACCTGTATCTCAGGAAAAATAATATCAAATTGAATTCGGTAAATATTTACACTTATCCAACACATTCCCGCAGAACTAAACTTGCTTATGAAAAAGCATTGCCAGAAAATTTTGCAGTAGGAACCTATATTTCTCCCTTTAAGAAAAACAAAAGCTTTCACAGTGCCGGAGAAACCCATTGGTATCTGGCTGTTTGGGATGAATTCATTAGCTGGATCGGAACAGCTTTTATCATCCGGTCGTCCGGTCAAAACTGAAACTTTCCGTCGCAGCAGTGCTTGAACTTCTTCCCGCTGCCGCAAATACACGGATCGTTCCGACCAATTACAATTTTAGAGGGTGGTACTTTACCGGTTTTTTTATCATCCATCTTTTGTACCCATTGCATCACATTGGCTGGAGGACGCTGTTTTTTTAATTCATCGCCCATAAACTGCATATAAGGATGCATGTGCTCAAAAATCATTTTATAGGCTTTACACAGGTAATTTAATCCGAACTCACCATCGGGAGTGGTTTCAAACCTGTGTTTTGGGCACTCTCCATGACATGCAAACCTGTACTCGCAATCGATACAATATTGAGGTAGCGATTGAAGTTTTTTGCTGCCAAAAGCAAACTGCTCATCACTCATCAGCATCTCCGAAAGTGACTTCTCCCCCACATTTCCTAACAAAAACTCGGGATAAACATAATGATCGCAAGAATAAACATCGCCATTATGCTCCATTACCAGTGCATTGCCACACTGTTCCGAAAAAATGCATAAACCGGGGTTCTCTCCCACCCAATTGGCCAGCGTAACATCAAACAACTGAACATAGTAACGTCCAACATCCTTTCGTACCCATTCATCGAAAATGGTAATAATGAATTCCCCGTAATCTTCCGGTAAAACCGACCAATCCGTTACCTTCGCAATGTCATTACTGTTGGCATGAACCAATTTTAAGCCATCTTTTGGCTCTTCCAAAGCCAATCTTTCAACAACAGGTAAAAACTGGATAAAACCGCTTCCTATTTGCTTTAGAAAATGATACACCTCCAAAGGATGTTTTGAATTCATTCTGTTCACAACCGAAAGTGTATTGAATTCCACGCGATGTTTATGCAATAATTCAATGCTTTTCATCACATCGGCAAAGGTAGGAGCACCGTTTTTGTAAACACGGTGTTGATTGTGAAGTGCTTCGGGACCGTCAATTGAAATTCCCACCAGGAAATTATGCTGACTGAAAAACCGGCACCATTCTTCATTCAACCGTGTTCCGTTGGTTTGAAACGAGTTTTCTATCTGTTTCTTACCGGCATATTTATTTTGAAATTCAATTACTTTCCTGAAAAAATCCAGCCCGAGCAAACTCGGTTCGCCTCCCTGCCATACAAAACTTACCGTTGGAACTTGTTGAGCTTCTATATATTGTTTGATAAACTTCTCCAGAACCTCTTCTTTCATCCTGAAATCGGAAATTTGTTTATACAGGTTCTGCTTTTCCAAATAGTAACAATACGTGCAGTTTAAATTACAAACCGACCCGATAGGCTTTGCCATGGTCGAAAATGCAATGGGTTTATTTAAAAATAGATTTTTCATCTCACTTATTAATTGGTCGCTATTTAACTAAAATTTATTTCTGTTTCATACAAAAACACTGAATTTTTATTCCTCTTTAACTGAGATACAATAAAATAATTTTTCCTGTTTTCTTACGACTTTCTTCTACCAACTTACGACTTTCTTGCTCGTTACCTAAATTTCATGTAGGTTTGCGATTTATTTTAATTATTTAATGGAGCATCAGCTTTTTGTCTATAATTCTCTTTCGAGAAAGAAGGAACAATTTATTCCTCTTCATTCGCCTGCAGTAGGAATGTATGTTTGCGGACCAACTGTTTACGGGGACCCGCATCTGGGACATGCACGTTCGGCGATAACTTTTGATTTGGTATTCAGGTATCTTCAGGCGCTGGATTATAAAGTAAGGTATGTTCGCAATATAACCGACGTTGGCCACCTGGAAAACGATGCCGACGAAGGCGAAGACAAGATTGCCAAAAAAGCCCGTGTAGAGGAAATTGAACCGATGGAAGTTGTTCAGTATTATATAAATCGCTATCATCAATTTACTAATCTGTTGGGAGTTCTTCCTCCAAGTATCGAACCCCAGGCCTCCGGACATATTATTGAGCAGATTTCTTTAATTGAAAAAATACTAAAAGCCGGATTCGCTTACGAAAGTAACGGTTCAGTTTATTTCGACGTTCAGAAATATAATCAGCAGCATGCCTATGGAAAGCTCTCAGGACGTGTATTGGACGATCTTTTGAGCTTCACACGTGAATTGGACGGACAGTCGGAAAAACATTCCAGTTTCGACTTTGCCCTTTGGAAAAAAGCAACTCCCGAACATTTAATGCGCTGGCCTTCGCCCTGGAGCGACGGTTATCCGGGATGGCACCTCGAATGCTCTGCTATGAGTGCCAAATATCTGGGCGAAGAGTTTGATATTCACGGAGGCGGTATGGATTTACTTTTTCCGCATCATGAGTGTGAAATAGCTCAAACAGTTGCTTCAAGCGGAAAAGATGCCGTTCGTTACTGGATTCATAATAATATGATTACCATTAACGGGCAAAAAATGGGTAAATCGCTCGGTAACTATATAACTTTGGAAGAATTGTTCTCCGGCAATCACAAAGCACTCGAGAAAGCTTACAGCCCAATGACAGTGAGGTTTTTCATCCTTCAGGCTCACTACCGCAGCACCCTCGACTTTTCCAACGAAGCGCTGCAGGCTTCCGAAAAAGGACTTCAACGCTTGTTTGCTGCTGTAAAAGCATTGCCAACATTAAAAACATCGGGAGAAAAGTCGGATTACGTGGCCGAATTGAGACAAAAGTGCTATGCAGCCATGAACGACGACCTCAACAGCCCCATTCTTATTGCTCACCTCTTTGATGGCGTTCGATACATCAATGCCGTTAAGGATGGACATGAAACTATTCATGCAGAAGATCTTGAGCTGATGAAAGAGATCTTCAGTACATTTGTAGACAAGGTTTTAGGGTTGAAAGATGAAACTGCTGCGGCTGGAGATTCCGGACTTATTGAAGGATTGGTGAACATGATCCTGGAAATGCGCATGGATGCAAAAGCGCGGAAAGATTTTGCAGCTTCGGACAAAATACGCAATGAGCTCACCAATTTAGGCATTGAAGTAAAAGACCGGAAGGACGGCTTTGACTGGAGCAGGAAGTAATATAGCCGGAAATATCAGGTAGTGAGTCGGAAGAGAATACTGTACAAGAAAATTATTTCTTCGTAAGTTCCCGGAAGACTTCTTCCAGACTTTGTTCCATCTTTTGTAAAGCAAGAACAGTAAGGTTACTCTCTACAGCGAACTGGAATACATCCGGACGGATATCGTTATCAACATTGCTTTGCAAAAGATAATTGCTGCCTTTAACATTAACAGCCTTCACAACCCCTTTTATCTTGTTGAGTTTTTCTATATCCACCTGCGCATTAAATTCAACCGAAATAGTAACAAAACTGCCCTGCGTCTGAACTTTCAGATTTCCAGCTTTATCGTTCGCAACTATTTCTCCTTTATTTATTACAATTATTCTGCTGCAAATAGCTTCCACCTCCTGCATAATATGAGTGGAAAGCATGATGGTTTTCCCTTTACCGGTTTCGGAAATCAAATTACGTATTTCAAGAATCTGGTTTGGATCGAGTCCTGTTGTTGGTTCATCGAGTATAACAACTGATGGATTGTGAATAAGTGCCTGTGCAATACCCACTCTTTGCTTGTATCCTTTCGAAAGTGCAGCAATTTTCTTGTGTTTCTCGGCTTCAAGTCCCGTTTGCTTAATTATTTCAGTAATTCTGGTTTCTCTGTTGGGAATCTTCAGCATTCCGGAAACAAATTCCAGATATTCGCGCACATACATTTCGTGATACAAGGGATTGTTCTCAGGTAAATACCCTATTGTTTCGCGGACTTTTAAAGGCGCTTCGCTAACATCAATGCCATTAACTTTAACAGTGCCTTCTGAAGGGGGCAGATATCCGCAAATAATTTTCATCATTGTAGATTTACCGGCCCCGTTTGGACCAATAAAGCCAACAATTTCATTGGGTTCTATGCTGAACGAAACATCCCGGAGCGCAAACTGCTTTCCGTATGTTTTACTTACTTTCTCAACAATAATCGACATCCTGATAGTTTTTGGGTTATCAAAAGTAACGAAAATTTTTTCATCACCTTAAAAATGTTCGGAAACGAACACAAGGTGTCCTATTGCGATGCATTCTTAACATTCAGTTTTTAATGTTTCACATTGAATTATAAATACTTATACATCTTGGCACAGAAAATGATAATTTTAAAACGTGAATGATTTTTTATAAATTACAGAAATGGAGCATTCATTAGACCTCTAAAAACAAAAAATACACAAATGAAAACCTCAATTTCAAAAATTATCAGAGTCCCTCTATTAGTTGCTTTCTTATTTGTTTGGGGAACAGGATTTGGCCAAAAATCAGTCAACTACTCAAGCGTAGGTTCTCAATTAGAAGAGATCACCAATTTCTTCGACGATTCGTGTAAAAAAGTGGATAAAATAACAACTGAAGTTATCACTGATCTTGAAGTATTTGTAAAGAAAAGCAGCAATAACGAAACAGTTGCTAAACTCACCGACTGGGGAGAAGTTCAGTTAAAGGATCTTAATGGAGCGGTGATGGAAACAAAAATCTGGTTGTCAAAGCAGCAATTTGCTCCCATAAAACATTCAAGAGTATCAAACAAAGACCTAGCAAAAAAGTAAATCGCCCTTTTCTTTTAAAATATACACTCACGTGGCTTTTCATCATTATTAAGATTTGATGAAAAGCCACGTTTATTTTCTCTAGAAATTATGCTCAAACATTTATATTTATATATTTGTTATTTAAGAGAACCAAACTATTTTGAGTTTTTATTTTAAAAGAAACAAGTATGACTACATTTAAAAAACTAGCGGTATCTTTAACTTTAGGAGCTTTATTTACTTTCCACGTACAAGCTCAAACCAAAAATGAAGCCATTGAAGCTTACAATCAGGGTGTCAATTTGATGAAAACCGATGTTCAGGGCGCAATAGGATCTTTTGAAAAAAGTATACAGATAAGTGAACAACTTGGTGATTCAGCTGCCGATTTAAAAGAAAAAGCAATGGCCGTTGTTCCCGATCTGTATTACCAGCAAGCATATAAATCCTATACAGCCAAGAATATACCAGCTGCTATTAAAGATTCAAAAGCTACAATAGCCGCCTCCGACAAATATAAAAACGATAAAACCAAGGATAGGGCTACAACTTTGCTTACTCAGCTTTACATGT
This sequence comes from Bacteroidota bacterium, assembly GCA_021779665.1. Taxonomy (GTDB): domain Bacteria; phylum Bacteroidota; class Bacteroidia; order Bacteroidales; family JAAUTT01; genus JAAUTT01. The sequence continues at coordinate 30,581 of JAJYAG010000020.1, read as the reverse complement.
TGCAAGGTTCTAATTATTTCAAAGCTAACGAAAACGACAAAGCAATAGCTGCATTCGACAGTGCTATGCTTGTTAGTCCTGACTATTATAAAGCTTTGCTGCCAAAAGCTCAGGTTTATAGTAAAATCAATAACGCTGAACTGTTTGGTCAAACAATAGATCAGTTTATTGAAAAAGCAGGTAACGATCCTACAGTTCCCAACGCTAAAAAGCTGGCCCTTGATTTTTATAAACTTGCCGGTTCCAAAGCAAATACCGCTAAAAAGTACGATGATGCGATTGCTTCTCTTAATTTAGCTACAAAATACGGAGAAGACAAAGACGTATATTATCAGTTAGCAAAAGCTAATAATGAAAAAAAGAATTTCAACGAAGCTGCCGATCTTGCTCAGAAAGGTTTAGATCTGGAAACAGGAACTCCCGAAGCTAAAGCTAAATTCTATTATGAGCTTGCAGTTGCTCAGGTTGGTAAAGGCGATAAAGACAGCGCTTGCGCAAATTTCAAGAATGCTCAGTATGGTCCGTTTGTGACAGCCGCCAAAGGACAACAAACAAATTTAAAATGCCCTGGTGCTGCTCCGGCAAAATAAAATAATTTTAAAACTATAAATGAAAAAAGCTCCTGTTGGAGCTTTTTTCATTTATATGCTTTTGTTTTTAAGATTTCCCTTTATTCCACATTTGCCCTAGGTAAAATCCGGCACAATCGTTTATAGTCTGTTCCATATTCCTGAATTCGAAGCCCAATAACTCTCTTATTTTCCTGTTGCTATATGCATTCTGTGAAGTTGCGGCCGAAATTGTATCGTCGGAAATTTTTCGCTGCGATGAGGTTATGGCGCTTTTTATTCCATCCAGCCTGGAAGCTATATTTAACAGCAAAGGTGTAGCTTCATATTTTGGAGGAGACACATTCAATGCTTTGGCGATAAGATGAAATAGTTCTTTAAATGAAGCATTTTTTGCCGAAACAATAAATCTGTCATTTTTAACCCCTGAATTCATCAGTTGAATCATTATTTCAGCAACATCACGAACATCAACAAAACCTGTAACACCATGCGTATAAAATTTCAACCCTTTGTATACCAATGGGAAAAAAGCAGAGCTGCTGTTTTTCCAGTTTCCGGGACCAATTATAACTGACGGATTGATAATAACAGCTTCAAGTCCTTCTTCAATTCCCCGCCAAATCTCCATTTCCGATTTGAACTTGCTTACCGAATAAATTGAACGCTTTATGGTAGGTTTCCAGCTATGAGCTTCTGTTACTTCCTCCGAATCTTCGGAATGTCCTAATGCGGCAATGGAACTTACAAAGCAAAGTTTTACTTCTTTCTTTTTAAGACAGGCATTAACCACATTGGCAGTTCCATCAACATTATTCCGGAGCAAAAGATCCTTATCCCCGGGAGAAAACGAAACCATAGCAGCACAATGATATACCCGAGAGATGCCTTCAAGAGCATTTACAATGGAAGAATAATCCATGATATTACCCTCAACCCATTCGAGCTTATCAAATAAGATCTGAGCTTCGTTGTTATAATACCTGAAAGTTTGCAGAATTTGATTTTTGGAACTGCCCGGGCGTACGAATACTTTGACTTTTTCCTCACGGGAAAGCAATTCAAGTATCAGATGCGATCCAACTAACCCTGTTCCTCCAATAACCAGATTCATTATAATTTTTTATTGCGCGCTAACTGTTTCCGATGAGGTTTCCTGTTGTTCTTCAATCTCAGAATCGGATTTCTCAGTTTTGAAAAATCTCTTCTGGAAAATCAAAATCAGGAATACTCCAACTGTTATTGATGAATCGGCAATATTGAAAACCGGACGGAAGAACATAAATTCCCTGCCTCCCCAAAAAGGAACCCAGCTTGGATAGTGACCTTCAAACAATGGGAAATAAAGCATATCTACAACGCATCCCTTCAGGAAACCGGCATACCCGGGCTGACCAAATTGCGCGATACCGTAGTAGCGCTCCCAATCCTGAATTTCCGGATTATAAACCATTCCCTTGTCGAAAATTAACCCATAGAAAGCACTGTCGAGAATATTCCCTATTGCTCCTGCTAAAATCAAGGCAAAACATAATATTAAACCTGTTTTAACCTTTGTTTTGATAAGATGAGCAAGGTACCAGCAAATGCCAATTACAGCGATGATGCGAAATATGCTTAAAACAAGCTTTCCTGTTTCGCCACCAAATTGCATTCCGAATGCCATTCCCGGATTTTCGGTGAAGTGAATCAGAAATTTACTTCCAAATACCTGAAAACTTTCACCCAAAGCCATATGGGTTTTAATCCAAATCTTTATTGCCTGGTCTACCAATAACACTAATATAACAAGCAATGCTGCTTTTTTGCCGGGTGTAAGTTTCATTTTTTTATAAAATTGATATTATGTGCATTTCTAACTTTTCTGAAAAACAGCCCAAAAATAAAAAAAATGATTGAGACCCATGGTTCCAATCATTTTTTTAAAAGGTTAATATATGTTAACTTACCTTTGATTCTGTTTTACATCTATGCTAAGTGTAGCATGAGGTACTGCCCTTAACCTTTCTTTAGGTATAAGTTTGCCTGTTTCCCTGCATATTCCGTAGGTTTTGTTTTCGATACGGATCATCGCAGCCTGTAAATGCTGAATAAACTTAAGCTGACGTTGGGCCAGTTTACCGGCCTCTTCCTTTGACAAGGTAGCGGCACCTTCTTCCAACACCTTAAATGTGGGAGATGTGTCTTCGGTGTCGTTACTCTCACTGTGAGTAATGGCACTCTTAAGTAGTTCGTAGTCCTGTTTTGCCTTCTCTAGCTTTTCAAGAATTATATTCTTAAATTCTTCAAGCTCAGCATCTGAATATCGGTTCTTTTCTGCCATAACTCAAATTTTGTTTAAAGATAGTAAAATTTTAATCTTTAATATTAGTATTATTTTATCCTAAATAACTTTAAAAACGTTTTAATATTATCGTCCAGTTCAATTTCAACCGAATCAGGTTCATCCATTCTGTCCACCAGCTCAATCCCGGTTGCCAGCGTTTGGGTAGCAATATAAGACTTATATTTATCCAATGCCGGAATAATGGCCTCTTGTTTTAGTATTTTAATTGAAATTTTATCCGTTACATCAAACCCGCTGTCCTTGCGGAGGTTCTGAATACGGTTGATAAATTCACGGGCCAATCCTTCCTGGATCAAATCTTCGGTTAAGGTTATATCCAAAGCTACAGTGAGCTTACCGTCGCTTGCTACCAGCCATCCCGGTATGTCTTCCGATGTAATTTCCACATCTTCCAGCGAAATCAGAACTTCAACTCCGTCAACCAAAAGTTTAAGATTATCATTGCCCATGCGCTCAATCTGGCCAATTTTAGCCTGATCAAATTGTGCAAAAGCAGCTGAAATCCCTTTCATTTGTTTGCCATATTTCGGGCCAAGGGTTTTGAAATTGGGTTTTATCTTTTTAACCAGAATGCCATCGGTTTCATCCACATACTTCAGTTCTTTCACGTTAACCTCAGTAAGTATGAGTTTTTTTACCTCGTCTATCTTTGCACCCAACGACATGTCCAGCAGAGGAATCATGATTTTTTGCAACGGCTGACGCACTTTGATATTCACCTTGCGGCGTAATCCAAGTACGAGCGAGGATATCCTCTGAGCTAAGTCCATTCTCTCTTCCAGATCTTTATCCACAAGGGAAGAATCGTATTTTGGGAAATCGGACAAATGAACCGATTCAGAATTCTCCCTACCTGAGGTTGAATTCAGGTCCATATAAAGTTTATCAGCATAGAACGGGGCGATAGGCGCTGCAAGTTTTGCCACAGTTGCTAAACAGGTGTATAATGTTTGATAGGCAGCAAGTTTGTCGCTGTCCATTTCGCCACCCCAGTAACGTTTGCGGTTAAGCCGCACATACCAGTTACTCAGGTTCTCGGTAACAAAGTCGGCTATAGCGCGACCTGCACGTGTAGGCTCATAGGTTTCGTAACATTCCTCAACTTCCTTAATTAAAGAATTAAGAAGAGAAATGATCCACCTGTCGATCTCAGGCCTGTCTTTAACCGGAACCTCAGGCTTATCGTTAATAAACTTATCTACATTGGAATAGAGAGCAAAGAACGAATAGGTGTTGTAGAGGGTTCCGAAGAATTTACGGTTCACCTCGTCAATACCTCCCATATCGAATTTAAGGTTGTCCCAGGGTTGCGCGTTTGTAATCATGTACCAGCGCAAAGGATCGGAGCCATACTTTTCGATGGTTTCGAAAGGATCGACGGCATTGCCAAGTCGTTTCGACATTTTATTTCCGTTCTTATCCAACACCAAACCATTGGAAACTATATTTTTGAACGCTACGGAGTCGAATAACATCACAGCAATGGCGTGCAATGTAAAGAACCAGCCACGGGTTTGGTCAACACCCTCCGCGATAAAGTCTGCAGGGTATACCCCCCGGTCGGTCTTTTCAATAGGAGTAATTTTACCCGAATCGAGCTTATACGGATAATTTTCGTGGGATTGAAACGGATAATGATATTGAGCGTAAGGCATTGCTCCCGAGTCAAACCAAACGTCAATCAGGTCGGTTTCGCGGGTCATTTTCTTTCCGGAAGGTGACACCAGGAAAATTTCATCAACAAACGGCCTGTGAAGGTCGAAGAGGTTATAATTAGTTTCGGAATTATCTCCTTCGCTGAATTTTTCGAGCGGATTGGAAATCATCATTCCGGCTTTAACAGCTTTTTCGATTTCGGCTTTTAATTCGGATACGGAACCTATGCATATTTCTTCCGAACCGTCTTCGGTACGCCAGATTGGAAGTGGTGTTCCCCAGTAGCGGGAACGGCTCAGGTTCCAGTCCTGAAGGTTTTCGAGCCATTTACCAAAACGGCCTGTTCCGGTGGAAGCCGGTTTCCAGTTAATGGTATCGTTCAGCTCCATCATTCTTTCCTTTAGAGCGGTGGTTTTGATGAACCAGGAATCCAAAGGATAGTAAAGAACCGGCTTATCGGTTCTCCAGCAATGTGGATAGGTGTGAACGTGTTTTTCTATTTTAAAAGCTTTGTTCTCTTTTTTCAGCATAACTGCAATATCCACATCAACAGTGGCATCGTCGTCGGTAAGACTGGCATCGTAGCTGTTTTTAACATAACGGCCACTGAAAGGCCCCATACCTTCTACAAATTTCCCCTGCTTATCAACGAGCGTAAGTGCGCCAATTCCGTTTTCGCGGGCCACTTTAAAGTCGTCGGCACCAAAACTGGGGGCAATATGAACAATACCGGTACCATCTTCGGTAGTAACAAAATCGCCGAGAACAACACGGAATGCATCGCCTGTAGCCGGTTGATGGAAGGGTATTAACTGCTCGTAACGTATTTCGTTAAACTGAGCTCCTTTATATTCGCCAATAACTTTAAAAGGAATTTCCTTATGCCCCACCTGGTAATCTTCAAAAGCAAGCCCGGCATGTTTCGGATTGAAATGATTGTTAAGCAGATCCTTTGCTAATATTACAGTACAAGGAACTCCCGAATAAGGGTTAAAAGTCAGAACTTTTACGTATGTAATATCTTTCCCGACAGCAAGCGCGGTGTTCGATGGTAAAGTCCAGGGAGTGGTGGTCCATGCCAGAAAAGACACAGGGGTATCTGTATTTTCGAACAAAAACTCTGATTTGGCATTTTTAACGATGTTAAACATGGCCACCATGGTGGTGTCTTTCACATCGCGGTAGCAGCCGGGTTGATTCAGCTCGTGTGTGCTAAGCCCGGTTCCTGCTGCAGGAGAATATGGTTGGATGGTGTATCCCTTATATAAAAGTCCTTTTTCGTATAACTTTTTCAATAACCACCACAAGGTTTCGATATACCGGTTATCGTAGGTAATATAGGGATGTTCCATATCCACCCAGTAACCCATTTTTTCGGTAAGTTCTTCCCACAGGTCGGTATATTTCATTACATCCTTGCGGCAAGCGTTGTTATATTCGGCAATGCTAATTTTCTTACCAATATCTTCCTTTGTTATTCCCAATGCTTTTTCAACGCCCAGCTCAACAGGCAAACCGTGGGTATCCCATCCCGCTTTGCGCTCAACATAAAATCCTTTCATGGTTTTAAAACGGCAGAAGATATCTTTGATAGTACGAGCCATCACATGGTGGATACCCGGGATACCATTAGCCGAAGGAGGTCCCTCGTAAAATACAAATGTAGGATGGCCTTTTCGAAGTTCCAAAGTCTTTTTGAATGTGCCATTCTTATTCCATAAAGCAAGAATTTCCTTGTTAACTTGCGATAAATCAAATTTCTTATACTCCGGAAAACGGTTACTCATAATAAATCCTTCTGTTAGACTAAACCAGTCAGGTAATCTTTAGTCATCGGGCATCGACCAAGTAAACCTCCAATCATTAAAAATGTTCGGAAACTGCGTAGCCTGCTAAAAAACTTACGACTACCAACCGGTAATTTAAAAAAGTTTACAAAGATAGAATTATCAGCTAAATACGGAAAGATTATACGGGTTTTTTTAGAAAAATAAAATGGTGCTAAACATCCCCAGAAATCCAACGCCAAAGCCAGAATAGACCTGGGCTGGAGTATGACTACCCAGTAAAAGGCGTGAGGTGGCTGTTACCCCGGATAAAAAAATAAAAAGAATAAGATAAGCCATTACATTAGAATGCATAAAAACTGCCAGGGAAATTATCAATCCGACAATTCCTCCAAGGCCAATCATGTGTGCACTAATTTTCCAGGTTATGGTTATCAGAAGGGTTAATGCAACGCAAATTGTTGAGCCTAGCAGAAAAACCTGCAAAGTCTTGGGTACAGAAGAGCTGCTGAGCAAATAATAAGAAAAAAAGAAAGAAATAGCTGTAAAAGCGAGTGGAATTATTCTTTCCTGAGAAGAATTCATCTGAATATTTAAGATTATTCGTCTGTAAAGGAATAACGGTATAAAGAACAATGGTATTCCCAGTGTACAAATTAATACAAGCAAAAATACCGAACGTTTAAACTCAAAAGGTAGAAAAGAAATGTAAGTGCCTGAATTGAAAAGAATGAATATTCCTATTGCAGGCATCAGCAGCGGATGCATAACATAAGACACAACTGTGGGAATATCCTTAAACAAGAATTTAGACCACATGCGTTATAGTTCCTTTCTTAATCGAGCTACCGGAATATTAAGCTGTTCCCTGTATTTGGCTACTGTTCTTCTGGCAATCTGATAGCCTTTCTTCTGAAGTATTTCCGCCAGTTCATCATCGGTAAGCGGTTTGCGTTTGGATTCAGCTTCAATACATTCTTCCAGTATCTTTTTAATTTCCCTGGTCGAAACTTCTTCGCCCGAATCGGTTTGCATCCCTTCCGAGAAGAAATATTTCAGCGGAAATATCCCAAAATGTGTTTGAATGTATTTGCTGTTTGCAACCCGGGAAATGGTACTGATGTCCAAACCTGTTTTATCAGCAATATCTTTCAGGATCATAGGTTTAAGAAACATTTCGTCGCCATCCTGAAAGTATAATTTCTGATAATCGATTATAGCTTCCATGGTTGCCAGCAAGGTATTCTGACGCTGTTTTATTGCGTCGATAAACCAGCGGGCCGAATCCATTTTCTGCTTCACAAAACTTGCAGCATCTTTCATTTGTCCGGCTGATTTTCCTTTACCGCTGTGGCTGTAGGTATCGAGCATTTCGCTGTATGTTTTGCTCACTCTTAACTCAGGAACATTACGCGAATTGAGGCTGAGCTGGAGCTCCCCATCTTCATTTTCAAGTATAAAATCGGGAATCACATGTTCGGCAACCTTACTGTGTGGATCAGAATAGCCTCCTCCGGGTTTTGGATTAAGTTTCAGAATCTCATCCACAGCTTCCTTCATTTGTTGCTCGGTAATGTTGAGCCGGTCTATAATGCGGTCGAAGTGTTTTTTGGTGAACTCATCGAAATGATGTTTCAAAATTTTACGGGCCAAAGCCACTTCGGGTTGGTTCTGATCGCGGGTTTGAATTTGCAGAATAAGACACTCCTGTAAATCGCGTGCACCAACTCCCGGGGGATCAAAGTCCTGAATAATTCTCAGTATCTCTAAAAGTTCAAACTCATTGGTTTTTATATTCTGCGAGAAAGCAAGATCATCGGCAATTGCTTCGAGTTTGCGCCGCAAATAACCATCATCGTCAATATTTCCAATTAGATAAAGTGCTAGTTCTTCTTTTCTTTCATCGAGATCCCGCAACCCTAATTGATTTTCGAGATAATCGTGAAACGAGAACCCAACCGAAAAAGGAATATCGGGCTTGAGTTCCGGTTTTGAATAATTATTTGAATTTAGCTTATATGATGGCGTATCATCGTACTCATAATCCTCAAGTGTGACCTGGCGCTCTTCTTTGGCAGCCACATCATCAATTGATTCATCGGAATTTTCATCAGCACCTTCTTCCAAAGCCGGATTTTCTTCTATCTCTTTCTTGATGCGTTGCTCAAGCTGCATAGAAGGTATCTCCAGCAGCTTTATCATTTGAATCTGCTGTGGCGAAAGCTTCTGAAGAAGTTTTTGCTGGAGTTTCTGTCGAAGCATATTGTTTCTCCTTTAGGGCTTAGTTATTTCGTTACCTACAAATTTAACGATTTTTTGGATGGAAAGTTCCAATACAAACTTCGAAATAATTGTTAGGTCTGAAAGTTGCTTTTCAAAATACGGGCCAAAATTCAAAAAGCCCGTTATCCGGGCTTCTTGAAAAAATTGCTTTTATCTGATAATCAGAATTTTTTTTGAGTTTAAAATTCAGCGTTTTTAGGTGTTCTCGGAAATGGAATAACATCGCGAATATTAGCCATACCGGAAACAAATAATAATAATCTTTCGAAACCTAAACCAAATCCTGCGTGGGGAGCGGTACCAAATTTACGGGTTTCGAGGTACCACCAGAGATCTTTCTGTGGTATTCCGAGTTCATCAACTCTTTGGGTGAGTTTCTCGTAACTTTCCTCGCGTTGTGAACCTCCAATAATTTCGCCAATTTTAGGAAAAAGCACATCCATGGCACGAACGGTTTTACCGTCATCATTCTGTTTCATGTAGAATGCTTTAATATCTTTGGGATAATCGGTAAGAATTACGGGGCGCTTGAAATGTTTTTCAACCAGGTAACGTTCGTGTTCCGACTGAAGATCTGCTCCCCAGAAAACAGGGAACTCAAATTTCTGGTCGGCCTTTTCAAGAATCTTAATACCTTCGGTATATGTTAAACGTTGGAAATCGTTTTCGATAACAAATTTCAACCTGTCAATCAATTCCTTATCGTACATTTCGTTAAGGAATTTGAGATCGTCTTCGCAATTTTCGAGTGCATAAGTAATAAGATACTTCAGAAAATCTTCTGCAAGATCCATATTATCCTTGATCTCATAAAAAGCAACTTCCGGTTCAATCATCCAGAATTCGGCAAGGTGGCGTGGTGTATTTGAATTTTCAGCACGGAATGTAGGTCCAAAAGTATAAATGGCGCCCAATGCCATCGCTCCCAATTCACCTTCCAACTGGCCTGATACAGTTAAGTTGGTCGATTTTCCAAAGAAATCGTCCTCATAGTTAACCGATTTATCAGGATTTAAAGGGATATTCTTTAAATCGAGTGTTGTAACCTGAAACATGGCCCCGGCACCTTCTGCATCCGATCCGGTAATAATCGGGGTGTGCAGATAAAAGAACCCGTTATCGTTAAAGTATTTGTGAATAGCAAATGACATCGCATGACGAAGTCTCAGAATAGCCCCGAAAGTATTTGTACGTGGACGCAAATGGGCTATTTCCCGCAGAAATTCTAGGGTATGGCCCTTTTTCTGCAAAGGATAAACTTCCGGATCACATTCACCATAAACTTCAATCTCCAAGGCCTGCATTTCAACACTTTGCCCCTGCCCCATCGATTTCACAATTTTCCCCTGAGCTGCAATACAGGCTCCAGTGGTTATTTTTTTTAATAAATCTTCCGAAAAATTAGAAACCTCAACAACAATCTGAAGATTATTTATTGTTGATCCATCGTTTAATGCAACAAAGGCTACGTTTTTATTTCCTCTTTTAGTGCGAACCCACCCTTTAACCAATATCTCTGTGTCTACAGGCTGCAAAGTAAGAACTTCCTTTATTTTGAAATGCTCGTTCTTCATATAAATCATTTTTAACAAACCGCTAAAATAAATATTTTTATGCATTTGGAATAAACAATTTTTGCGAAGCCAAAACAAACTAAATGTTTGGCATAACAATAAGATTTAACCATCGTTATAAAATATTTAAAAGAAATTTATAATTTAGCCACACCAACCCTTTAAAAATATGGAAGAGATAAAAAAATTCATCCTTGTTACATGGGATTTCACCGTTGTTTCAGAAAATGCGCTTGAACATGCCATTCGTATTTCAAGAACTATTGATCAGGAAATTATTCTCCTTCACATTTTAAAACCAGGGACCTCCTCATCGGAAATTGATAGCAAAAGAAAAAAAATGGAAACTTCGGCTGAAGAGTCTTTTAAAAAATTTGGCATTAAACCCGGTGTGATCCTTAAAGAAGGTTCGATTTTCAAAGACATTGCCCAGTATGCATCTGACAACAAAGCCAGCCTTGTTGTAATGGGAACTCATGGCATGACCCGCAGCCAGCGGATGTTCGGAAGCTGGGCCTTACGTGTTATTGTGGGTTCGAGTGTTCCTTTTATTGTTGTACAAGACAAACCTGTCAGTTACGAGAAATACTCAAAAGTTGTATTTCCGGTTGATTTTAAATCGGAAAACAAAGAAACCCTTAACTGGGCAATTTATTTCGGGAAATATTTTAATTCGAAAGTATTCCTCTATAAGTATCCGGTAAAGGACAAGTCGTTACAGAAAAAAATCAATACAAATCTCAACTTTGCAATCAGATTTTTGATCCAGAATAATCTTACCTATGAGATTTTCTCTCCCGAAAAATCGAGCAATTTCACTAAGGAAACAATTGCTTTTGCAAAGAAAATTGATGCCGACATCATTCTTACAGTTACCACAAAATATATAAGTATTCTCGATTATATGTTTGGGGCTAAAGAACAATTTATGATTGCCAATAAGGAAAAGATACCTGTAATGTGCATCAATCCTAAAGCCAACTTTGCTGCTGTTGGCCAGTTTATGTACGGCCAGTAATTATTGCGAAGCCGAATTGGATTGCACTATTATTTTAGTTATGTTATAGATATGATCGCCAAGCCTTTCGCAGCGGGTATAAATGTCATTATAAATAATTCCGGCTTCGTACTTATATCCCTTTTCCTGGTTGCTCGAATATTCCTCTTTAAGGATATTTCTCAGATCATCAATTCTTTCTTCATTGGCTTCAGCCTTATCTATTGTCACTTCCGAGTAATCCTTGCTTAAATTATTGTGCATTACTTCAAAAGCTTCATCTAAAAGTTCCAGCATCTGGTTTATGTTATCGCGAATATCCTGCGTAAACCAGATTTTTGCCTGCCGCTTTTTCTTCAGGGCTTTTGCAATATTATAACAGTTGTCGGCTATACTTTCGAGACTGGTAACAATCTTCATCATTACTTTTAAGCGCTGGTTACTTTCGGAACTCAGCTCTCCCTGTCCAATTTTTGTAAGAAAAGATGAAAGCTCTACTTCAATTTGATCACATTCAGCTTCGAGGCTTTTCACCTGATTGAATTCATTACTAAATTCCTGATCGTTAACCTGTTTAAACATATTTTTCACAAGTTTAAACATGGATTTTATGCGCTTGGAATAAAGGTTAATTTCTTTACGGCCCTGTAAAATTGATATTTCAGAAGTGGAAAAAATAGTTTTTGAAAAGAAGGTCATCCTGAATTTGTCATCCTTCTTACCATGTTTTACAAGCAAACCACTCAGATGAATCAATACAGGTATAAACCATACCAGAATTAAAGTATTTGTGATGTTGAATAATGTGTGAATAATGGCCAATGCCCATGGAATAAGATGGTGGTCGGTAAATGCTGAACCATTAAATATGCTGTTTACGATAACATCTACACCCTTTAGAAAAAAGGGAAATATTGCCAAAACCCAAAATGCACCTGCTAAATTAAACAAGAAATGAGCACGTGCGGCTTTTCGCCCATCTTCGTTAGCAATAAAAGCTGCAATATTTGCCGTAATGGTTGTCCCGATATTTTCACCAATAACCAGGGCTGCAGCAAGCGGAAAGTCGATTATACCAACAGCACTGAAAGAAAGCGTAAAAACAAATGCAGCGCTCGACGACTGAAATAAGGCAGCAATAAACATTCCAATGAAAACAAACAGGATTATAGATAATACTCCCAGGTTGTTAATTCTCTCCAGAACATTCACTACTGTTTGGTTAGATGTGAGATCGGGTAAAATATTGTACAACAAGTCCAGACCAAAAAATATTAATGCAAAGCCCATTGCAAATTCGCCCGCGTACTTTAATAAACTTCGCCTTGAAAAAAGCAATGGAAAACATAATGCCACAATAGGAAGTACAAACTGCGAAACCTTAACATTTACACCCACAGCAACAAAAAGCCATGCTTTAAGGGTGGTACCAATGTTGGCTCCCATAATCATACCTACAGCTTCGGTAAGCGATAGCAAACCCGCATTTACAAAGCTTACAATCATAACCGAAGTGGCCGATGAACTTTGAATTACCGCGGTGACAACCAAACCGGTAGTAACACTTTTAAGTCTATTGGATGTAATGGCGGCAAGAATAGCTCTTACACGCGAGCCTGCCATTTTCTGCAAAGCATCGCTCATGAGCTTCATGCCAAACAAAAACACTCCTAACGAGCCAATAACACTTAATATGCTGACAATGATTGAAAACATGTACTTACTTCAAACCTGTTGAAAATTATGCAAAATAATAACTCTGGAAGGTAGCATCTTACAAATTTGCTTTAAGTTTATATTAATTATTTTCAACGATTAATAAATTATCTTTCAAATAATTACAGGCAAAACTATTTTTTTAATCACCTTATTAGCTCTTTTTTTAATACTTTGCACGTTAAATTTTATAAAAATATGCTCAGCTTTTCCGAATGTAAAAGTAAAATTGATCAGGAGATTTCGAAATTAACTTTCCACGATAATAAGCCCGACGAACTCTATCAGCCTATTGCATATATCCTTGGACTTGGTGGTAAGCGAATCCGGCCCGTTCTTACCCTGCTAGCCTGTGAGTTATTCACCGACAATTCCGATGCAGCCGTGCATCCGGCATTAGCCGTAGAAATATTCCACAATTTTACGCTCCTGCACGACGATATTATGGACAAAGCTCCCATGCGGCGCAATAATCCTACAGTTCACCATAAATGGAACGAGAATATTGCAATTCTTTCGGGCGATGCTATGAACATTATTGCTTATCAGCACCTTTGCCGCACAAAAACTGAATTTATTCCTGAGCTTATTGATATTTTCTCCAAAGTAGCCATTGAAATTTGTGAAGGCCAGCAACTGGATATGAATTTTGAAACCCGGACCGATGTTACTCTTCCGGAATATTTGGAAATGATCAGGCTCAAAACAGCTGTTTTACTGGCTACCAGCTTAAAAATCGGCGCCATTTGCGGTGGAGCTGATGAAAAAGCGAAGGAGAAACTTTATTTATTCGGGCTTAATTTAGGCCTGGCTTTCCAGGTACAGGACGACCTGCTGGATACTTTCGGAACCGAAGCCGAATTTGGGAAAAGTATTGGTGGCGACATTGCTGCCTGCAAAAAGACCTTTTTATACCTGAAAGCTCTTGAAATAGCACCAAAGGAACAAAGGCAAACACTTAAGAAATTTTACAATGATACTTCTATAACACGAAGCGATAAAATTTCGGGTGTGTTGAATATGTTCAACGAATTAAGAATTAAGGAAATAGCTTCGGAAATGGTTGCCTATTATACTAATGCAGCTATGCGTGCTCTTGACGAAGTAATGGTTCAAAAACCAAAAGATGAACTTAAAAGCCTTGCTTACTTAATTATGAACCGCAAGGCATAAAAAAAGCCTTGCATTGCTGCAAAGCTTCTTTATATATTTTTCGACAAATTATTTTTTGATTGTGAATTTGGTTGTGCCAATCAAAGCGCCATCTGTGAAAATATCGACAGTGTAAGTGCCAACTATAATTTTGTCGTTGTTATCCCAGAAAATACAAACATCAAGATCCTTGTTTTCATATTCTATCTGACGTTTAGCTGAATAAACAATTTGCTGTCCCTGGAAGTTAAACACATCCGATTCTGAATAAGCAAGTACCATTTCATCCGGACGGGTAATTCTGATAAAAACTTCTTTGGTTCCGGTAGAAGCAATTGCATTTTCACGCAAAGTGAAACAAACTTTAAGCTTGGTAATACGGGTGGATTTATCTTCGTCCTTTCCACGTTTGTTAAGCGGTGTAACCACAATATTGCTGGTGGTTATAACCGAAGCTTTCTGTACTTTGGATGATAAATCTTCCTTTTCAGTCGAAAGTTTAATGTTTTCTTCACGGGCAACATCCAGACTTCCTTTCACTTCAGTATTTTCCTGAATAAGTTGCTGATTGCGTGTGGTTAACGAATCAACCTGAGCAATATAACTTTTCAGAACGTCGCGCAATGTTTTTAATTCCTTTTCGTAAAGTTTGATTTTCTGAATATTGGAAGCCTGATAACCCAAAAGCTTTTTAATTTTTTCCTGCTGCTCGGTTAACTTCTGATTTATTGAATCGTTATTGGTTTTCAGAGCATCGTATTCTCCAATTAAGTCCTGCAGCTCATTGGTAAGCGATTTCTTTTGGGTCTCTAAATATTGCTCCGTTTCATTTGCCTGTTTTTTGGTATCATTGAGTCTGTAAAACAAAACTACAACAGCGGCAAGTAAAATTAAGGCTACTATTGTAAGTAAAATGGTTAAACCTTTGCCTGATTTAGGCTTCGTTTCATAATTATTTTCCATATTTATTTGGGTTAAAGGGTTTTCACAAAAAACGATGCAAAGTTATAAATATTTTGCAGCAAGCGCAAAGTTTACTTTTACTCCTGACTCTTATTCCATTCCGATTCGAGGTAATATGCACCCTGTGTAACAAATTTACTGGTTAAAAAGGCAGAATCTTCAGGCACCACTTCAACAAAATTTTCTAACTCCTTACCCGTATTTATTTTTGTCCTGTAAAACTTTTTGTCTTTTGCAATGAAGCCAAAAAAATCGTTGCCTTTCTTAACAAGCGAAGTTAAAGGAAGTACGTAAACCGACCGTGGGTTTGCCTTTATTTTGGCACTTACAAACATCCCTGGCTTTAATTCGTCATCAACCGGAAAAATGTGTGCATGAACAGGAATGCTGTTATTATCGTGATCAATTGCCTGACCAATGAATTCGATACGTGCGCTGAACTGTTTATTGGGAATAGCTGCCGGACTAAAGTTTATTGCCTGATTCTGCTTCACGAAGGGTAAATCGCGCTCAAAGATATTTAACTGCAGATGTAAATGGCTTTTATCAATAATTTCACAAAGTTTTTCTCCGGCCGATATATATTTTCCCCGGTTTGTATAAACATAGGTAATATAACCATCAATAGGAGAGGTTATAACTACTTCCGAAGAAATTTTATCAGCCTTCAGGTTGTCTGCATCAATTCCAAGCATCTGTAACTGTTTTTTGAGAGACATTATTTTGGCCTCCAATGCTTTAAAATCGGCTTCTGTCAACTGCATCTTTTTTAATGAAGTTGCCTGTTCGAGAGTTAATTCTCCCTGTCGTTTATATTCTTCCTTTTGAAAAGTATAACGGCTGCCAGCTTCAATGTATTCCTGCTGCAATTGTAAATAATCGGGATGTTCAAGCGTGGCAATGGTTTGACCTTTTTTTACAAACATTCCGGGAATGATGCTAATTTCTTTCACATTTCCACCTTTAACCGGCGATACTGTCAGATTATTCTGCGGAGGCAATTCAATTGTCCCGCTACAATCGATTATATCTGATATTTCTTTCTTTCGGATACTATCCCATTTTACTTCTGAAAGTTTAAGCTGCTCATCAGTAAATTCAATGGCATTTGTATGTTTTGGTTCTCCGGTATTATTCTCAGAAGCCTTTTTGGAACAACCGGTGAAGAACAGGACGATTAAAAAAAATGAAAAAGCTTTCATATGCTTAGTTTCTTCAAAAATACTAAATAGTGTGGTTCAAGGCAAAAAATTAAATCAGTTCAAGTTCGTTTTGAAATTTAATTATCGCGGTTGCCCCGTTATCATTCTCCAGGATCAATTCTCCATCGAGACTTTGCTGAACTATTCCCCTGATAAGTTCAAAACCAATATTTGCCCTGCGGAAATCTCCATCGATAAGAGCCTGCGGAAAACCAGGTCCGTCATCTTTAAACCTTATTTCTATATTATCCCCATCGTTTGAAATATCGACACGGATAATTGCCTGATCACGGTCGTGAATGGCATGTTTGATTGAGTTGGTGGTGAGTTCGTTAATAACTAATGTTAAATGGTGAGCCTGATTGCTGTTTACTTGTATTTTCGATTTTGTTTTCGGAATTTCGATCTGAACTTTTTTACCCGGAGGTGTTCCCGAAATGGCTGCCTGAATCACCTGATTGCATAACTGACTTAACTCCAAAGGTTGCCAGTTCTGCGCTGAAAGCATGCTGTGAACCGTTGACAGGCTTTGGATACGACTGATTAAATCGTTTAAAAAGTCAATATAACCTGTATTACCCGTGGCTCTTGCCTTGTTTTGCTCCATGTGGAGCATGCTGATAAGCGCAGCAAGGTTGTTTTTAACACGGTGATTTACTTCGCGTAATAAAACCGTAAGAGTCTCGGTGTATTTTTTTAATTGTTCTTCAGCCTGTTTACGCTCGGTAATATCCACAAAATGAGTTACAAAGTGTATAGGATTACCTGTCGGATCTTTTATAAGCCTCATGTATTGCATCACCCAAACCGTTATTCCGGCAACATGATATAATCTCTTTTCCAGTTTGTACCCGGCAGACTTACCCTGAACAAGGCCTTTCATATTCAACACATCATCGCTGAAATCTTCAGGGTGAGTTATACATTGTAAATCCGTTCTCAAAAGCTGCTCTTCGGTATAACCTATAATATCGCAAGCGGCTCCGTTCACTTTTAAAAATTGTCCATCGAGCGAAAGAATTGCAATTCCCTGCATGGACGACTCAATGGTTTCTCTTAAATGGATTTCGCTTTGTTTGCTGTTCTCATATAACTCTTTTAACTCTTTCGTTGTTTTTTCGTAGTTTTCTTCCATTTCAAGTTTTATTCCTGAAATCTCCTGCCGGGCATTCTCTTCTGCCTGCCTTACCCGCTTTTGTAAGCTTCCCAGCATAAAAAGAAGTAAAAGAATAACACTACTTAAAAGGATTATGAAAATGTAAATGGCAGGTATGCCGGTTATTAAAAAAATAGCAAAACACGCCAGTGAAATAAAAACAGAAAAGAAAAGGTAAATTTTATGGCTGTGTTTCATCATATTATTATATTTATGAAGCTAATATAAACCACCAAATTAAAAATTTCCAGCATTGTTATTGAAATTATTCCACAAAACCAAAAGTCTGACGGAAGATTTTATCTCGCTGCTTTATCCCAACCTTTGCGCTTCGTGCAATGCAGCTCTGTTCAAAGGTGAAAGGGAAGTCTGTACCCGCTGCAGATCGTATCTGCCTTATACCAGGTTTCACAACAATAAGGAAAATCCTGTGGCACAGCTTTTCTGGGGAAGGGTGCTTGTCGAAAATGCTACTGCTTATTTTGTATTCCATAAAGGAAGCCGTTTTCAGAAAATCCTTCATAAAATAAAGTACCGCAACCATCAATCACTGGGTATTGAAATTGGCCGCTGGTTCGGTCAGGAATTACTTCAAACAGATTTTGAAACTGTGGATATGATAGTTCCCGTTCCTCTGCATCCTAAAAAATTTGAAAAAAGAGGTTACAACCAAAGTGAACTCATAGCCCGCGGAATTTCGGAAATTCTCTCCAAACCGCTGAAATGTAACCTTCTGAAAAGAGTAATTGCCAATCCCACCCAAACACGCAAAGGAAGATACGAACGCTGGACCAATGTTGAAGGCATTTTCGAACTTGCCGATATACGCGCCGCCGAAAACAAGCACATTTTGATTGTTGACGATGTGGTAACAACCGGCTCGACACTCGAAGCCTGTGTAAGCGCTGCACTAAAAGCTCCGGGAGCCAGAGTGAGTGTAGCCGTGCTGGCAATGGCTTAGTTAAACTGGTAGGAGAGGAGCGTAGTCACTACATTGTTATAAAGTCCGGGTTGCCTGAAATGGATAGGATCGTTAGGATGATCGGATATAGGTAAAAGGGAATAGGAAAAAGTAACCGATATCCCCAGCTTTTTAGCTAATTTATATTGAATGCCAGCCATGGCCGAGAGATCAAAACTACGGAAATGTATGGCATCATCATTCAACGGACCGTTTTCATCTTCAACGGAATATTTAAACAGGTACCCAAACCCGGGACCAAGATGCCACGAGAGTCTGGATGTTTGATTGTACCGCAGCACTATAGGCAATTCAATGTAATTCAGTTTACTAACATATTTGCTCAAATCGTTTTCGCTAACTTTTTTGCTTGCTCCTTTCTGCATAAATCTTATTTGCAGCTCTCCATCAAGCTTTTCCGTAATAGCTGTACTTGTAAATGCACCAAAAGCCAAACCAAATTTGTTATAACCGGCGTAAGTGTCCCCGTCTACCTGACAGGCATTGAAACCGGCTATCAGTCCACCGTTAAACCTCTGAGCGGTAACATTGATTGAAAATAAAACTGCAACAGTTATAAGGAGAAAATTTCTCATGGGTTGATTTTAAAGTAGTCCAGTAACTTTTCTTTCATCAGTTTTACTCCAACTCCGGCTTTTTCCTTTATAAATTCCATGCGCCCGGGCATCGAAATGGCAACATCGTTGGGATCAACCAAAAAGATAGGAGCAGAGCGTGGCACATAACTTACCAGTCCGGCTGCCGGATAAACATTGAGCGAAGTTCCAACAACGGCAAATGCATCGGCAGTCTGGGTAATTTCGGCGGCTTCTTCAATGGCAGGAACGGCTTCTCCGAACCATACAATGTGTGGCCGCAGTTGTTCGCCGCGACTGCATTTGTCGCCCCATTTCAGTTCTTTGTAGCCAATATCCTGAATATCGTCTTCGTACTTTGTGCTGCGCACTTTTGTGAGTTCGCCATGTAAATGGAGAATAATCTTGCTTCCGGCTTTCTCGTGCAGGTTATCCACATTTTGAGTGATGATATAAACATCGAAATACTTTTCCAGATCGACCAACCCTTTATGGCCATCGTTAGGAAGAGCTGTTTCAAGCTGTTTGCGCCGGTCGTTGTAAAACTGAAGCACCAGTTGAGGATTCCGGAACCAGCCTTCAATACTCGCAACTTCCATTACATCGTATTGTTCCCACAGTCCACCCATATCGCGGAAGGTTTTTAGTCCGCTTTCGGCGCTTATTCCCGCTCCGGTAAGTACAACAAGTTTCTTTTTCATAGATAGGTGTTTAGGTGTTAGGTATTTAGGCTATAGGTTTATTAGCAGCTTTGAAATAAGTATGACTATATTTCCCTAAACCGCTAATATCTAAACCCCTAAACTCCTTTTCCCGGTTATTAACATTTAATGAACACAAAATACTGGCTTTTTGTCGAAAATGTAAAAGAGTTTCGCATTATTTTATCCACACTAAAACGCTACTTTAGCAGCGATTTTTAGTACGATGATAGAACAATCTACCATAGACCGCATTTTTGATGCTGCCCAGATTACTGAGGTGGTGCAGGATTTTATTTCCTTGAAGCGGCGTGGGGTGAATTATCTTGGAAATTGTCCGTTCCACAACGAAAAAACGCCTTCATTTACAGTTTCACCGGCTAAAAACATTTTTAAATGCTTCGGTTGCGGAAAAGGGGGTAACGCCGTCCATTTCATAATGGAAATTGAGCATATGACCTACTACGAGGCACTGAAGCACCTGGCCAAAAAGTATCATATCGAAGTTGTTGAAACCGCACAGAAAGAAGAAGATGTGCAGGTAAAAAACGACCGCGAAAGTATGATGGTGCTTTCTTCGTTTGCCCAAAAGGTTTTTACCACGAATCTTTTCAACCATGAGGAAGGTAAGGCTATCGGCCTGAGTTATTTTAAGGAGCGTGGTTTCCGAAAAGATATCATCGAAAAGTTTGAGCTGGGATATTGTCTCGAGGAACGCGATGCCTTTACAAAAAAAGCAAAAAAGGAAGGTTATAAGCTTGAATACCTGGTTAAGACCGGTTTTACCATCGAAGGTGAACATGGTGCTTTCGACCGTTTCAGCGGACGTGTGATGTTTCCCATTCACAACCTTGCCGGTAAAGTAATTGCTTTTGGTGGCCGTATTCTAAAGACTGACAAAAAATTTGCAAAATACCTCAATTCGCCCGAAAGCGAAATTTATCATAAGAGCAAGGTGCTTTACGGGATTTACCATGCCCGTAAGTCAATTATGCAGCTCGACAAATGTTATCTTGTTGAAGGTTACACGGATGTTATTTCCATGCACCAGGCTGGCATTGAAAATGTGGTGGCTTCGTCGGGAACATCGCTTACCGAAGATCAGATTAAGCTTATAAAACGGTTTACACCCAATGTTACCATCCTTTACGACGGCGATGCTGCCGGTATAAAAGCTTCACTGCGCGGTATCGACATGGTGCTGGAGGAAGGTTTAAATGTTAAAGTTTTGCTGTTGCCCGATGGTGAAGACCCTGATTCCTTTTCCAGGAAAATGGGTGCTGCCGAGCTTGTTGAATATCTGAACAGCCACGAAACTGATTTTATCACCTTCAAAACGAATCTGCTGCTTAAGGATGCTGAAAACGATCCTGTTAAACGGGCCGCCATCATCAGCGATGTTGTTAAGTCTATTTCGATTATCCCCGATACCATCAAGCGCACCGTTTATATTAAGAATTGCAGTCGCTTGCTGGATATCGAAGAGAGTATTTTATACACCGAAATAAGCAAACTCCGCAAAGAGAAGCCCGAAAGGCAAACTCCGGTTCAACCAAAAACTGTTCCGGCTCAAACAACAACTCCTTCCGAAAATAAAGCGCTCGAAACTGCTGAAAAAGAGCTTATCCGCATACTTCTCACATATGGACCCCAAATTATTCATCCTAAAGAAGAAGGAGCTGAAGGTCACGATATTTCAGTTACGGAGCTTATGATCAACGAAATAGAGCACGACGAACTTCAATTTTCGAATGCAGGATATCAGAAAATTTACGATGAAATAAAGCTCTGTTTTCAACAACAGAAAGATATTGACAGCAAATACTTTATTCAGCACCCCGATGATGTTATCAGCCGGCTGGTGATCGATATGTTTGCTACTCCTCACAATCTGAGTAAAATCTGGAAACGCAACGAAACTTTCATCGAAACCGAGGATATGAAGCTGAAAACGCTTATTCCCGAATGTTTGATGGCATTCAAAAGCAAAAAAGTACAGGCAATGCTTAAAGAGACTGAAGTGTTAATGCTAAAAGCCCAGCAGGAGAAGAATATGGAAGAAATTATGGGCCTCCAGCAACGATATATTATGCTAACCAATTACAAAAAAGAGCTTTCGAAAAATCTTGGTAACCGGATAATCATCTAACTCTCACAATTACAAATAGTTTTAAGTAAATACATTTATCAAATTTTAATTTGATATATATCAGTTTCTTCGTAACTTTAATAAAAAATAAGGTCCTGATTATTTCATCTTTAAACTCAAACGCAATGAGTATCAACCTTATCAGCTACTTAAAAGACCGCTACCAGGAAATTGATCTGAAAACTGCCGATCCTGGTCCTATTGTCACCATAGCACGCGAAATGGGTTGTCCCGGCAAATGTGTTGCCCGCTTACTTACTCAAGCATTAAACGAGCGAAAGTTAAATTCCTTAAAAAATCATGAATGGAAGTGGGTTGGAAAGGAAATATTTGCCGAAGCTGCCCAGGAACTGAACCTGGAACCGCAGTTAATTAAGCAGGTTTTTGAAGAAAAGCGTGGTATTTTCGATGAAATATTGAGTGCGCAATCGTCCAGATATTACAAAAGCGATAACAAAATTTTGAATACGACAGGAAAAATTATCCGTTCCATGGCTAATCACGGGAATGTTGTAGTTGTTGGCCGGGGAGGCATTGCCTTTACCCGCGATATTCAAAAATCGCTTCACATATTCCTCGAAGCGCCTTTGGAATGGAGAGCTTCCCGGATAAGCGAAAAATATAATTTATCCATCCCCGAAGCCAAGAAGTACGCCCAGGAAATAGATGCCCGTCGTGAAAAATACCGCGAGTTTTTTAAAGGAAAAAATACCGATTATACCTGGTTCGATTTACGCTTTAACTGCATGACATCCAAGCCAGAGGAAATTGTTGAAGTAATTATTAAAATGGCTGAGCTGAGACGGCTATTCTGATTCTTCGTTTACATCGGTAAAAAATTCCGAAGCTATCCTGTCGGCAATAAACTTCCCTTTATTGTTAAGTTTTATAATGTCAGGGCCAAAAGCAAGGTACTCTTTATATTTATCTGCTGTTTTAGTAGTTTCAAGCGCGTAGCTTTCGCCAAACTGCAACTTTATGGTATTCAGATTTATCCCCCACATGGTTCGCAGATTTGTGAGAATGTAGTCGTTAAACTGCTCCTCTTTGGTCAGAACTTCTTCTTCAAAATATCCTGCGCCCGTACCTGCTTTTTCAATATAAACCTTATGCAGTTTGGTGTTCCAGCGCCTGGAAGTTCCGTCAAACGAATGGGCCGAAGGCCCCGCGCCCAGATAAAGATGGTTCTTCCAATACCCCAGATTATGTTTTGAAAAATATTCCTCTTTGGCAAAATTCGATATTTCATAATGTTGATAACCTCGTTTTGCGGTTTCTTCCAAAAGAATCTCAAATTGGGTTACACTTGCTTCCTCTTCTATTTCAGTAAGTTTTCCCTTTTTTTTCTGGACGCCAAAAACAGTTTTGGGTTCTATAGTAAGATGATAGGCTGAAAGGTGCGGAATTTCGAGCTCAAAAAACTTGTCTAGATTGAATTTCCATTCCTCGTTGCTCATTCCGGGAATACCGTATATTAAATCGATATTTATATTGGTGAATCCATTGTCGTAAGCGAATTTAACGGAATCAGCGGACTTTTCGGCACTGTGGCGCCGGTTCATCCATTTCAGGTCGCGCTCTATAAAGGATTGCACACCAATGCTCAACCGGTTTATTCCAATGCTTTTGATGTTTTTAAAGTACGAAGGATGAAGATCATCGGGATTTGCTTCCAGGGTAATCTCGGGGTTTTCAGCGATGGTAAATTCCCCGTAAATCTTCTCAAGAATGGCTTTAATGTTTACAAAATCAACAGCCGAAGGTGTTCCTCCTCCAAAATAAATTGTATCAATTTTATCACCTTTCAGGTAATGCTTTCTTTCTTCAAGTTCCTTGATTATGGCACTTATCACCGGATCAACATCCCTGAACGAAGCCGTAAAGTGAAAATCGCAATAGTAACAAACCTTACGGCAGTAGGGGATATGTATATAAATTCCGGCCAATTATCAAATTGCTATCTGATTTTGTGAAGTTTTGATTTTTTCTACCAGTATACCAATGTTTTCCGACTGAAACAGATCTTTTAACTGTTCTCTGATTCCCGAATAACTGCTGTGGATAGGGCAAAAAGCATGACTCTCGGTGCAGGTTTTCAGACCCAGCACGCACATGTTGAAACTATCCAACCCGTCAATTATTTCAACAATATCCATTAAAGAAACATCATAAGCGTTTTTGCCCAGAGAAAAACCTCCATGGGGACCTTTTGTTGATGCAAGAAGCTTATGTTTTGCAAGCGATTGTAGAATCTTGCCCAGAAATGGAGTTGGGATTTCGAGATCTTTTGATATTTGCTTTATTCCTATTTTGGAATCTTTATTTCCGTTTAAAGCTAGGTAAATAACAGCGCGGATAGCATATTTACTGGTATTGGAGAGCATATTTTAAATATTAGGTAATGGTATTTTATTTATTCTGTTCAGGTGGCGACCTCCCTCAAAATTGGTATTCAGAAACTGGTCCAATATCTCAATGGCCTGTTCCTTGTTTATAAATCGCCCGGGTAAAGCACAAATATTCGCGTTATTATGTAAACGGGCCAAATGGCTGATTTCAGGGTTCCAGCATAGTGCCGATCGCACTCCCTGATGCTTGTTGGCAGCAATGTTAATTCCATTTCCGCTCCCGCAAATTGAAATACCAAGATCTACTTCGTTCTTTTCAACAGCATAAGCAAGCTGATGGGCATAATCAGCATAGTCAACAGATACATTGGAATCGGAGCCAAAATCAACCAGTTCATAACCCTTCGATACTAAATAAGGTTTAATCTGCTGCTTTAACTCAAATCCGGCATGATCGTTTGCAATCCCTATTTTCATTCCAAAATAATATTAATTAATTGTTATACTGATATTTATAAATATCTTAATATCAACAATCAATGTGTTACTTAAAAAGTTGTAAAATAAAGGAAAATTATACTCTTAAGTATTATTTTGTAGGGATTTTTTATTGCCAGGTGTCTTTTAACAAATGGTTTTGAAAAATTGTTAATAAGTGTCTGATGTGGATATGAAAAATTTTTATGAAGAAATGGTGGTAGTTTGGCAAGGATTTTTCATTATATCTTTTTCCCACCATTCCAAATATGGTTATGAAAATAAATTACCACTTTTTAACATAAAATAAACGCGACGGAACAAAAATTGAATAGGGTTTTTATTAGTAAAACCTGATATGAACAGACTGTTAATAACCTAATAATTGCTTAATTTTAAATTAATTTAACGTTTAATTTATGTTTATAACCTGTTTTTATAATCTTGATATCGAAAAAATCAACAGTTTTGCAATTATTTTTTAAACAGAATTAACAGCACATCATTATCATCATTAATTTTTTAATAAAAAAGAAATAAAATATAATATGAATATAGTTGTTAATAAGGCGGAAGTATCTCAGCAAATCCTCGAACTTAAGAAAAAGCGCAATGCCATTATTCTTGCACACTATTACCAGGTTGACGAGGTTCAGGAAATTGCCGATTTTATTGGCGATAGTCTGGCCCTCGCCCAGGAAGCTGAAAAAACTAAAGCTGATGTGATCGTTTTTGCCGGCGTTCACTTTATGGCTGAAACGGCTAAAATTATATGTCCGGATAAAAAAGTTTTGTTACCCGATTTAAATGCGGGTTGCTCGCTGGCGGACTCTTGTCCTCCCGATGAATTTGAAGCCTTTGTGAAAGCGCATCCAAATCACACAGTTGTCAGTTATGTTAATACTACCGCAAAAATCAAAGCTTTGTCCGATATAATATGTACTTCATCCAATGCTTACGAAATTGTTAACAGTATTCCGGCAGGAGAAAAAATTATTTTTTGTCCTGACCGTAATCTGGGTGACTATATAAAAAGTAAAACGGGACGCGATATGGTTATTTGGAATGGTCATTGTCATGTTCACCAGCGTTTTTCGCTTGAGAAAATTTTATCTCTGAAAAAAGAGAATCCGGATGCGAAAATTATTGCTCACCCCGAGTGTGATAAACCTGTGTTAATTATTTCGGATTATATTGGTTCTACAGCTGCTTTGTTAAAGTATACCATTCAGGATAAGTCTAATACTTATATTGTAGCTACCGAATCGGGAATTTTGCATCAGATGAAAAAGGAAAATCCCGGTAAGAATTTTATTCCTGCTCCTCCAAACGATTCTACCTGTGCCTGCAACGATTGTCAGTTTATGAAGATGATTGACCTAAATAAAATCCTTAATTCTTTAAAAAATGATTCTTATGAGATAAATTTGGAAAAAGATTTAATGGAAAAGGCACGCAGGCCAATTATGCGTATGCTCGAGATTTCGAGAAATATTAAAAGTAAATAAGGATTATTTTTGAAAGGTTCAATTTCAAATAACTACAATATGTACAAACTCATTATTCTGTTTCTTTTATGTGTAAACGTTGCGTTTGCTCAGGAAAAGGCCGAGAATGGATATGTTAAATTATTTTATCCAAACGGTAAGATATCGAGCGAAGGTACAATGGTGAACGGTAAACCGGATGGTTATTGGAAAACTTATTATTTGAACGGAGTTGTTAAATCGGAAGGTAACCGGCGTAATTTTTTACTAGATAGTCTTTGGATCTTTTATGATGAGAAAGGTGATACTACCGAAAAGATAAATTTTGTTCTCGGGAAGAGAAATGGTTATTATTATAAATACAATGTCAGGAATGTTCTTAATGTTGGGAATGTTAATTATATGGCTTCCAAAGAACTTTATGTGAACGACAAAAGAGAAGGCCTTTCATATTACTATTTTGAAAATGGTAAGGTTAAGGAAATAATAAACTATAAAAACGGTAAAAAGAGCGGTCCAGGAAAGGAGTTTAATCAGGATGGACTGGTTATTACTCTATATGAGTTTTTTAATGATTATATGATTGATCGTCAGTATGTAAACCGCATTAATGATAAAGGACAAAAGCAAGGAACATGGATAGAACTATACGACAACGGTAAAATTAAAAGTGAAAAAATTTTTGTGAACGATACCTTAAACGGTTACGCTAATGAATTTAACGAAAGAGGAGATGTTTCGGTTTCTTTACTTTACGATAAGGGCGATTTGAAACAGCCTGAAAAATCCCAGGAATTTTCCTTGGATGAGCGTATTGATCGTTATCCTAATGGAAATGTTAATAGGAAGGGTTTTTATCGAGCCAATATTCCCATAGGTATTCATACCTTCTATAAAGAGGATGGAACTATTGAAACAGCCCGAATTTTTAATGATAATGGTATAATAGTTAGCGAGGGTTATTTAACTGAAGATGGTAAAAAAGAAGGGCATTGGAAGAACTTTTATGAAAATGGAGAATTAAAATCTGAAGGTATATTTAAGAATAACCGGCAGGTAGGAGAGTGGAAGTTCTTTTTTGCTGGTGGAGGAGCCGAGCAGATTGGAAATTTCAATAATGGCTCGTTCAATGGCGAATGGAAATGGTTTTATAAAAATGGAAAACCTTTACGTGTTGAAGAATATTCCCGGGGAAAACGTGATGGCATTTTTATGGAATTCAATGAAAGTGGTGATACTGTTACCAATGGCAGGTACGTTGAAGGTGAAATGGATGGTGATTGGGAGATTAAAGTTGGCGATAATATTGAAAAGGGTAAATATGTAGTAGGTCTGAAAGAAGGTTTGTGGAAGGAATATTATAGTAATGGCGTTCTTAAGTCGGAAGGTAATTATATTCAGGGTAACCCTGATGGGAAGTTTTTGATTTATTACGACAACGGTAAGTTAAAAGAAGAACAGTTTTATGTGAATGGTTTTAAGGAAAAAACCTGGCGTAAATTTGATGAGCTTGGGGTTATTGCATTAACTGTGGCCTATGAGAATGACGTTGAAAAAAGAATAAACGGTATTAAAATTGAAGATATTAAAAAGAATTGATGAGCGAAGATTTTGATATTCGGAACGATAACAAATCTTCCGACTCTGATATTGATATTAAATTACGGCCAATTGGATTTCAGGAGTTTTCGGGTCAGGGACAGGTTGTTGAAAATCTGAGAGTTTTTGTACAAGCTGCCCGAATGCGTAACGAAGCTCTCGATCATGTTTTGTTGCATGGTCCCCCAGGTTTGGGAAAAACAACTTTGTCGAATATTATTGCTAACGAATTAAATACAAAGATTCGTGTTACCTCTGGTCCGGTTTTGGATAAACCTGGTGATTTGGCCGGGATCCTTACCAATCTTGAACCAAATGATGTGCTGTTTATTGACGAAATACACAGGTTAAGTCCGGTTGTTGAAGAATATCTTTACTCGGCCATGGAGGATTATGTTATCGATATTGTGCTCGATAAGGGTCCAAGTGCACGGTCTATTCAGCTAAACCTTAATCCGTTTACATTAATTGGTGCTACTACAAGGTCAGGATTATTAACCAGTCCGTTAAGGGCGAGGTTTGGTATATCGTGTCATTTGGAGTATTACGATGTTGACACAATTAAGGGTATTATTAAGCGTTCTGCGAGTATTTTATGTGTTGAAATATATGAAGATGCCGCTTTTGAAATCGCACGCAGAAGCCGGGGAACACCGCGCATCTGTAATTCTTTGTTGCGTCGTGTTCGTGATTTTGCCCAGGTAAAAGGTACCGGTGTTATAGATATGGATATAACCAAATATGCCTTAAATGCTTTAAATATTGACATGCATGGTTTGGATGAGATGGATCATAAGATTTTACGAACCATTATTGAAAAATTCAAAGGTGGGCCGGTTGGATTAAATACCATTGCTACTGCAATAGGCGAGGATGCCGGTACTATTGAAGAAGTTTACGAACCTTACCTGATTAAGGAAGGTTTTATGAAAAGAACTCCCCGCGGAAGGGAGGTGACCGATCTCGCCTATAAGACTTTTGGTTTGAACCGGGATTTAACCCAATTCAAGCTTTTCTGATTAGAGATTCGCTAATTTTTGAAGTGCGTTGTAATTCAGAATTTTAATTTTTCTGCCATCGATATCAATGTAATGGTCTGATTTAAATTCGGATAAAAGTCGGATAACCGATTCAGTAGCTGTTCCAACAATGTTGGCAAGTTCTTCTCGTGTTAACGATATCTGGAGCACATTTTCCGAATCCAGACCAAAACTGTCTTTTAAATGTATCAGAATTTCTGCCAGACGCTCGCGTACTGTTTTTTGAGCAATGTCAGTAATATATTCGTTTGCTTCGCCTAGTTCTCTGCAAATAAGCTGCATAAGTTCCAGTGAAAAGCTCCCGTTATTTTTTACAAGATGATAAAACGTATCCTGGGGGATGTAGCATAAAACTGCATCTTCCATTACTTTGGCGGTAGTACAGGCTAATTCACCGCTTAAAACAGAGCGGAAGCCAATAATTTCATGAGGTTTTGCAAAACGTATAATCTGTTCTTTACCGTCTATACCGGTTTTGTAAATTTTTAAGATTCCTTTAAAAACTACATAACACCCGTTTATTCTGTTTCCTTCGTGATATATGTATGTTCCCTTTTTATAGGACCCAGTGGATTTTTCTGAATTTACCTTATCGGTTTCATCGTTCGACAGGCTTTTAAAAAGAGGAGCACTTGAGATATTACATTCTTCGGTGTTATGATGAATAGCGGGTTGCCTCATATTTTCAGTTTTATATAAAATTTCGGATTATTGAACAAAAATGCAAAAAAAAGGTTAAAAATGGACATATATGGAGAACTATATTTCTTTATAATTCTTGTGATTAAAGTTAATTATTTTTTCAATAAGCAAAACTTGGCATTTTATGAAACTTGAAGCAAACATTCTCTGGAAGAAGAACATGAATTTCATTTCGCAACTGGGTAATCATACCGTTAGTATGGATTCTATGCCTGAATTCGGAGGTGAAGATCTTGGTGTAAGGCCTAAAGGATTGTTAATGCTTGCCTTAGGAGGTTGTACCGGGATGGATGTTGTTTCAATACTCAAAAAGATGAAGGTGGACCTGGATTATTTCAATATTAAAATTGAAGGAGATACCGCCGATGAACATCCTAAGAAATTTCTGGAAATGAAAGTTATTTATGAATTTAAGGGTTTTAACCTTGATTATGCCAAGCTTGAAAAAGCAGTAGTACTTTCGCAGGAGAAATATTGCGGGGTTAAGGCAACTTTAGAAGGGGCAGTAAAAATGAGTTACGAGATAGTTATCCTGTAACTCATTTTTATGTGTTTAGATGCTTGATTTAAATTGATTTAAAAATCTGACATCGTTTTCAAAGTAAATTCTGATATCCTTGATGTTGTATTTCAGCATTGTTATTCGTTCAATGCCCATACCGAAAGCAAAACCTGAATATTCTTTTGAGTCGATTCCACAGTTGTCCAAAACATTAGGATCAACCATTCCGCAACCTAATATTTCCAGCCATCCGGTATATTTACATAAGTTACAGCCTTTTCCTCCGCAGTTACACGAAATATCCATTTCGGCTGATGGTTCAGTAAATGGGAAGAATGAAGGGCGCAGACGGATTTTTGTTTCCGGGCCAAACATTTCTTTTGCAAAAAACAACAGGGTCTGCTTTAAATCGGCAAAAGAAACTTTTTTGTCAATAAATAAACCTTCCACCTGGTGGAACATACAATGCGAACGTGCTGAAATAGCCTCATTTCTGAAAACTCTCCCCGGCATTAACAACCTGATTGGCGGCTGTGTTTTCTCCATTACTCTCACCTGGACTGATGAGGTATGGGTTCTGAGCAATATATCGGGAGTTTTACTGATAAAGATCGGAA
>JAJYAG010000019.1 GCA_021779665.1 Bacteroidota bacterium | reverse complement strand
CCGACACCATTCGGCCATAGTGCTTGATGAAGCCCCTACTTTGATAATCCCCGAATTTGACCGAATCCCAGCAACAGCAAGGAGCAATAAAATTGCCACATTTTTTATTGCCCAGGACATGGTGCAATCCGAAGATGGATACGGGCGCATCGGAAGAGACAAGATCCTGGCCACCCTTTCGACACACCTCTATGGAAAGGTTATTGACCCGGAAACGGCAGAGAGGTACAGTAAAATGTTTGGAACTGTTGATAAATACTACACGTCCAAAAGCAGGAAGGCAGGGGCTTGGGGAAATTCCGGGTATACCGACAGCCTAAGGGAGATCAGAAAATATAAGCCTGAAAGGTTCCATCAATTGGGGACAGGAGAATTTCTTGGAGTGATTGCAGATGGCAACATGAAAGAATTTAACGCCAAATTTAAATGTTACCAGGAAACAATATCCAAGTTGCCATTGGTTAGAAACGTTACCAAATACGAGATCCAAGAGGTGTTTGAAAAGATCATAAAAGATGTTGAAAACCTTTTATAAAAATTACTCCCAAGTAATAAAAACCTTTTTATATTTGGCCTGAATCGTCTTGTTAATCTTGTATGTACAATTATCCGATGAAATAGGATTATTACATATTAGTAAATTATTTTTATATGTTTATCAAAATTTCCAAATTATCATCCCTGGGATTAATACTTGTTTTTATCCCTTTCCTGGCTTATAGTCAGCCCCGACATTCAAAAGGTCAAAGTATGATTGGTTGTACTTTTGGATTAGGGGATAGGTCACAAATCTATGGCCTTAGCTACCAATATTATTTGCATGATACAAAAAGTATTAAGGCCAGTGCCCTATTTGACAAGACCAGTTTTGACCTGACAAAATACCACGCGTTTTCTTTAAAGCCGGAGTTTTACTATACCGTCTTGACCAATAACAAGAACCGTTTCCTTAACCTTAAAGCTGGAGCATTTGCAGGTTCCGAGTTTTGGGCGAATGAAGTATTTAAAAAAACCAACAGGGTTTATTTTGGGGTTGACATAGGAAGCTCCCTGGAGATTTATATTTTTCCCCGATTAAAGTTAGAATTTGAGATTGAACAGCAATTCTTAAGCAGGTCTTTATTAGCCCATCATAGATTTTTAGCTCAATTAGGAACAATGTTTACTTTTTAAAGTATGAAAAAGCTTGTTTTTCTTTTCTTATTTATATGCTCTTTGGCGAAAGGGCAAGAACAAAGGTTAGTTTCACCTCAATTGCTTAATTGGGACTCATCCTGGAAATATTGGCTTTTTGATGAATCATCGACCAAT
This sequence comes from Bacteroidota bacterium, assembly GCA_021779665.1. Taxonomy (GTDB): domain Bacteria; phylum Bacteroidota; class Bacteroidia; order Bacteroidales; family JAAUTT01; genus JAAUTT01. The sequence continues at coordinate 58,554 of JAJYAG010000019.1, read as the reverse complement.
ACATGTTTGAATAGCCAATTCTACTTTGAGACGTTCTATGACCCATCAGATCTCAATAGTAGAAACTTCAAGCAGTTTCAGTATTTTTTACTTTTTGATGATGCTACCTTTGATGGGAGGATCAGGGGAACCGAATTAGCGGCTACAACCTTAAACGAAGATTATAACAGCCATCATTCGCTTCAGGAACTTTTTCCAAGTTACAACTGGTCAAGTGTTACTTCCTCCAAGGTATTTTACATTGTTGTGTATTATACAACTACCTATAAATGTGCGAATACTAATTCTGCAGTAGCTCCATGGAATGCTATCATGACTATTAAAAGGAAGTTTTATCCCAATCCAAAAAATGGCACTATAAAAGTTGTCCCAGACCAGGTAACTGCCAAAACAATCGAATATAATACCAGTCCGGGAAGCTTTAGTGGAACAGAGGCAACAGGCGGGGACGGAGGTTTTTCATATCAATGGCAAAAAAAGGAAATTAATGGATCTTGGGTCGATATTTATAATGCTGTTTCAACGGATTATTACCCTACAAACCTTACCATAAGCACTTACTTTCGAAGAAGGGACACTCCCAATAAATGTGGCCCATCTTTATATACCAATGAAATTAATATCACTGTTTTGAATAACGTCTCCCCAGGAACGATAGGTTCATCCCAAACAGTTTGCTACGGGTCAAGTATTACTTTATCCAATGACCAAGGCGGAAGCGGAGGGACAGGGACATATAATTATCAATGGCTATCATCTACTGATGGCGTTAATTTTCAAAATATCCTGGATGCGGACGAAGCCACATATACAGCAAATAATCTAAAGGTGACTACATATTTCAGAAGAAAATGTACATCCGGGGCCAACTCCGCAGAATCCAATATTGTTAAGTTAACCGTTAGGGATATCTTAACAGGAGGCGATATCTCATCCTCTCAGACGATATGTTATAATGTGGAACCGGCCCAATTGGTTGGAGCAGCCCCGACCGGGGGGGATGGGACTTATACTTTCACTTGGGAATACTCGCTCAATGGGACTTTATGGTTTGCGGCATCCAATGGATCAAGTTCCAGTTATCAACCAGAGGCCTTGACATCCACTACTTATTTTCGGCGCACCGTAACTTCCGGCAGCGGTTGTGGCAGTGTAATCAGCTCCCCGGTAACCATAACGGTAAGGGATCAACTTTCAGCAGGTATTATTGGTTCTGACCAAACTATCTGTTATGCAACTTCGCCTGCCCAACTAATGGGGGGGATTCCCTCGGGAGGGGACGGTAACTATACCTATATTTGGGAGTCATCAATTAATGGGAGTTCATGGGATGCTGAACCGTTAGCAACGGGATCCAGTTATCAGCCAGGAGCTTTAACGGCCACTACTTACTACCGTCGCACGGTAACTTCCGGGAGTGGTTGTGGCAGCCGTACAAGTTCAAATGTTACAATCAGTGTTTACGGGGATTTATCCGCAGGTAGCATAAGCTCTAACCAGACCATTTGCAATGGGGTTGCACCTGCGCTTATTACATGCAGTGCAGCGACCGGGGGTAATGGGAGCTATACTTATGCCTGGGAACAATCAATAAACGGCACAACCTGGGATATAATACCGGGATTTTCAGAGCTTAATTATCAACATGGTTCTTTGACCACAACAACAATGTTTCGCCGTACCGTTACTTCTGGCGGGGGGTGCGGGAGCAGCAAAAGTTCAATTGTGACCGTTAATGTGAGAGCCCCACTATCCTCTGGGACGATGGGTTCCAATCAGGTTTTATGTTACAATAGCACACCAGTACAAATTGCTGGAGGGACGCCCACTGGCGGGGACGGAAACTATACCTACAAATGGGAGTGGTCGACTAACGGCACAACCTGGAACAATATTACCAGCAGGGGGACAGAAATCAGTTATCAGCCGGGAGCTTTAACAGCCACTACTTACTATCGGCGTACGGTTACCTCCGGCAGCGGTTGTGGCAGCATTACAAGCCCACCGGTCACCATTACAGTAAATGGTGAATTAACTGCCGGTGTTATTGGTTCAAACCAAACCATATGCCACAACAGCACTCCGGCACAAATCGTTGGAAGTGTTGCCACCGGAGGGGATGGTACCTATACATATAAGTGGGAATTATCTGCCAATGGTTCTTCCTGGGATTTAATACCAGGAGCGTCCGAAATCAATTATTTGCCTGGCGCCCTTTCCGCAACAACATATTATCGGCGTACAGTTACTTCGGGAAGTGGTTGTGGCAGCCGTATCAGTTCCACCGTTTCCATTTCTGTAAATGGATCGTTTGCCCCGGGCAATATCAGTTCCTCCCAGACGGTTTGTTACGGGGTAGCACCAGCGAAATTGACAGGCGGACTAGCATCAGGAGGGTTTGGAAATTATGTCTATCAATGGAAACAGTCCGCCGACGGTCAAAGCTTTATTGATATACCGGGAGCGAACGACATTAACTTTCAACCTGGTATATTAACAAAAACAGTTTATTATAAAAGGGCTGTAACTTGTGGTTGTGGAACAAAGGAATCATCTATAATTACGATTGTTGTAAACCCTGAGCTTGCTGGGGGGGATATCGTTTCCTCCCAGACAATTTGCTACAATACAGTTCCAACCCAGATAACTGGAGCAATTCCAATTGGGGGAGATGGCACATATACCTATAAATGGGAATTTTCCACAAATGGGGCTACATGGGACAATATTTCAAATATTACAAGCGCCAGTTATCAGCCTGCAGCATTAAAGGCTACCACACATTTTCGGCGCACCGTCACTTCCGGCAGCGGATGTGGTGTTAAAACCTCTTCTCCTGTAGTTATCACTGTTAATGAAATCTTATTGCCAGGCAATATTAATTCGTCCCAAGCAATATGCTATGGAAGCAGCCCTGCCTTGATCACCGGGACGGAGGCTACCGGAGGAGGGGGACAGTATAAATATCAATGGAAAGGAAAGGATGGAAATATATGGAACAGCCTTCCGAACGGAAGTTCCGTAAACTTCCAACCGGGCAGTTTAACCAAAACTACTTATTTTAGAAGGTTTGTTACTTCGGGTTGCGGAACTGTCGCGACGGATTCTATAACTGTGGAAGTCAAAAATCCTGTCAATCCCGGTTCAATCAGTGGGGCACAAACGGTTTGTTTTGGTTCTGCTCCTGGAGAACTGACAGGCACGAAGGCTTCCGGTGGTTTTGAATCCTTTAATTACCAGTGGCAACTATCTTTTGACAATGTCACATACAACGACATTGCTTCGGCCAATGAACGAAATTACCAACCAGGAAGCATAACCAGCAGCTCATATTTTAGAAGAAAGACAAGCGATTCCAATTGTGGAAGCTTTTATTCAGACCCCGTTTTAATAAATACAATGGCCAAGCTGCCTACCCCAAACGTATTTTATAGGGCTTTTTATTGTGAAGGAGCCAATGTAAAACTTAATGCAGGCAATGATTTTACCTATAATTGGTATGACAGCAAAGAATCTTTCCTAAAAACTGGATCTGATTTTACCGTAGACAATATCCGTGAGAATAAGACCATTTTTGTAAAAGCACAGAACAGCAAAAATTGTATCAGTGATGCACAACAGATTGTTTTAAACGTCGACAAAGTTGTAGCTGATTTTGCTGTTAATACTGAATTGTCTTTAGGCGAGCCGATCCAGTTCGTAAACCACAGTTCAAATGCGACCAGGTATGTATGGGACTTTTCGGAAGGGGAGCAATCAACTGAGTCCAGCCCCTGGCACATTTTTAATCTAAGCGGGGAAAAAAGAGTCAAACTGATTTCTTTCAGTACAAAGGAATGTTCGGATACCCTGGTAAAAAGCTTTTCAATATTGACCACCGGCATTAACTGGGAACAAGGCTCCAGGGACGGTGTATCTGTTTATCCTAACCCGGTTCGGGATATCCTGCACATCGAATTAAAAGGTTCCTACGCCCAAACGGTGGTTTCCATTTTCAATATGCAGGGCGTGTTGGTATACCAGGCCGAAATACAAGATAAAATTGAAACCGATATTTCCCATTTTGCCCCCGGGGTTTATACCATGCTTATTAAATCAAAGGAAAACACTGAGGTAATTAAAATTGTAAAGCAATGAAGAAAGCACACTTTTTCCTATATGTCTTGATTATCCTATCATGCAGTGACCTGGAGGACTATTATCAATCTGTGAACAAAGCCCCTTCTATGGAATTTAAGGGCATCCAGGGCGGTTCATTTCAGGACTCTATTAAAATCGGGAAAACCTTAAATGTACAATACCAGGTTAAGGACGAGGAAAACTTAAAGTTAAACCTTGAGATGGATACATTTTGCAGGGTAAAAGATGACGGGACAAACCTTGAATTTACTGCAATGCACAAAGGCATTGAAAATGTGGTTGCGACGGTGACCGATTCATACAACCTGAGCGATTCTAAAAGCATCAAGTTAACAGTGTTCGATAACCTGCCCCCGGTTGTCAAATATTCATATGTTATTACACAACTTGACAATTCCTATTTTGTGACACTGGACGCCTCTTTATCTTATGATAAAGATGAAAAGTTTGGCGGGGCTATTGTAGCCTATGAATTCACGGTCAATAATTTTTCAAAAGAACAAAGTTCACCAATCCTAAAATATTCAATCAACAAAGGAACCGTGAATACGGTAAAGATCCGGGTAAAGGACAATAACAATCAATGGTCTAATCTTTCAATCAATTATATCAATAACTAAATTTCTCTATCATGAAAAGAACGTTTTTAACAATGGTGTTTATTGTGGGTTTGCTTTTCGTTTGTGATGCATCCTTGTTTGCCCAGAGCGGGGCAAGTGTTGCTTCTAAAATTTCAAGTTTTTACTCTTCTTTTGTCCGCCCGGTATTGATCGCTTGGGTAGTTATCATGGCGGCAATTGGTGGGGTCATGGCGTCCAACAAAGTCCGGAAAAACGAGGATGAGTCATCTGAAGCCATGCTTGGTTGGTTCAAGATGGTGATTTGGCCAATAGTCGTCCTGGGAGTTGCTGAAATTGGGAACGCAATGTATAACTAATGAAAAAGTTTCAAATTCATAAGAACATCCAAAAAACACCTACGCTCTTTGGCCTGCCCATGCAGGCTGGAGGGGTGTTTTTTGGCCTTTCTGTCCTGAATGCGATATCCTTTTTGTTTCTTCCCATAAACCCATTATTTAAGCTTTTATGGTTGGCTTTAATCCCTATCGTACTTTATGTCGGGTTACTGATATTTTTCAGTCGCTATTCATTCGAAAGCTTTTTCAAATCATTTAATTCAAAGCATATTACCGCTATTAAGAATAAATCATTAACTGTTTTTAAAAATGATCCTAAAAACTGAGGATGTTTACCCATTTTATAAGGTTGACGGTAATTGCATTTTTGCAAAAAACGGCGATATCACCTTTGCTTTTGCATTGACATTGCCCGAGATTTATTCCTTATCAGAAAGTGACTACGATAACATTAATTCAGAACTCTATCGGTTCTTTAAAATGCTAACGAATTGTGTAGTACATAAACAGGATTTTTATATTAAGAAAAATTTTAGGGGTGCAAACATTGATAAATCTACCTTTTTACAAAAGGCCACCTATAATAAATTTATAAACAGGGAACATTTTGAGCACTTTTCGATACTTTATTTAACCTTTACAAACCTTCCATCCCTAAAAAGAAGTTATTTGAACAGCTCAATCCTGAAAACAGGACAGGTGTTCCGGGAGGACAGGGGAAGGCTTGAAATTTTTACAAAGGAGGTTGAAAGGGCCATATCGGTTTTCAATTCCTCGACATATTTCAAAGCCATAGCGGTGACAGACAGCGATATTAAGGAAATCGCTTTTAAATACCTTAACGGGTTTTCTGAGGGCAAGCTTACCGATATCGTGTTCAAGCCCGAATTCAAAATAGGGGACAACTATTGCGAGATATACGCTATCAACGACACGGGCAACTTTCCTGAAACCGTTCCGACCTGCTTAAAGGACGACAACATGAGTTCGGACGATTTTATTTTTTATAAATCGTTCTTACAACCATTAGGCTTGGAGCTTGAATGCAATCATGTCGTAAACCAAATTGTTTTTATAGACGACCACAAGGAAAACAAAAAACAGCTTCAAAAGTCAGAGATGGACTTTCGAAAGTTTGCCAAATTTTCACCTGAGAACCAGGTAGGGAGCACAAAACTTAAGAATTATCTGGAATACATCAATAACGATGAAAACATCCGGCTCTGCAGGGCGCATGTAAATGTCCTGGTTTGGGACAGGGACAAAACCAAACTTGGGGCGATAGACAACCATGTAATTTCCAAATTTAAAGAGTCCGACATCACGCCTTACCATGGGACTTACACGGATCATATATATTATTACTTATGCTCCCTTCCGGGTTGCGCCGGGCTTCTCCCAAGGCAGGAAACTTTCGATACTGACCTGTTGGCGGCCTCTACCCTGTTTGTCCCAGTTACAAATTATACCTCAGATTCAAGGGGCTTGGTGTTTAATGACCGTAAGTTTAACGTACCCATCCTAAAGGACGACTTTTATAAACCTTACGAAACAAAGCAAATAGGGGCAAGGAACGCGTTTATCCTGGCTTCGACAGGTATAGGAAAATCAGTACTGTTAAACCATTTGTTGCGCCAGGCAGTAGAACAGGATTTCCTGGTGACCCTTGTTGAGATGGGCAAGTCTTTTGAAGTCCTTTCCCATCTTTACCCGGATGTATCGACTTACATTCAGTACAAAGAAGGAGAACCATTGGGGCTTAACCCTTTCTTGATCCGGGATATATCGGAACTTACCGCAGACAAGGTCAGGAGCCTTGCCAACTTCATTTTTATCCTCTGGAAAAAGGAAAAGAAAGAAGAGGATTTTGAGAGGGTTTCACTTTACAAGATCATCCAGGAATATTACAAACGGGCTTCCAGCCTCTCGTTCCCAGATTTCTTTGCCTTTGTTAAAGAAAACCCATCGCTACTTTCCGATCTGGAGATTGACCATAAATTTTTTAACCGTGACGAATTTATCCATGTCACAAGCGAGTATGCTACCGGAATGTTCAAATTCCTTTTGGACGATACAAAGCAGAGCTTTTATCTGAATGACAAAAAATTTGTTGGGTTTGAACTGGAGAACATCAAAGACAACCTCGATATTCTGCCATTGATGTTCATGTCGATCCTGGACGTTACCGAGAACGTGATCTGGAGGAACCGTATGGTTGACAAACGGATTTGGTTCGATGAAGCGGCAAAATTCATGAAATATCCGATCATGCTCCGCACGTTCGAATATTATTTCCAGACGATCCGAAAGCATAACGGGCAAATAGGTATTGTCCTGCAAAGCATCAACCAGATTCCGGACAACGAGGTAGGAAATGCAATTATCGAAAATACCCACACTTTTTATATCCTCAAACAGGATAAGGGCATCGATACCCTGCGTGACAGGCTGAACTTGACCACGCACGATTGCAACCAAATACAATCGATATCCAATAATCTCTCTGGGGATATTAAATACACAGAATTCCTTTTGAAAATGGGTGACAAATCAAACATTTACCGCTTGGAACTCCCACAGGAGGCCCTTTTGGCCTATCGGTCGGAAGCAAAAGAAAAAGAACCTGTTTTGCAAGAGTTCGAGCGGACGGCTAATATGGAACAAGCAATAACAAACCTTTTAACCAAACAACCATGAAAATATTGATTCCTTTTATTGGATTCTTAGCAATTTTCAGCCTTTCCTATGGCCAGGGGGCTTCATTGGTGTACGATGCAAGGAACGATATTAACCAAACAAACAACTACCTTGTCAACCTGAAAGATTTTGGCGAGGCTGTGAAACAGTCCCAGATTTTGAAGGACACTTATGAATTTTATAAGAAGGCTCAGGAGGCGTTGCAAAAGGTAAACCGCACGGTGAATGATTTTTATACGGTTCAGAACATTGTTAAAATGCAAATTGCTTCCATTAAAGATTATGGAAGATATGTAAGCCAGGCCAGGGGCTTTAAATATATATCCCCGGAGAACATAACCACTTTCACAACAAAAATGGCCGGTCTGAACAATAGCATCAACCAGCTAATGAAACAGGCCGAATTGATACTTAAAGACGATTATTTTAAAATGTCCGATGCTGAACGTTTGAGGTTTCTTTCAGAGATCGAGGAGAAAATGAATGAAAAGAAAGTACTTATGAAAATACGGTATAATGAGCTTCAGGCCGCGGAAGAGGAGGGAAAACTTTTAAATTATTATAGATAGCATCATGAAATATGAAAATCTAGACTTGCTTTGGTCTGTATACAATGCCATTATAAAAAATAGGGGCATGGAGTACGGGCTGATAATAGCCAAAGCAGTTACTTCCATTTTATTAGTTGTTCATTTTGCAAGGATGTATTTTTCATCCTACAAGGTAAACATGCAGGAGCGCTCAGCGACATATTATGAGCTGTTCCGGCCTTTCTTTCTTATCATTGCCATTGTTTCATATTCCTACATCGTTGATACTATAGATTCCGTTGCCGTTGAATCGGAAAGGTACATTTACAGCAATTTTAAAGCTGAAACGACTGTTGAAAAAGACCTCATGGGCCTAAAGCCTACCGAGGATAAAGCCAATGACAATAAGGAAAGCGATTCTTTGACAGGGAGCATGACAGAGGACATCAGTTCGATTGCAATTCTTTTAAAACATCCTAGTTTATTGTTTGTCAAGTTCATGGACTTTATAATGGCAATGCTGGATTCCCTGGTATATTCTTTTGTGATCATTTTAAGGTTCGCTTTCCTTTTCATACTCCGCTTTCTTGGCCCATTCGCATTGGCATTTTCGATCTATCACCGTTTTGAAACCTGGTGGGTCAATTGGCTCAAAGCCTACGGCGTTTTATACCTGTGGATCATTGTAATTTTCTTAATAAACTTTTTTGCGGTTTCTATTTCCCATGTTGCGTACAAAACAACCATGGCTACCGGCTTGGGCGATGGCCTGGCAATGGTGAGCTACAATTCGGTTGTATGGACTATGATAATCGTGAAGCTATATCTATATTTTAAATCAAAGAAATTGCTCTATAAAATATTTGCCTAATGGAAAACAATGTCTTAAAGGAGTTCTCGAGCATAGAAAAAAACATCCGCCGGAACAACCTTACGGTTTTATGCCTTGTGGGCCTTATGGTGGTCATGGTCATAACATTTGCTATTACCTTGTACAAGATTGATACTTTTTATGCCTCTAATAGGCTTATCCTGGAAAGGGACGGGTATATACACAAAGCCTCGGTAATATCTGAAAAGGAATCATTGGAAATTGAAATCAAAGATTTTATGGCCTCCTTTTATTATACTTTTTATTCGTTCAACCAGTTTTCGATGGATAAGAATATCAATCTCGGCCTGTACAAAGGTGACGAATCCCTGCGTAACCTGTATGTAAAGTACAAAAATGACGATTGGTACAATACCATTATCCAACAGAATATCGACCAAACTTCCGAGATCTCAGAAAATGGCTATGTCATTGATGTATCTGTTTATCCTTACAAGGTTTCTGTGAATGGCATAATGACCTTAAGAATGGGGGAACAGGTAAAGCAGTTTGTACTTAAAGGGACGTGCTCACTGGAAGTTGTTAACAGGGACTTTCCAAAAAACCCTCACGGCCTTTTTATACGTGGCTGGAATGAGGAAAAATTTGAACTTGTAAACCAGTAAACGTTTATTCCCATGAACAAGAAGGCTATTACGATTATCATACCGATCTTTATTGGGTTGATCATTTTAGGCGGGGTTTTATATTTTGTTTCCTTATTCTGGAAGGGCGATAATAAAAAGGAAGCCTCTTTGGATGATTTTAAGAACAAATCTGAGATATTCTCCTCCAAAAAGGAAGCATATGACAGGTTTATCAGCGATAGCGTTGTCAAAGTCCGTCAGGAAAATGTTTCTCCTAAACTCGGCTCTTTATTTGCTGCTAAAAAGAAAGAGAGCAAAGAGTTGATCCCTGTTGAAGAAAATCCTTCCGAGAGATTGACAGAGACAGCAGTCAATCAAAACCCTGCCCCTGTGAAACGCACAGTCCAGCGAACCCCTGTTTCTTACAAACCTGCAACAGTACCAGAGCCGCAGCAATTCACACCACCACAACAGCAACCAGTAAAACAGGAGACCGCACAGGAAACAAAGGCGGCCAAAAGGGTGCGAACTGGCTTTAACTCGGTTTCAAGTGATAATCCTTCACAAGCGGCCAGCAGATCAGTGGTTGTTCGAGCCGTCATTCACAACAAGCAAACAGTTTATCAGGGGGCTACGGTGAAACTCCGCGCTATTCAGTCATTCTCCCTGAACGGAGTGGCTGTCCCCGAAAACACCCTAATTTATGGAGCTGTTTCCATTAACAATGAAAGGGTGGCAATCACTGTAAACTCTGTGAATTTGAGCGGTTCTATCATTCCGGTTTCCCTTCATGCATATGACAGGGATGGGATGGAAGGTGTTTACATTCCTGGGCTTGTCCAGCATGAAATGAAAAACGAATCAGTGGATCAAGCTATAACCGAGGCACAAACTGCGTTGAACATCCCTCATGTTGGTGACGGTGCTTTAAACGTGATTCGAAACAGGAACCGCCAGACAACTGCCGTTTTAACTGATAGTTATGAACTTATCTTGAAATAATTATATGAGAAGTATCCTTTTTTTGATATTGTTTATGCCTTCGCTTTGCCTGGCTCAAAAGGTGATCCCAGTTTATTTGACTTTCAATAAAACTGTACATATGTTTTTCCCCGATTCGGTCAATTACTTTGATGCCGGGAGTGACGATATTTTAATTAGCAGGATGGGTGCGATCTTAAAACTTGCCCCTAAATCGGATAATATTGATGAAACTAACCTGACGGTCATAACCGCCCACAATGTTTGTTATTCCTTTCTTTTACGTTACAGCAAGGACATTAAAAACCTAACCTATTTCATTGACGATTCAATAGGAAAGAAAATTGCCGGGCCGTTGCGGACAAAAGATCCTGATGAAAATTTGCCCCTTGCCGTTCCTTTAAAATCTGGAGAAAGCGAATATATTGCTGTTTGCCGTGATGTAATCAAACGGGCTCCGGCATATTGGATAGGGTCAACGGTTAAAAAGGTTTATCTGGCGATGAACAATATTTATGTCCATAATGATAAACTATACTTTTGTATCTCTATTGGAAATACTTCAAATATCAACTATGACATAAATTTTTTAAAATTCTATATCGTTGATAAGAAGAAGCTTAAAAAAGCTTCAATTCAAGAAACTGAAAAGGTTCCAATTTTTTCGTTTAATAATTTGCAAACCATTACCGCCCAAACAAATGATTATCCCCTAATTTTCGTATTCGATAAATTTACAATCGATTACGATAAAAAGTTGGTAATTGAGTTGGGGGAGAAAAAAGGAGGTCGTAATATTGCAATCGATATTACACAGGACTTAATTATTAAAGCGGTAGCATTCAAGCAATGAGAAAGTTTTTAAATAATAAGCTTTTTGAATATCAGGATGTTTTAGAGATTCTTTCTGAACATCTGGAGAGTGTTCCCAACATTAGAGAGTTCTGTCAGGAACATGATCTCGAATATAACACGATTATATTGATCAGAAAGGGGTACAAAAAACAGTATCCTCGTGTTGTTATCAAGCTTTTAAAGATTTTTGGCTATGATGTTGTTGAAGTTACGGCCTTTAAATTTAATTGATGGTGTTCATTACATTTTTCCTGATACCAAAAATAAACATGACCGAGCAGACCAGGTTTATTTTTTGATACCAAAGTCACGTTCATCCGGATTCTCTCGAGTTTGATTTTGATACCATTACAAAATGAGAAAACCCCAGGTTTCCCCAGGGTTCTTTGACATTTCGTCGCGTGGCTGTGGCGCTGGCGGGTTGCATCCCTGCAGAGCCCGATTCCTTCCTCACCAATGTAAAAGTATTAAAACTAATGGTTTTGTCCAAATATTTGGATTATGTATTTTTAAACAATTTTAACTCGGTTTATGACCCTATCCCAATTTAATAAACTCTCTCTGGACGAAAAAGGTGAATATACCTTTAAGAGCCTAGATGTTTCGTTTGTGGCTTACCGCAGTTACTACGGTCATAAGGTTTCATTATATGCTGCACCTGATTTTTTTATAGAGGTATTTTATTTCCCGGTTGAAAACAGGATCACACGGATTGAAGGAATAGAAGAGTCTCATAAGAATATTGATCTTTATATTAAAAAGATGAGCAAAAAACCTAAAGACGTTTGCTAAGAGGTTGCTCGTTACTGGCTCCTTCCTTTTTCTTCATTAACGCAGAAATCCGCCCACCCACCCTTTAAACGGTATAAAGCCTTTTACCATAGGTAGAAAAGCACTTTTGTCATGGCTTCAAATACAAAAGGAAGCCATGACAAAAAAGCTTTTTCACTTTTATGAAAAATTCTTCCAATTGCGAAGAAAATTCAGGCAATGGAAGAACCTTTCGGGTTTATGGCACTTTAACCCAGGTTCATATTGAAAGTGGCATCGAGCCACATTTCAATATGGTTATATAACGGTAGTTAAATCAACCATCTTTTGTACAAAGTTCGTGAATTGCCCGGAAATAGCGCAAAAGACTACGGCATAAAGCCGCTCCACTTCGTTGCACTATTTATTACGTTTCCTTTTGCCCTTATTCCGTTCAATTCACGGGGGGAGCACAAAAATAGAGTTGAACTTTTATTATTAAATTTTTAATTTTTGGCTTATGAAAACAGATACTAAATCGAATTTTGAAATGGAAATGAGCAGAGCTAATCCCGGTGACCCTGATTACACAAATGAATTTACTGAAACGCTTTTAGAAGAATCAAGTGAAATTCCTTTCGACCTGGGAGACTATCCAGATGGGTTCAATCCTGAACTTTACGACTTATGAAATTAAGTAATTACTTAGACATACTATAAATGAGAGGGAAGAGCATATCTTCCCTTTTTTTGTTCTTAACCAATGAAGTAATATTATATTATAAAATAATATTGTATTTAAAAGCAATATGATATTATGATATTCCCACCCATCCCTTTAAGCGGTATAAAGCCTCTATAATGTTTGGTATAAAAGCACTTTGAAATTATACATTTCACTCCTCGCTTCATTCTGTTCCAGCTCATACTTCGCCTGAAGCTGATCTTCGCAGTCGTTTCATTTCATAATTTCAAAAAGCTTTTTTTCATTTTTTGAAAGCGCCAGGAAAATTGCTCCATTTCATTTCAACCTGTCACCCTCTCATGCTTCGAGACCTCAAGTATCATTTCATTTCTCAATTTCCTTGCACTTTCGGCTTTATGTCATTTTGACCCGATATCTGTGAGATATTAAAGAAAAATTTGGTCTGTTTATTTTTACTTTCGAACCTATATTTGTTTATTTTGTATTTTAATAAATACCACAACAGCTCATGGGCCAGTTCAACTATTCACAGTACCTCTCCCGCCTTAATGAATTCGAAAGGGTGAATGCCCCGGTAGAACTATTTTTGCAGGGCGATGAAAGCCTTTTGCAAAAGGGGGTCAGGGTTTCTGTTGTAGGGTCCAGGAAACCGTCTGAAAATGGGGTACTAAGGGCACAGATACTGACAAAGGCTTTGGTAGAACACGGCATTATTGTTGTAAGCGGCCTTGCCGAAGGGATCGATACCGTTGCCCATCAGACGGCCATAAAGGAAAACGGCAGGACAATTGCCGTTCTTGGAACGCCATTTAGCAAAGTTTATCCTGCTTCAAACAAAGCACTTTTTGAGAAGATTGTAAATGAACACCTTGCTATAACGCAATTCCCTGAGAACTATTCCGTCCAGAAGCAAAATTTCCCAATGCGAAACCGGACGATGGCCTTGATAAGCGATGCCACTATAATAGTGGAGGCAAGTGAAAACAGCGGCACCCGGCATCAGGGATGGGAAGCACTGCGTTTGGGAAGGCTAGTCTTTATCCTTCAGAATATCGCTGAAAACACTCAATTAACCTGGCCAAAGGAAATGTTAAATTACGGTGCGCAGATCCTTCGCAGGGAAGACATGGACACTGTTTTTGAAAACATTCCCAGTTTGACTTCATCCTTCGATCTTGCTTTTTAACCTCCCATATTTAACCGTTGCGAATTATTCCCCCCGCGGAAGGGCGGACCTGTCTGTCAGGTCCAGATCGCTTTGTGACGGGCTGAAAAATGGCAACAAAGAGTATGTCAACAGGGCGATAGAACACCTTCAGAACAGCCAGGGTATTGATTGGTACCCGTTCCTGAATGGAGGCGTGACATTGGTGCCCATCCCGAGAAGCTCTCTTTTGCAGGATGGTGCTTTGTGGCCTGCAATGGTAATTGCCTCATGCCTGAAAGGGGCAGGTTTAGCTGGTGATGTGGCTCCTATCATAAAAAGGGAGAGGGCTGTAAGAAAATCTTCGATCCAGCCCAATGCTGACGCACGGCCTTCTGTCACGGAGCACAAGGAAAGTTTTGAAGTTTCCGGTTTATTGATACCCCCTGCACATATTACCCTTGTGGACGATGTCCTGACTTTAGGCAGAACAGGGATGGCATGTGCTCAGAAGTTACACGTGGTTTTTCCACGGGCCGAGATACGGTTCTTTTCGGTAGTAAGGACCCAAAGCCTGGTACAGGACATTGAAAGACTGGTAGACGTTTCAGTTGGCAATATCCATTTTAATCCTGACTCTGGCAGGACCAGCCGGGAACCTTAACATTATATTTCCGAGCGAGAAAAAGCTTAAAAATCCAATCCCCTGTGGGGTTAGGGGCAATTGATCTTAGTGTTATTCGGCTTTTACCTTTTGTACAAATTCTTTCGATGGTTTGAATTTAGGGATAAAGTGTTCCGGGATAATGATTGTTGTGTTTTTGGAAATGTTCCGGGCGGTTTTCTTTGCACGTTTTTTAACTTCAAAAGTGCCAAAGCCCCTGAGATAAACATTTTTATCCTTGGCCATATTGTCTTTGATGGTCTCCATCATAGCTTCTACAGTAGACATTACTGTTACTTTCTCGATTCCGGTCTTGCGGGAGATCTCGTTTACGATATCTTGTTTGGTCATGATAAGATGTGATTATTGTTTCTTTTCTCTTTTGGTCATTTCTTTTATTTGATATTTTGAAAGTATGTCTTTGAGATGTTCATAATTTTTAGACTTAAAGCCATACCCAGAATTTTCCCAAAGGGTTTGAATTGTCTTTTCAAAGGTATCAACTGCCGTCAGAAAATCTTCAATGCCCATCCGTTCTTTGTTAAAAAGGAGTTTTGAGACTTCTTCTTTCTTGGAAAATTTTCTTTCTACAATGGTTCCTTTAGTTTTCTGTTTGATAGCATCTTCGATAGCGACCTCTTGACCATCTTCAGCGATGAAGACTATCTCAGTTGTATCATCCTGATTCAGAATTTCTGATAATTGGTTTATGATTGCATTCTGCATTGACAAAAAATTAAATTAATATTATTTCAAATGTATATAATTAAATGAGTTGAAGGTAATTTTTAAGATTAAACCTCTTTTGTTCTGAACTCAACATTATTGAAATTCCGGCTTGTAAGTTCCTGATTTAGCAGGAAACAATGTTGCTGAGCAAGGTCTTTTTCATTCTCAAGGTAACGAAGTGACATAGATTGAAGGTTTTGTCGAAACATTAATTTTAGAAGTTCCAGAGCTCTGGAGAATTCTGAAGCTGCAAGTTCTGCGTTACACTCATCTTTCAGATGCAGTTCAATTGAATATTTGTATTTTTTCATAAGCTACAAAGATACGGAATGCTTTTTCAACTTTTTATTACTTCCCCGGCTTCCATTAATAATTTGCTTGAAAACAGCTTTTCTTATCCACAAATACTTATTTTTAAGAGTTAATTTATCAATAATGAATAGTGTCCAGATAGAAAGAAACCTTCAATCCCTAATAGAGTCTTTTAATAAGGAGACTTTTATATTCGATTTGCTGTTAGCTTATGGCACCCCCAAGGCATCAATATCCCGTTTACAAAACGGTAATTTGAACCTCTCTAAAGTAGAAGGCGAGATCGACTGGAAGAAAAAGCTATTTTTTAAAACCACTTTTTTAGAAAGCCCTCAGGAACTGTTTAAAGCTGTTATTGAAAATCCTCGGGTGTTTAAACATGAACCAAGGTTTGTAATCGTTACAGACTCTATAACACTAATCGCAAAGGATACAAAAACGCTTGATACAATTGAAATAACAATAAACGAACTACCTAAATATTTCGACTTCTTTTTGCCATGGGCGGGAATGGAAAAAAAAAATCATGTAAATGAAAACCCTGACGATGTTAAAGCTGCTGATAAGATGGCAAAGCTTTTCGATGAAATTCGAAAAGACAATCCCGACCCATCACCAGAATTCGCTCATAGCTTAAATGTTTTTCTCTCCCGATTACTCTTTTGCTTCTTTGCAGAAGACACTAATATTTTTGCACAAGGCCAATTTACAAATGGTATTGATTCACATACGCAGTCC
The DNA here is from genome assembly GCA_021779665.1 of Bacteroidota bacterium. Classification (GTDB taxonomy): domain Bacteria; phylum Bacteroidota; class Bacteroidia; order Bacteroidales; family JAAUTT01; genus JAAUTT01. The sequence goes on along the minus strand of JAJYAG010000019.1, from coordinate 41,934 downwards.
GATGGCAGCGACTTACACTCTTATTTTGATAAACTTTTTGAAGTATTAGATACGCCTGAAGATAAGCGGATTGGTTTACCTGTATATCTTCAAGCCTTTCCTTATGTGAACGGCGGCTTGTTTCGACAGCACTTTGCTTCGCCAAAATTTACCAGGCGATCACGCTTAACCCTTGTTCAGGTTGGGGATTTGCAATGGAAAGAAATCAATCCAGATATTTTCGGGTCCATGTTCCAGGCGGTCATTTCTGTTGACCAACGCGGTAATTTAGGACAGCATTACACTTCCGTTCCAAATATCATGAAGGTAATCGAACCTTTATTTTTAAACGACCTTTACGATGCATTTGAAAAAGCAAAAAATGATCCACGCGCTTTACAAAAACTACTTATAAGATTATCAAAAATTAAAATTTTTGATCCCGCTTGCGGAAGCGGTAATTTCTTAATCATTGCCTATAAAGAATTAAGAAGATTAGAGATCAAAATAATACAGCATCTTATTTACTTACAGAAACTAGCCGCAGGATTTAATAAAAATACAGAGCAACTTGAAATGTTTTCTATACCGCAAAAACAATTGGCCCTTGCAGCTTCATTTCAGGTTGAATTATTTTCGCACATCCAGTTAAGCAATTTCTTTGGAATCGAAATCGATGATTTCGCTCACGAAATAGCGCAGCTATCGCTTTGGCTTGCAGAACACCAAATGAACGTTGAATTCTTTAATGAATTTGGCCGCACAAATCCTACGTTACCACTACGAGAGTCTGGAAATATTGTGCAAGGAAATGCTTGCCGATTGGATTGGGATGACGTCTGCCCAAAACAGGAAGGTGATGAAGTGTATGTGTTGGGGAACCCGCCTTATTTAGGTGCTAAACTTCAAGAAGTTCAGCAAAGAAGTGACTTGTCACATGTGTTTAAGAATATCAAAGATTTTAAGAATCTAGACTACATCTCTTGCTGGTTTTACAAGGCATCATTCTATATTAAAGACTCAAATAATGAGGCTGCATTTGTTTCAACAAAGTCTGTCATACAAGGTAATCAAGTTGGTTTACTATGGCCAAACTTATATAATAACAAAATTGAAATAGGCTTTGCATATCCACCTTTTAAATGGACTAATAATGCAAAAGATAAGGCTGGTGTTCAAGTTGTCATATTTTCAATAAGAGGTAATCTTAGAAAAAAGAGAAAATACATATTTGGCGAATATTGCAAAGAAGTTGATAACATTGGACCATATCTAAATGAAGGCCCATCTATTATTGTATCAAGTAGAAGAAGCTCGATTTCAAAATTACCAGAAATGGTTTTTGGCAATATGCCTTTAGAAGGTAATTTTTTAAAATTGTCCCAAGAAGAAAGAGATGAAATATTAGCAGAGTATCCATTAGCCAAAAAATTTATTAGACCTTTAATAGGGGGAGAAGAGTTTTTAAATAGTATTCCCCGATTTTGTTTGTGGATTGAAGATGATAATTTAGCACAAGCGGTTGAAATAAGTCCCATTAATGAAAGAATAGAGCAAGTAAGAGAATTTAGAGCAAATGGTGGTGAAGTTGCTCAAACATTAGTAAATCGTGCTCATCAATTTAGATATAGAAGGGTTTCAGATAATGGTTTTATATTGATTCCTCGTACAACTTCAGAAAGAAGGACTTTTATGCAATGTGGTTTTTTTTCTAAGGATGTAATTCCAATTGAATCAGCCCAAGTTATTTATGATAGTGAACCATTTATTTTTTCAATTTTATCTTCAAGTATTCATATGATTTGGGTTAAAGCAGTTGGAGGTTATTTGGGTACAAGTATAAGATATTCAACAGAAATTTGTTATAATTCTTTCCCCTTCCCCTTAATTAACGAAACTCAAAAACAGGAACTCACACAATGCACCTTTCGCATCCTCGAGGAACGCGAAAAACACCCGGAAAAAACACTTGCTGAGCTATATGACCCCGACAAAATGCCCGAGGGTATGCGAGAGGCTCATCGCTTAAACGATTTGGCAATTGAACGCTGTTATCGCAGCAAACCTTTCGAATCCGATGAAGAACGCCTCGAGTATTTATTTAAATTATATGAGCAGATGATTGATGAAGAACAAAATGGAGGTACTTTGTTTAGTGCTGAAAATAAACCCAAATCAAAAACCAAAAAGAAATAACCCATGCCCGATATTGTAAAAGTTACCTATGCCCAAACAGGCCAAAGCTCTAAAACCAATTCCATGGGAATGCGTGAAATGCAGGAAAAGGCATTTCAAAGCCGCGATGCACGTTATTTGTTATTAAAAGCGCCGCCTGCATCTGGTAAATCTAGAGCTTTAATGTTTCTTGCCTTGGACAAACTCATGCATCAGGGTTTAAAAAAGGTTATTGTTGCAGTTCCCGAAAGATCAATCGGAGGCTCTTTTGCCGCAACCGATTTAAAGCAATATGGCTTTTTCGCTAATTGGGAACCTAATGACAGATACAATTTATGTACTGTTGGTAGTGATAACAGTCAAAGCAAAGTTTCCTCGTTCCACGATTTTCTTGATAGTACAGAACAAATTTTGATTTGTACCCATGCAACACTTCGCTTTGCATGTGAGGAAATCTCCGAAGAAAAGTTCAACAACTGCCTTTTGGCTATTGACGAGTTTCACCATGTTTCGGCTGACGTTAACAACCGTTTGGGCGAATTGCTTCGTGGCATAATGGATAAATCTACTGCCCACATAATAGCCATGACGGGATCTTATTTTCGTGGGGATAGTGTACCGGTGCTTAAGCCGGAAGATGAAGCTCGGTTTACTAAAGTAACTTACAATTACTACGAACAGCTAAATGGTTATAATTATTTGAAATCGCTTGGCATCGGCTATCACTTTTATCAAGGTCGTTACATGTCTGCTATTTTGGAAGTTTTAGATACGGATAAAAAAACCATCGTACATATTCCAAACGTTAATTCAGGAGAATCCACTAAAGACAAGCACAAAGAAGTTGATTTTATAATAGATGCCATCGGAAAAGTTGAAAAGCAAGATTCTGCTACAGGTGTAATTTATGTGAAACGTCATAATGATGGCAAAACAATAAAAATTGCAGATTTGGTGGAAGACAGCCAAAGGGAACGGGATAAGATTGTAGCCTATTTGCGAAACATTAAATCCATCGATGATATGGATTTAATTATTGCTTTGGGAATGGCAAAGGAAGGTTTTGACTGGCCATATTGCGAACATGCCTTAACAGTCGGGTACCGTGGCTCATTAACTGAAATTATTCAAATCATTGGTCGGGCTACCCGCGATAGCAGCAATAAAACCCACGCACAGTTTACAAACCTTATTGCTCAACCTGACGCCGATGATGATTTGGTAAAGCTTTCTGTAAACAACATGCTAAAAGCGATTACAGCCTCCTTATTAATGGAGCAAGTATTGGCCCCAAACTGGAATTTTAAAACCAAGGTATCCGATGAGGATAAACCCCAACCAGGAGAAATAAAGATTAAAGGGTTTAAGGAACCAAGTACACAAAGGGTAAAAGACATTATTGATTCAGATTTAAACGATCTAAAGGCAACCATTTTACAGGACGATACAATGATTAAAGCTATTCCGGGCAATGTTGACCCAGAAGTAATAAACAAAGTTCTTATACCCAAAATTATCAAAGTCAAATATCCCGATTTGTCCGAAACCGAGGTTGAAGAAATCCGGCAGCATGTAGTAGTCGATTCGGTAATTAAAAATGGTGAAATCACAGAGGTGGGGGACAAACGGTTTATTCGTATGGCAGATAATTTTGTCAATATTGATGATATTCATGTTGACCTTATTGACAGGATAAATCCTTTCCAGAAAGCTTTTGAAATCCTTTCTAAATCAGTAACCACTAAAGTTCTTAAAGTTATACAAGATACCATTGAGGCAACCCGTATAAAAATGGATTTTGAAGAAGCAAAAATCCTTTGGCCAAAAATTCAGGAGTTTGTCAAAACCTATAATAAAGAACCTCAGTTAAGTTCTAACGATCCTTTAGAAAAACGAATGGCCGAATGCATTATCTATTTAAAAGAAGAAAAACGTAAACGCCAAGCAGAAAATGGATAAGGACTCAGTATTAAATGATATTTTTAATAACGATCCTTTAGGATTGCTGGTTGTTAAACCCAAAGTTATAACAGTACGCAATGCTGATGAACGGTTGCTGGCATCTTTTCTTGAGATAAATGATTATTTTGAAAAAAATAGTCGTGAACCTCAGGCAAATCCAAGCAGTATAGGCGAGTATATGCTTTACACTCGTTTAAAAAGCTTAAGAGAAAGCCAGGAAAAGATGGCATCGCTAAAACCCTTTGATAAATTCAACCTTTTACAATTTGAATTAAAAGAAATAAATTCAATAGATGATATTTTCAATGATTCAACATTTGATTTATTAAGTGCCGATACCGAAGGCTTATTTGATTTTAAGCATACCCCAAAAGATTTCCAAAGAGCAAGTGCAGAGTTCATTGCAAAAAGAAAACCATGCAAAGATTTCGAAAAATACGAACACTTATTTAAGGAAGTACAACAAGATCTTGCAAATAAAAAACGTAAGCTAATTGAATTTGGTCAAAAGAATTTAATTGCAGGATCATACTATGTGCACAATGGTGTGCTTTTCTATTTGGAAAGCATTAGCATTACCCGAAAAGAGCATTATAGACCTGATGGAACCAGAGTTTTTGCAGATGGTCGTACAAGATGTATTTTCGAAAATGGCACAGAATCAAACATGCTCAAAAGGTCAGTTGAAAAAATCCTATATTCCAATGGAAGTGTCGTTACCGATAATATTGATAAGGTCAACCAAGGTTTCTTAGAAAGTTTTGGGACCGTTTCAAAGGATGATGTAACTACGGGCTTTATCTATATTCTAAAGTCAAAAAGTAACGACTCCCGCATTACATCTCTTAAGAATTTGTATAAAATTGGATATTCCACAACCTCAATTGAATTGCGTATTAAAAATGCAGAAAAGGAGCCTACTTATTTAATGGCACCCGTAGAGTTCGTAACAGGGTGGCAATGTTTGAACATGAACCCGCAAAAGCTCGAAAACCTGCTTCACAATTTCTTTGGCAGTTCTTGTTTAAACATCGACGTTATTGATGAAAATGGGCTAAAGCATTGTCCTCGGGAATGGTTCATTGCCCCTCTCGAAGTAATCGAGCAAACGATAGAATTAATTATTAATGGGAAAATATTAAATTACCAATATGATCCAATTAATACTACTATAGTAAGAAGATCGTAAACATCTGGATTTGTGAGACATAATTGAGAATTGGATATTTTAATATACTTCGCACCTAATCACCAAATTAGGAAATTGAATAATTACACGTATTACATATAACATGGTTTGTATTCTTTCCAATTATCAAAAAAAATGTTTTAGTCCATGAATACATGTAATAGCAGTTTTATTTTTTCAAAGTGTTTTTTTCAAATAACTCCCAAAATCTTTCTTCAGTCATGCCAATTCTTGTAATCCATGAACTGAATGCATCTGATAGCTTCTTCATATCTGTTTCTTTGTTGAGCCAATAATTCCCAATTCTTATAATATCCCAGTCTTTCAAGCGAGTCTTTACAAGATCGGGCAAACTCGTCATCTCCACTAAAATCTCTTCTTTTAACTGCATCAACAATTCTCCTTTCTTCTTCTCGGTACCGTTCTTCAAGCTTGTCTCGTATTCCGGCAATTTTTCCATCAACATCTTTTCGTAACTCTCCTGATCTTTCTTGTTCTCGTTTGAGATTGTTTGTAATTTCATTGAGAGAGGCGGTATTATTTTGGATAAATCCTCGGCATTCTTCTTCAAGTCTAGGTAAGGCGTCGATTTCTCGTTGTATTCGCTCTGTTTGTCCTGGTAAAGTTTCAATATCGGATTGAATTTGGTCAATTTCTTTTCTAATTGCGTCTTGCTCTCCGATAATGTCTGCGATCTGAAGTCTATAATTACAGATTTGAGACTGCAAATTGTCTGTTTTTTGTAGAAATCTCTCGTCAGCTTCTCTTTCTTTTTCTCCCAAAGCTGTGATTTTTCCGTGTAAATCTGATTCAGAGATTCCAGCCTGTTTTTCAATTCCATCGCGAAAACTTCTTTCGAACGCTTCTTCTTCTCGTTCAAGACTTTCCTGCGCTCGATCAATTGCGCTTCTTCTCGTTCGATATTTTTCTTCAAGTTCGTTTCGTATTCCTTCCTGTAATTCTCGTCTTTGTTTTTCAAGATCGTTTGTAAGTGCCTCAACTCTTGATAACTCTGATCTAATTCGTTGTTCAACGTTTCGGTATTCGCTTGCTGATAAACAGATTTTAATTCTTCGTATAAGTTCGCTAATCTGGAACTCTCGGCACGAGACAGTTTCTGTGAAAATTCTTTTCGGGAGTTCATCAAAAGATGGTATTCCATCTTTATCTGATTCGGCAGTTGGTATGTAAGCTGTTGATTCTTGCTCATAATTATAAACCCATTGAATATATTTTGAAGTTAAAAAGGCTTTCTCGATGTTTTCAGCCGAATCTTTTGGGATTGGAATACAAACAGTATTAATTCCGAGCCTTTTAATTTTAAGGTATTTATCTTGATTAATTTTATGTGTAGCAACAATTTCTATTAAAAGTACTGGTTCACCTTTATCATTAAAAAAAGCAACATCGGGTCTAATAAGAAGGTTTCCATTAGGTGAAATTTCCCTTCCCCAACAAACCTTGCCGTTATCATCTTCATAAAACGATAGTTCTATTCTGACCGAATGCGCTTCCACAAATTTTGCTTCAGACAAAAACATAGCCTGGCCTTTAACTCCTACAGGTGGAAACTTATATATAGCGGGAACTTTAATCTTTTTGATCCTTTGAAGGATTTCTTTGGCTAATTTATGTCTGAATGTTTCATCAGAGTAAGTGCATTTCTTTTCTCCAGGTAAGTAGGATTTAGGATCATGTCTGAAAAACTGTTTTCTGCCTTGAATTTCGGATTTAACAGCTTGCATTTCTTTTTTGCAGCTTTGACAAAAATAACCTTTTCTACCTTTATTTTCCTGGCTGACATGGCTGATATGTATATCTTTCCATTCAATTGTTTTTGCCCAAACATTTTCTATTTCACCCGAATGCTCTGTAGACATAAGCTTGATGTTATTTAGTCCAGCTCTTATAATTATAAATTAATTAATCAAACCACATTAAACTAATCACATAGCCATAGCTATCTGAGTAATAACATTGCTCATACATTTTTCGGTTTGCTCTATTATCATCAATCGGCGGATTAAACCAGTCTTCAACCGACATCTGAGCAATGCCGGTATACTTTTTGTTTTCTGTTGAATAATATTCCCCGGCAACTGTAGTCTGTGGTATTGTGTCACCGACTTTGATTTTGAATTTCCAATTGGGAAAGTCTATGCTTTTTACATACCATTTCGCGAGATTGTCCTTAGAAACCACAGCGAAAATCTCATGGGTACCAATTTCGCCGAATCGAATAAGAGTTGATAATACACTTGTTTTGAAACTTTCTGATAAACCAAGTAATATGTCTAGAGAGAAATTCCTTTTTCCTGTTAGTCTTCTGTATTCGGACGAATAATTCCTAAATTTATCCTTTGGCATTAATAAACAACTTGCAAAGTAGTCAGCTTCTTCCTCTATTAATGACTTCTGATTTAAATTGTGAAATGATGCATGTGGTTCAAGCAAACCATATTTTAATCCCAGACGATGTTCATCTAGGAAGAAATGTCCAAGTTCGTGAGCAAATGTAAATCTTCCTCTTCTCGAATCTTGCCGATTTCCATTATCAGTGTTTATATGAATATGAAAATCACATCCATCTATGTCATAAAGCAACATTCCATCAAAAGCATCTTCGTAGTTATCGTAGTGAACAGGCACATCTTCAAACTGAGCAATTTCATTAAGCAACGTGAGATTCTTATAGGAGAACTCATAGGCAATAAACTCTGCCAATTTACTTATCTGAGCCTTCCGGTTCGGGTGAATCATTTCTGGGCTTGCTTTGGTTTTTTTTGATTTTATCCAGGATGTGCTTTGGCAACTCGTTTCCATTTCTAGCGGCCATGCGATAAGGATTGATTTCTATCTTATTAATATTGTCTGGAATTTTAGCTATCCTTTTTTCTTTAAAAGTGCCATTTATAATTTGATCAGGATCAATCTCCTTACCTGTTAAGCCGAAATCTATATCTCCATATAGTTTCTCAAACCTTTCAAGCTCAACTTCGTTCCTGGGGAAAAGGAAGCCCGTAGAAGATAACCACTCGGTTATATTCTCTGGTGTTATATGTTTTTTATTTTGAGCCATAAGTTTTTAAATATTTATCTACTTCCTCAAACACTTCTTTTTTGTAAACACGAATACTGTTTTGCGTTAAGTCAAGCTCTGTTCTTAACTTTTTCAGCAATTTTCTTGGCAGCTTAAATCCATCTTTAATTTCAGATTCATATTGTTTGTATGTAAGATAGATGATCTTGTGCTTAGGCGTAAGTCGATTTAAAGCGTTTTGAATATGTGCAAACCTTTCTAATAAAATCGATTTTCTCTCCTTTCCCATTTCCATATTCTCAACATCTGGAAATTCTCTGACAATTTCTTCGTCTCCTGTAAATGGATAATCATCGTCCTCCATTTTTTTATAATCAGCCAATAAGTGATTTGCAACACGATACAAATAGAAACTTACAGCTTTGTTATACTCTTTGTATTTTGCCTTTGCAATATCAAATTTTGGGTATTTCCATATTCGTTCAAAGGTGCCATATGCAATTTCACTCGCTATTTGTTCATCATAGCCCCAGTTTCTACAGATAGGAATAAGTTTCTTTTGAAGATCTAGTTGAAAACGAAACGTAAAAGCCCGAAATGCTTCTTTAGCTATTTCGGCATATTCAGGATCATCCTTCCATTGGATGTATTCCAGAAGATTCTCAGTTGTATCGCTATGTAAATCCGAGATATTGCTCATTAGTAACTTGATCTACTACATTGACTACCCAAAACCGTTAGTAACGATTTGAAGTAATATTTATGAAGGCTTGTACAAAGATAATTAAGTACAGCATCAATAAATATGTTAAACTATAAAATTTTAAACACAATGACGAACGAAAAGGACAAGCATCCTGTTCAAGAACACGCAGGGCGTGTTCTAAACCTTACGATCAACGGTAAGAAGTACGAATGGCACCAGCAATACATTACTGGTGCTGAAGTAAGAAAACTTGGAGTCATTCCTAAAGAAGACGAGATTTTTCTCGCAGTAAAAAAACCTTGGGAAGATGAACCAATTCCTGATGAAAAGCAAGTAAATCTTGCCCGTCCTGAAATTGAGCACTTCTATTCCAAAGACAAGGATCGCAAGGTTATGCTTATAGTGAATGGAAGGCCCAGACTTTGGACTGAAAGAATTATTTCCTTTGAACAGCTCATTGTACTGGCTTTTGAAAGTTATGACCCCAGCCCGAACAGAGTTTATACTGTCACCTACGATAGAGGGCCGCATGAGAATCCTGAAGGTTCAATGGTAAAAGAAGATAAAGTTTTTGTAAAAGATAAAATGATTTTCAATGTTACTTGCACAGATAAGTCGTAGTCATGATTTAAAGCAACTCATAGATGAGGGCTTTGAAATAGAGGTAAAGGGTGGGCATCTGATAGTCCACCATATACCTTATGTAAACAATAGTCAGGAAATCAAGTACGGTAAACTTATAACTACCCTTGCGTTGAATAATGAGGTCACAATGCGCCCCGATACCCATGTAATGGGTTTTATGGGAGATCATCCTTGCAATAAAGATGGGAGCATCATTACCGCTATTCAACATTCAAGTCCTAATCAGCAGATATCGGAAGGGGTTATAATAAACCACATGTTTTCTAATAAGCCACCCAATGGTTATGATAACTACCATCATAAGGTTAAACGCTACGCAGACATCATTACTGCACCAGCAAAATCGATTGATAGAACTGTAACCGCCCAAACGTACAAAGTGCTTGAGTGCAGTGAAGACGAGTCTGTTTTTCTATATACGGATTCAAATTCAAGCCGTGCTAATATCAATCGGTTAAATGAGAAGTTTAAAGGCCAGAGGATAGGTATTATTGGTTTAGGTGGAACGGGTTCTTACGTGTTAGACCTAGTTGCAAAAACACCTGTTGATGAGATTCTACTTTTTGATGGGGATGAATTTTTGCAGCATAATGCATTTCGTTCACCCGGAGCCGCATCGGTTGACACGTTAAACAAACGATTAAAGAAAGTTGACTATTATGCAGCAATCTATTCAAAGATACGACGAGGAATAATACCAGTTCCCGAAAAGGTTTTGGAAGCAAACATCGATCTATTGAAGGGGCTTTCGTTTGTTTTCATTTGTATTGATAGTAATCGTGCAAGGGGTATGATCATTTCAAAGCTTAAGGAATTTGGCATAACCTTTATTGATGTCGGACTCGGAGTAAATATTGCAGAAGAAAACCTTGTCGGGTCTATAAGGGTTACTGTTGGAACCTCCAATAAGCATGACCATATTCCATATAGGATTGGAGCTGCTGAGACCGATGACAATGAATATGCTACAAATATCCAAATCGCAGATCTTAACGCCTTAAACGCTCTTCTAGCTGTGATCAAATGGAAGAAGCTATGTGGTTTTTACCAGGATTTGAAAGAAGAGCACAATTCAACTTTTGTAATAAACACTGGACAATTAATTCATGAAGACTATACAACATAAATTTGTTGATTATATTCCCGAAATGTTGGAAGAAGGAACACTGTACATCTCAATTGAATATTGTACGGCCGTTCACAAATGCCTATGCGGTTGTGGGAATGAAGTGGTGACACCTCTTTCCCCAACTGATTGGGAACTTATTTTTGACGGGAAGACTGTATCGCTTTCACCATCTATTGGCAATTGGTCTTTTGATTGTAAATCTCATTACTTCATAACTCGAAATAAGATTCGGATTGCAAAGCGCTGGAAGGGCTGGGAAATTGAAGAAACAAGGGAGAATAATAACAACGGGAAATCCCTAGTAAGAAGGAAAAGAAATAAGTTGTAATAATATTTTTGCACCTGTTCGGGAAGCAGTCCCGGAACTCCCAGAGCGGTCAATTAGCTAAAAACTGATTGGCCGCTTTGCTTTATTCTCCCAGCCCTATTTAACATATAGTTAATTATTGAACATAGCCTATAATTGAAAATCAGGGAGATATATTCTTGATTTTGGAGTGAAAGGTCGTTTTGCTTTAAATTGTTAAGTAGTCAGACATTGTGGTAAGGGAATTTGGGAGAATTCATGACCTTAATCCACACACACCAAAAGTATAAACCGGTAGGAAATATTCAAATATTGGTTATTCCGGCGCAGCCTTGGATGCTGTTACCAAAGCTATTGGAGCTTCTTTAAAGAAAGGAGAAACAGTTCAGCTTATCGGCTTTGGATCATTTTCAGTTTTACAAAGGTCGGCCCGTAACGGACGTAACCCACAGACAGGAAAGGAAATTAAAATTGCTGCAAAAAAAGCTGTTAAATTTAAACCTGGTAAAGAATTATCAGAAACAGTTGCATAAAGATTAATGAGGAGGACGTTCCAAAAGACTGGGACGACCTTCTTAAATTTTGGATTGAAACTTTATAAATATCAAGTACGTTAAAGATTAAAAATCCGGATAATGAAAAACAATTTTAGATTATCAATAAGCATTTTAGGAATTTTACTTCTCTTAGGCCACTTTCTAAATGCCCAAAACGTGAAGGATGTTGATGGTAATTCATATGCCACCATATCTATTGGATCGCAAGAATGGATGAATGAGAATCTAAGAGTTACTCATTATTGTAATGGGGAAAGAATTGAAACAAAATCTGATACAATCAATATTTTTAAAGAAGATTCTCCAAAATATGAATGGGCTTATGATGGTAATGAAAACCTTGTTATTAAGAATGGAAGATTATATACTTGGTATGTAGCCTCTGATAATCGCAATGTCTGCCCAATCGGGTGGCATGTTCCAACCAATGATGATTGGATTCAATTAAGAAAGAATTTAGGATTGGATACTCTACGCTATGATACAGCTATTCCTATAATTCTTTCTGAAAAAGGCTTTTCATTTGAACCTGGCAGCAAACGAGTATGGCATGGAGAGTTTTTAAAAACAGCCACTGTTTGGTGGACCTCTAGCGATAACTACAGTAGAAGTAAATTGTGGGGCCTAGGGTATAACCTGGGTATAATACCTATCAAAGCGTATAATGAGGAATTAAATGGATATCCAATTCGATGTATTAAAGATTAACCTTGGAAATCTGGGTTTTGTGAGAAAGTGAGGGAGAAATCTATTCTACATTCAAATTTATTTCACTTTTATTTGATGATACTAAATAACATCAAGTCATATGGTGGAAAAGGGAGAAATTTTATTCTAAACCTTCAGCCCTTTATTTTGATACTTCGGAAACGAATTTATTACATTCTTTAAGCATAATCCTCTTGTATGGGTTTTCTTGGTGAACAATTAAGGATGCCAGATATTCGTGGTCTCCCCCGGGGATTTTAAAATCGTGCTTCTCAAACCATGTATTATGTTTTTTAAACCATTTATTGAATGTTATTTTCCTTGGTCTTTGAAGATTATTAGATATATCACACAGAAATATCAGCCCACTTTCTGGATTTCTACTGAAAAATTCTGTGATTATATTAACAAGCGTAAGCTCAATGCGCTGATCAAATTTCCGTGACCTAGAAGAAGTGTGAAAACTTATTAGATAAACGTTATCTTCTAAAAATTCATTTTCCGGGAAATATCCATTCCTAAACACAAAGTTCACCACATAAGTAGTGTTTTGAGAAGTTTCAAATTGATAAATACCGTGGCAAAGGGAGTAATTATAAGGGCTGGGCGAACTTAATCCCATAGTTTTTCAGCTCAGAAATATCTTTTCCCGAGGCAATATGATCCTGAATTCTCTTTTTATCTTCAATGATCTGCCTTGCTTTTTCGATTATTAAAGATTTCTTATCAATCTTTTTCATATCCAATCGTTTGATACGATGTTTTTACAAAGATAATTTCAGAATAGGACTAAAAACATGACAAATGTCATGAAAAATAAAGTGCAATGACTTATAATTTATCAAATGTGAATACAATTCATTTATATTCCACTCCTTCTTTTCTTAAATAATCATACAAAGTAGACCTGCTTATTTTCAGAGTACCACAAATCTGACTGATGGGTGCTTCCTTCTGATAAAGTGTAGCCGCAGCAGCCGCTTTTACCTTATCATAAGATCCAACCGGCCGGCCACCTAAGCGTCCTCTTGCCCGGGCAGCATCAAGCCCCGATCGTGTACGTTCCTTCAATACGTTAACCTCTACAGACTTTAGCACGGCAATAATCTGGAATATCGCCTCACCCATTGGCGAAGTTGTGTCAAAAGCACCTTCAGTAATGCTTTTGAACTGGATCCCTTTTTCCTTAAATACTGTAATCAGGTTGATCAGCTGTAAGACAGTCCTCCCGAGCCGGTCTAGTGAATACACAATCAGGATGTCGCCAGAGCGGAGCTGCTCCAGGAGCTTGTCAAGCTCCTCACGTTTTGTTTTTGTACCGGAGGCTTTCTCCTGGTAAATCTTTTCGCAGCCATACTTTTTCAGGGCATCGATTTGCATGTCCAGGTTCTGTTCCCGGGTGCTTACCCTGGCGTATCCAAAAATCATAGTTCAAAGGTCCGTTTAAATCCCTTTATAAAGGTAAACCAAACTATGAATATTCAAAACAGTTTATCGAACTTTCGAAGATAACAATCAAAAGCTGCATGGTTGCAGCAATTTTTAGGGTTATTTTGCCGCACTAAAATTATCAAAGTGATGGTTTCGGAAAAACGTTCGTTTTTACAAACTCATAACCGGAGTTTCGAGATACGATTAAAGTTATCAACATTTTATATTCATAGATTGTTTAGAATTAACTACAATCTATATTCTTTACTATGAAAACCTCTTGCTTTGTCAAATCAAACATGAAGCTCATTTTGCCTATATTCGTTCTAATATGTATCTCCATTGCCTGTGAACATGAAAAAACTACACCTTCGGGGAAAATCTATGAATCGGATGAAGGACTTACGTTTGAAAATGATTCCCTTATTGCTTCTCTAGACGAAATAAATATTAAACCGGAAGACTTAGTTTTCTTTGATGGAGAAACCTTAGATGAATTTTTATCGCGACCTAATAAAAAATCATTTGCTGAAAGCAATAATTATAAATCATATATCAATTTATTATTCCAAGAAGGATCAAGATTAACAAGGTCTGAGGAATGGATTATTCCAGAAGGAGTAGATCCTATTTTAGAACCGAAGCAGATAGGACTGGCATATGTATTTAACAAGGATAATACCATTAACGAAAGGAAGAAAAATGGCGAATGCGACAATCGATTATTTGGACTAGATTGCTCAGCTATGGTTGTGACCATGTTACAAAAGACTGGCCTTAAAATCAGTGATTTATCAGCCTCGGAATTAGCTAATGCAAACCATTTAAATAAGCTTATGAAGAATTCGGGCTATCAGAATCTTAGATATGTGGATAAAGGCCGTAATTTTCTCATCGACTCAGTTGATAATGGAGATATTATATACTTTTTTAATAATGATAATATGATAAATCATGTCGGAATGGTTTTTTTAGCAGGAAATCGGTCGCCTCTCAGTATTAAGCCATATATCTACCAATCAAATGGAACCTCTTTTAAGTCAATATATGAATTAGACAAAAATGGCAATACGGTATTAAAAAGTAAAGGATGCGAATTTAACTTCCCACCTGACCGTGGACCTAGGTGTGTTCCTTTAATTAACTTTATCAATTTATGTGGAAAGCGAAAAAATAATATTTGTGAATCGTATCCTTTTTCGAACTATGGCGTTTTAAAATTAATGGAAGATCTTGGAAGAAAGGAATTATTGTCTAGTCGAAATTGGCGTTTAGAGCAGGTATGGGAAAATAACACGAACACTATACAAAGTTGTGAAAAGGATGATATATTCGTATTTTACCCAAATGGATCTTATCGCATGTTTCCTAATAGTAGGTGTCGAGCAGCAGATGGCACCTTGGAAGACTGGGGGTATAATTCAGAAGATGGTTGGACTCTTTCGGAAGATCAAAAAATGTTAAAGACCAAAAATATTTCATTAATTGATGGTTTTATTCAAAATTACTTCCGTTCCAATTACGGAATTAAATTTTCATCCCAGGTATTAATAAAATATTTGGATTACCGTACCTTGATCATCTCTGCTCCTGAATCAGGATCCATTGATTATACATTAGTATTCAAAGCTTCTATATAACACTGCTATTTAGAAGTCAAACTATGGTTCCGTAACTCTTGCTAAAGCTGAAACTGAAGCAAATAATGATAAAAATGTCTTATATAACCGTCGTTTTCCTAAACTTGGAATTTTAAAACAAAATGTATGGACAAAGGATCTAAAATTGGATAATTCTTTCATGGATAAATTGTTTCCCTAAGGGGAAAAGTATCAACTCTTCCCGATAGATTGTCAGATGAATACGAAAATACAATCTACCAACAAGCCTGTTTAACAAGGTATTGTCCTTAGGGTTGGTTCTGAGTAAATGCTCACAATCGATAAGCAACTGGGTCAAATCATCATAGAATAGCTTTTCTATTCTAAAATAATGCATATAGGAAGGTAATATTTTTTCAAGTAAGTGGACTAAAGCTTTTTTTTCTTTTTTATTGCTGAGGGTTTGTTTTCTAACAATATCCAGAAGGTTAAAGATTTCAATTGTAAAAGTGGAGTTTTGGCGGTTGTTTGCGTGTAGGAATTTTTTAACCAGAGGCCGGCTTTGTTCTATTGTTTTCAATAATTGAGCATTCTCAGTATGTAATTTATCATAAAAATTAAAGTGTTTTTTTGGGTGGCAATTTTTACGCAGAGGCTTGTAAACAATACTTGTAAACTTATCAATATTAATTTTAATAGTCTCAAATGAATCATTACGTAAGGCCAGAAAGTTGAATATCCTTGTAGCTTCAACAGGCGAAATATGATCTAAATCTTCCCGGTACTTTCTAATTATTGCTGCGCGGTTGGGTTGCGAAAGATATTCATTTGTGAAATCCTTTAATTTTTCAGATAAGGTATAGTGTATAGTTTCAGGAAACATATTGTTTAATTGTAAAAATGGGTGACAGAATAATTATCCTCTCGCCCATTTGATTATATATAAATTACTAACTCTTTGCCTTGACCGGTCTTTCTTTTTTACTATCGTACTGCGACCAGCTAATAACTCCTTCAACAGGAGTTTTGCTCTTTATTTCATTTGTCCGGAGTTTACTTAGCATAACATCTTTAAGTTCGCCATTTGGGCCTCCAAACTGATCCAACAGAAGGGTAGCAAACCGCGGATCGGGTTCCGATACCCGTGCTTTAAAATGAAGTTCTTTTACATGATAAAACATATTGTATATTTTATATTGTGAACTATCAATGCTATTAAATGTATGCCATAGCAACCTCGTAGACAACAGAAAAACAGAATGCCTTATTATTTCTATCTTTTATTTTTACCATTTATTCCTACATTCCGGATATCTATGACTCCCGGGGCGTTTCCGGGGCAATATGAGGTATATTTTACGCATTTAGGCTACGTTCGATGTAGGAATAAATTTGATGGATTGAAAAAGGCTTCTCGAGGAAATGGTTTGCGCCATTGTTTAATGCCATATTCTTCCAATGGGTGTTATACAGGGAGGTCATGGCAATTATGGTGGAATTTGGACTGAACTCCCGTATTTGGGGAATGTTTTCAATCCCCATTCCGTCCGGAAGATAGTTGTCGATAAAAATATATTCTGGCTTTTGTTGAACCAGTAACTGCTTGGCTTGTTCCAGTGTTTCTGCACCTACAACGGAAACGTTTTTTGTCTTTAAAACCAAAGTTAAGTAAAGATGAATGGTGGGTTCATCGTCAATTATCAAAGCAATTTTATTATTGTTCTTAGCCATTTTCCTATTTATTAGTATCTCCGAGGCTAAACAATATTTTTACCACCATTTTATTTCAAAAGTTGTTTTATCAGGAAGCGGATGGTTTTTAACTAAGGATTTAATTATTTATTCTTCCTGCTTTTTGTATATAAGAGCAAAATGGTTTAACTTGGTAACCGGTTCATGAATTTAGGTCTGCCCAACATGAAACGTTTTTTGTAAATATGATTTTTGACACAACAAATTTAGACCACGCAAAAAATACCGATAGCGGAACAATTTGGATCAATAACATGGTGTTAAACGCATTTACTGATCCTGTTCTTGTTTATGATCCTACCCAAGCCGTAAAAAAAGTAAACATTGCCTTTGTGCAAACTTATGGTTTCGATCCTTCGGGACTTAGTTTCGAGCAGTTCTCGGGGATGTTTAATGTTATACCCCGTGATGGGTATATACTGGATGCGGAAGCTACATCAAAAGCTTTAAAAGGAAATAAGGCAGAAGATATTGTTTTTTCTATTTCTTTTGGAAAGGGCCTCCATTATATTGAGGCAAATTCAGCTCCTTTGATGGAAGGAAACAAAATTGTGGGAGCTTTAACAGTGTGGCGCAAGAGTAAAGCTGTAGACCGACATTATACAAAGAAGAATCTAAAATATGACAAACGATTAATTGGTCTTTCTCCCATTGCAATAATTATAAGCAGAAACGGATTTATAGAATACGTTAATCCAGTTGGTTTGCAACTTTTGGGAGCCAGGCAGGCCAACGAACTTATCGGTAAGGCTGTTCTGGATATCATCCATCCCGACTATCATGAAATAATTTTGTCCAGGCTCAATTTAGCAACAATAGATGCTAAAGAAGCTGAACAAAAAATTGTGCGGCTGGATGGCGTAATCCGCGATGTTGAAGTTATGTCGGTAATCATTTCGGATAAAAAGGACAAGATTGTTCAGGTTTATTTAAAGGATATAACTTCCAAAAAGAAAACCGAATATTTTAATCAAACCCTGAGCTCAATTGAAAAGGTTATACACTCTTCTTTCAATACTTTTGAAATATCAGAGAAAGCCATGCTTATGGCTGCCAATGTAATCGGTTGTGACTCTGCCGCCGTATCGCTCTTAAAGGATGATCATTGGGAGGTGCTGCATATGTATAATTTTCCCGATATGCCTCTAAACTTAATCATTCCTCTTGAAGAAGAGCCTCATGCTTTGTTGGCATTGGCTGAAAAAAAATCGATATTAGTAGAAGATGCCTATATCGATCCACGTGTTAACAACAAAAGGATGCTCACCTGGGGAATTCAATCCGTGATTGTAATGCCATTGTTTACAAGTCATGGAAATATAGGAGTTATATTTTTTAATTATTATAAAAAGAGATCATTCTCCCCCGAAAAAACCATATTCCTCACCCGTCTTTCCACAGCGCTCTCGCTCTCGCTTGAAAACTCGGAATTGTTTGAGCAGTTGCAGACTGAGCTTCAAACAAGAAAAAATAACGAACAAAAACTGCTTAGGTTAAACAATACTTTACTGGCATTGAGCCGAAGCAGCCAGGCCATGCTTCTTGCCGAAAATGAAAAGGAGTACGCGCTTCAAATATGTGAAATTATTACAACTATATGTAACCAGGCTCTGGCATGGGTCGGATTTATCGATGACAGCAGGATAACACCTTTGGTTTGGTCGGGCGGCTCGGGCGGTTATATTGAAACACTCTCTATCAATGTTTCCTCTGACACCCAAGGCCCTACAAGTACAGCGGTTAACCGGAAAACACATGTCATCTGCAATGATATTGAAACCGCCCCTGAATTTACCCCATGGAAGGAAAATGCCATTAAGTTTGGAATAGGATCCTGTATTTCTCTTCCATTAACTTATCTTGATGAGGTTTATGGAGTTTTGAATATATATTCAAGGGAGAAAAATGCTTTTTTTGAGGATGAAGTTTCACTTTTAAGTGAACTCTCCAAATATCTTTCTCAGGGGCTTGTCTCTATTCGCCTTAACATTTCAAAGAGTGAAGCTGAGAATGATTTGAAGGAAAGCGAAGAGCGTTTCAGAATGCTTGCCGAAACAAGTAATGCGCTTATCTGCGAATTAGATAAGAGCGGTATAATTCTTTACGGAAATGCGCGCTTCAGGGAAGTGTTCGGATCTTCTATTTTAAATAAACAAACGGTTTTCTCTCTCTGTTTTGAAGATGCCAGAGAGAGGTTGTTTGATCATATTTTTTATCAGAGCTTAGGGTCTGCTACAAATGAATGGAGCCTTAAAGATAAAAAAGGAAACTGGCGCTGGTTCCGATGCCATTATGGTGTTTTCAATACTCCTCGGCATGGAAAACGATGGAGCCTGATGCTGTTTGATATTTGTGATATAAAACAGGCCGAAGATAACCTTAAAAAGCTGGCCGAAGAGTTAAAAGTACTTAATACAACCAAAGATAAGTTTTTTAATATTATTGCCCATGACCTAAAGAACCCTTTTACCGGACTTATGGGGGGAGCTGAGCTTCTGACCTCTTCTATTGATGATAGGGAAATTACATTAAAGTTGGCAAAAATGATCCACGATTCAGCACGTCGCGGATATTCCCTTTTACAGAACCTGCTGGAATGGTCAAGATCCCAAACAGGCTCAATTGCTTTTGAGCCGACGCGAATTAACGTACTTAACCTGATTAAAGATACAACTGAGGGCTTGAGAGTATCGTACGAAACCAAAGAACAGAAGATTGAAATTAACGTTCCTGGTGAGTTGGAAGTTAATGCAGATGTCAATATGCTTTCTACCATTATTCGGAACCTTGTACAGAATGCAATCAAATTTTCGTTTAATCAGGGCACAATTTGTATATCTTCTTACATTGCCAATAATGAAACTATTATTTCAGTCCGGGATAATGGAACAGGTATTCCGCACGATTATCTTTCTAAGCTTTTCCGGATAGACGAAAAAATCTCGACTCCCGGAACTAATAAAGAAACCGGAACAGGATTAGGTCTGCTACTCTGTAAAGAATTTATTGAAAAACATGGGGGAAGAATATGGGCAGAAAGCAGTGAGGGGCATGGAAGTTCTTTCTTTGTTTCCTTGCCAAAGTCTATCTAATACCCTTGCTGATAAAAAAATCGAGATAGAAATATTAAATTAAACGTAAAATCTAAACATCGAAATTCAAAATTTGATTATAAACGGATTTAAAAAGTTTGGTTAAACTCACCTTATTTTAATTCGAAATTACTCTAAAGTTCGTCAAGACGTCGTTTTCCTAAACTTGGAATTATAAATTTGAGAGTAATAAAACAAAATATCCATGATCTTGTTCTTTATTAAACATAAAATAGCGATGTTTATGAATCAACTCTACTCCCTTGACATTATTATATCCAAGCATTAATTTGCAAAACCCTCTTTGTAAAGCTCTTAAATAAGCCTAATTACAGTTGGGCTACTTAAAATGAAGATTCCACCTTAAAATTAAAAAAGTGATTGGATCAATTTTTCAGTTAAAAGTATTTCTCAAAGAATTTTCGCCTGATCTTTGGCCTAATGTTATTGAGAAGCTAAATACATTTGATATTTATTGCATTATAAACCAGTCTGGAGCTAAACTTAATCCTTTGGAGGTAGAGTTTCGTTTTAGGTTTAACGGGAATAAAGCAGTCCTTCTGAAAAATCAAGTATTAACAACCAAAATTCAATTTCACATCGAGAAATTCTGCAGAACTGGTGTCTATGTTGGACAAAATTTTCCTTTAGAAAAGCTAATTAAAGAGGCAAATTACGTCCTTACTTTGGGTTGGGATGTAGAAGATTTTTTTTCATTAAGGTTTGCCCTCCTAATCAGTGCGATTATTACTGAAAAATTTGATGGAATCTGTTACTCTCCATCTTCTGGGCTATGGCAAGGAAAGGGTACTATTATAGATGATGCTTTTAAGGAAGTAATAAGTTTCGAGAAACTTGTTTTTACCGGATTGTTACGGAAAAAATGGGCTATTAAAAAATCGGACTTTAATGATAATATTTCCACGGGATATAACTTAGTTGACTGCTTGAATTAATTACAACATTTTTCTGATAGCTATCTCCTATTTCGGGTTTTGTTTGTTATAATAATAAACATAAAAATATAAACCGTTATGAGTAAGTTATTTGTCTTTGCATTATTTATATTCTTGGTTGTTAGTTGCGAAAAAGATAAAGAAGAACCTATCCCTGAAGTTCCTGAGGAAGTTATCAGAACAGTAGCCAACCCAACCCTATATCCTCGTGTAGAACAGTTGTTCCCCTCCAACCAGCAAGCAGTAGGGTCGCTGCCTTTCTTGTTTTCAGATACAGTACAGAAACGAATTGTATTGACCCGGGAGTCCAAAGTTTATTTGACATTTATTGCCGAAAGAGCGGTCTATAAGAATTCTGTTGGTTGGTATTCCTATAAACTTGGTAGCGAGCCTAAAAACGTTAAAGATATTGAAAAGCATTTATTATTCCCTAATGTTTCAGCCAAAGGCGAAGGTGGAGAATTGTTACAAGGTGACATGCTTCAACTTGGGGATACTACTTTTGCCAAAAACACGGTCATAGGTTTTTTTATTATTCTGAAAGGATGGCAGGATGGTTCTATCAATTGGGGCAATTCTACCCATTATACTGATCAGTTTCTGAATGAAGGTGCCAAACAGCAACATGTTTTATTTAAAGAGAAAGACAGCGAGGATATTGTATTGGGATTTGAAGATACTCCGTTTGAAATTGCTGATAAAGATTTCAATGATTTAATTTTCAAAATTTCTGATAATAAGGGAAATTACAAATCTATATCCTTCGACATGAAAAGACTTCCCGCACTTTAAAACCCAATAAAAAGGTAATCATAGATATTTCCGAGCGGACAATGCTAAAAAATCCAATCCCCCTTAGGGGGTTAGGGGGAACATGGTATTTTGTTAACGAGTTTTTAATTTAAAATAGAAAAATTAGATTCCCTTTATTATCCTTTCTCCGCCGACCACAACTAACTTATCTCTTTCATACTTTAAGACTACAGCGTATTTTTGGCTTGGGCAGCAATGTGGATCATCCTCGTCATGAACTGCAAATGTCCCATAAACCAGTCCATCTTTGATGGCCGAGGCAGTTAGATAACTTTCCAAGCCAACGCCAAGTTTAAGATTTATGCCACTATAAGCACCAGCTACAACGTATCTGTCTTTTATGGCCAAACATGGGACTAAATGGTCAAACTGTGCATTTCCTCCATTGGGGTTTGAAGTTATAACGTTAAAAACCACATCATCCAGCCCATCATTGTTTATATCACCTGTAATTGCGCCCACAATATCTATTGAAAATCCATAAGGCGAACTCTCCGGGTCTTTAGTTTCAAACGTGATTGTTATAGATTGATCTGTCTCTACAATTTTTCTTGGTTCAAACGTTTTTGGCAATTCATCAATCGGATAATCTATATCCTTTAAAATTACCCTAATAAGGTCATCATAAAAGGTCTTTTTGGCATCAATTATTTTTTGGGTATTAGCCTTGATTGATGACTGTGGGTCAGGTTTAATGTTTTTTGCTGAATCTGTATTTGCCATTGAATTTGGTTCTTTCACGGATGGACTACAAGAACCTAAAGCAAAAAGGATGTATATACCAAACAGTATTTTCATAATTCCTTTATGATGATATTTGTATATACGGCAATTAAATTAATAAGTTAATTATTCATATAAAAAGTAAAGCAATGGTTTTTTAATCCAAATGATAGAGCATCCAAATTTATAGTCCTCTTTTTTTTGATCACATATTTTAAAATGATTATATTACAATCATAATAAATGATTAAATACTAATCATTATTTGAAAGTTATGAGGAGATTGGCAGTATGGAAACATTTGAAAAAAAAGATATTGTCCATTTGGATTTGGACACTTTCTTCGTTTCCGTGGAGAGGTTGGAGAATAAGGAATTCGTTGGTAAACCCCTGATTATTGGCGGAACATCCGGGCGGGGCGTGGTCGCCTGTGCCAGCTATGAAACACGAAAATTTGGCGTCCGTTCGGCCATGCCGATGCGAACGGCACTTATGCTATGTCCCAACGCAATTGTGGTTCGTGGGGACATGGAAAAATACAGTAAGTATTCGAACCTTGTAACGGATATTATTGCCGAAAAAGCACCTTTATATGAGAAAGCATCCATTGACGAACATTACCTTGATATATCCGGCTTAGACCGCTTTTTTGGTTGCGACAAATGGGCGCATGAGCTCCGGGCAAAGATCATTAAAGAAACCGGCCTGCCTATTTCCTTTGGCCATTCGGTCAACAAAACGGTTTCCAAGATTGCCACCGGAGAGGCCAAACCCAATGGCGAGCTCCATATCGAGAAAGATCAGGTTTCACCTTTTCTTTCCCCTTTGTCTGTCAGAAAAATACCCGGAGTTGGCGATAAAACATATTCCACCCTTATAAATATGGGCGTGGATAAGATCGGTGTTTTAAAAGAAATGCCCCTTGAGCATGTCACAAAGCTCTTTGGCCAGAACGGGGTAGATATTTGGAAAAAAGCCAATGGCATCGACAATACACCTGTTGAGCCTTATTCAGTCCAAAAGTCCCTCGGTACCGAGCAAACTTTTGAGGTCGACACCATGGACGTGTACCTGCTCAATAAGATCCTGGTCAAAATGGTCGAGGAATTGTGCTTTGAACTCAGGCGAAAGGAAAAGCTAACCGGGTGTGTCACCATCAAAATCCGTTATTCAAATTTCGATACCCATACACAGCAGAGGAGGATACCTTATACCTCTTTCGATCATACCATTCTGGAAGTTGTTCGGGAGTTATTCAAGAAACTATATCAGCGCAGGCTGATGATTCGTCTTATCGGGGTAAGGCTGAGCCATCTGGTGCATGGCACACAGCAATTGAACCTTTTTGAGGATACCCCCGAACAAGTCAACCTCTACCTTGCTTTGGACTGGATCAGGAAACGCTATGGAATAACATCTATCGGGAAAGCTTTTAAATAGAGGGTCATGGTCTACGGTTGTCATACAAATTTTAGTCTCATGTTCGGGACTATGAAAACAGAATCCCTTGTTGAGAAATCCAAAGAGATGGGCATAAACTGCCTTTGTTTGACCGACATCAACAACACCACCGGCGTATTTGATTTTGTCCGGGAGTGCAAAGAGAGGAAGGTAAAGCCCGTGATCGGGGTCGAATTTAAAAGCGACGACCGGTGGCTTTATACATGCCTTGCCAAAAACAACGAGGGCTTTCGGGAGATAAACGAATTTTTGAGCCAGCATAACTTTAAAAAGCTCGCCCTTCCGGAAAGCCCTCCAGAGTTCGAAAATGTATATGTGATCTATCCCTTTGCAAGGGCAAAGGATCAGCTTAAAGGATATGAATTTATCGGGGTAAGGCCATTTGAGGTTAACCGCCTGGTCTCGGTGGGATCAGAGCTTAAAAAAAAACTTGTTGCCTTCCAGAAGGTGACCTTCCTGGAGGCAAAAGACCATGAGCTACACCTTCACCTTCGGGCAATGTCCCTTAATACCCTACTTTCAAAAGTCACGCCCGAGCAGACCGCCCGGACGGATGAAACCCTGCTTTCTACCGAAAGTGCCTATACCGTCTACCGGGATTATCCCGAGCTCCTGATCTCGGCCGAGAAGCTGTTGGACAATTGCAGCTTCCAGTTTGACTTTAAAGAGTCGCGGAACAAGAAAATTTTTACCACAAGCCGCTATAACGACAAACAGCTTTTGGACACTATGGCCCTTGAAGGCATGGTGGAACGTTATGGGAGTTGCAATAAGGAGGCTGAATCGCGTGTAAGGAAAGAGCTGAAGGTTATCAATGACCTTGGATTCTGCGCATACTTCCTTATTACCTGGGATATTCTGCGCTACACCATGAGCCAGGGCATCTATCATGTTGGCCGTGGAAGCGGGGGAAACAGCATCGTGGCCTATTGCCTTAAGATTACCGATATTGACCCCATAGAACTTAACTTGTACTTTGAAAGGTTCATCAACCCGCAACGGACAAGCCCGCCGGATTTTGACCTGGATTTTTCATGGAAAGACAGGGACAGCGTGCACGAATATGTTTTTAAAAAGTACGGTGACCGGGCTGCGCTCCTGGGGGCAATGAACACCTTCCAGGACAGCTCCATTATCAGGGAGCTGGGGAAAGTGTACGGGATGCCAAAGGCCGACATCGATGCCCTGGTGGAAAGTCCCGGGGATTCGAGGCTCTATAACGACATTACCGAAAAGATTTTTAAACTCGGTGAACGGATCATGGACTTTCCGCACCTTCGCAGCATCCATGCCGGAGGTGTCCTGGTCTCGGAGCTCCCGGTGACCTATTATACGGCATTGGACATGCCCCCTAAAGGCCTGCCCACCACACAATGGGACATGTATGTTGCCGAATCCATCGGGTTGGACAAGATCGATATCCTGAGCCAACGCGGCCTTGGCCATATAAAAGAATGCGTGGAAATTGTCCGTCATAACAAGGGTGTCAATATCGATGTGCACCAGGTGGAGAAATTCAAGAAAGACCCGGCAATAAACAGGCAACTAAAGGATGGCGAGGCTATCGGGTGCTTTTATGTTGAGAGCCCGGCCATGAGGATGCTCCTTAAAAAACTCCGGTGCGACAATTACATTTCGCTTGTTGCGGCAAGCTCGATCATCCGTCCCGGGGTTGCCCAGTCCGGGATGATGAAAGAATATATCCTGAGGTTTCAGGATCCTTCCAGGACTAAATACCTGCATCCAGTATTCGAGGAGCATTTGGGGGAAACTTTCGGGGTGATGGTGTACCAGGAAGATGTAATAAAAATTGCCCACCACTTTGCCGGACTATCTTTGGCCGATGCCGACACCCTCCGACGTGCCATGAGCGGGAAATACCGCTCAAAGGCGGAATTTGCACGGATGACAGAAAGGTTCTTTGAGAACTGTAAAGAAAAGGGATATTCCGATGAACTTGCGCGTGAAGTTTGG
Source organism: Bacteroidota bacterium (assembly GCA_021779665.1). GTDB lineage: Bacteria > Bacteroidota > Bacteroidia > Bacteroidales > JAAUTT01 > JAAUTT01. The sequence goes on along the minus strand of JAJYAG010000019.1, from coordinate 15,734 downwards.
CGCCAGATGTCGTCATTTGCCGGATATGCTTTTTGCAAAGCGCACTCGGCCAGCTTTGCCGTGGAAAGCTATCAAAGCCTGTTTTTAAAGACCTATTACCCCAAGGAATTCTATACGGCCGTGGTGAACAATTTCGGGGGTTTTTACAAATCCTGGGTTTATTTGAACGAGGCCAAACGGCACGGGGCAAACTTAAACCTTCCCGATATTAACTTAAGCCAGTATACAACGGCCATTTATGGAAATGAAATATATCTTGGCTGGGTACACCTCAAATCCCTGGAAACTTCCCTTGTGGAAATGATCCTCTGTGAACGGGAAAAGAATGGCCCATTTAAGGACATGTTTGATTTTATAGACCGTGTCCCCATCGGGACGGAACAGCTGATGATCCTGATCCGCTCTGGAGCGTTCCGCTTTACTGGCAAGACAAAAAAGGAACTGATGTGGGATCAGGTTCTAAGGGTAAAGTGTAAGTCAGAGCCGAAATCAAATTTGCTCTTTAAGGAAGAAAAGAAGGAGTTCGTTTACCCACCCCTCCGCAGCAGTCCCCTGGAGGATGCCTATGATGAATTTGACCTTATTGGGTTTCCCGTGACAATGTCCCGCTTTGAAATGCTCCAGACCACCTACCGGGGAAATGCCTTTGCCTCGGAACTGCTCTCAAGGGTAGGCCAGAAAGTTCGGATGGTGGGCGAACTGGTCACTTACAAATATGTCTGGACAGTGAAAAAGGAAACGATGCACTTTGGCTGTTTCCTGGATATGGAGGGTAATTTCTTTGACACGACCCACTTCCCGGATTCACTCAGAAAATACCCTTTCACCGGAAACGGGGTGTACCTGATTGAAGGCAAGGTTGTGGAGGAATTTGGCTTTGCCTCCATTGAAGTGGACAAACTTGCAAGGTTGCCTTATAAGCCTGATCCGAGGGCAGGGTAACCCTGCCCCGATGTCATGGGTTTTGCAGTTTTCTCCATTCCCAGGGTGCCATTGGACTGGGATCTTTCCAAAGCCCCCTACCCTCTTTTTTTGCCTGAATCTCGGCATTGGCCAAGGCTGTATCGCTCGAGTATTTTTTATAATGCCAGGCGCACCCTTCCCGGACTGACAGGAGGTTTATGTTTTCCCCTTTTATGAACAGCGTACCGATTGTCCGGCCATAGCGGTCTACACCGTTGGTCTTGACACGGCACTCGTTGTAAATATACTTATCCATAAAGGCTTTTGACTCCTGGCCAAATGCCTGGTCTTTTTCGGGGGCATCGATCCCGTCCATCCGGATCTTAAGGTTTCCTTCCCCGGTCTGGAGCACAAAAGTGTCCCCGTCCATCACATATGAAATTTTGCCTGTGTATTCCGGTGGTTGAAAAACAAAAAAGGCGAACAATAAAATCAACATTTTCATGGACATTGGTGTTTTTGGTTTTGTAAATTTGATAGCAATTTAACAATTTAAACTTTACTGTCATGTGTTACTGGGTCGGCACTAAAAAAGTCAGGGAGATCATCAAAAAACGCAAAGAATCTGGACTATGGGACAATATTGACCAGGCCTTTTATGATAATTTCATTGCCCGTACCGATAAGGAGTTCATTGAGCAATATATCGCCATCGGAAAGGGAAAGCCGACACTGACTACCTTGCATAAGGAGAATGGACAGCTTTCCTTTGAGAACATGCAATGGACGCTACCCTATTCATACACCGATAAAACAGGGAAAGAAGTTACTAGGGAGCTTCAAAATTCCACCTGTGAAAGGGTCTTTTACCAGCATAAAAACCAGATCTATTCAAAGCGTTGCCTGGTGCCAATCGATGGCTATATCGAGTACCATCATTTTGGTAAGGAAACCTACCCCCATTATATCTACCCACGGGATGAAAATGAGTATTTTCTTGCTGCAGGGATTTACGATTATGGGATAGATAAAAAGACGGGCGAAGAAAAAGGGATGTTTTCAATTATAACAACCACACCAAACCCTTTTGTTGGCCGTATCCATAATAACCCTGAAGCTCCAAACGGCCCAAGAATGCTCCTGCTTTTGCCGAGGGAAAGGGCAATTGAATACCTGGATGAGACCAAAGACCAGAAAGGGATCAAAAGCTTTTTTCAGCCTTATGACCAGGAGAAGATGAAAGCCCATACCGTTCTAAGGTTTCAGAGAAAAGAAAACGCCCAATTTTTCAATACCCCAAAGGTGCTTGAGCCTTGCCAGTACCCCGAGTTCTCCCCTACCCTTTTGTAGAACCTGAAAATTCGCGATGGATTGACAAAAACCTATACGGCATCGGACAATAAACTGCTCCATTATGTAATTGCTTTTATAGGCAACATAGAGGAAGAATATGTTTGTCTGGACAATGCTTCCCATGGTTTATTTATTACCACAGCCGAGAACCAGAAATGGCACCGTAGGGCTACAAACCCAAGGATCGATAAGGGAACAGAAAAGAGGGTCTTAAGGGAGTTCCATAAAGCCGATTTTACCGTCCGAAACCCTGAGCTTACCATGGCCGAAACTAAAAACTTTTATTTCAGGCTCTATACAGAGGATCTGGCAGATGATATTATTTGGGTCGAACCTAAAGACGGCACATCTTCCTTTTCAAACCCCTATTAATGGTTTATGGCGTTCCGGCCATAGCGGAATCTTTACATATCTTTTTCATGACCGGCGCTACGTTACGGGCTCCGTTCCACTCCGGCCTCCTCGTCCCTGCGGTGGCTTCCCCTTCACATCGCTAACGCAAAGGTGCTTCGAAATGGATAGTGCATAAAGCAAAAAAAGGCCGGGTTTCACAACCGAGCCTTTAACTAACCAACAAATCCAAATTGATTATTACTTGAATTTAGAATGTAAATGTAACCTCATTTTTTAAAACCGCATATATTTTTCACAGAATTATATAAATGCCAATAAAACATAATAGTAATATTAGTAATACAAATAATATATAAAATACAGATAATAATATATTAAAGCGGTATAAAGCAAAAAGATATAGTTTTCCCTGGCCCGTTTGATAAGCCCCCGCCCTTATCGCTCCAAAAGGACAACAATCCATACCCAGGGTTACAAGAACATCGGTTTATGCTAAAGCGATTTTTTATTTTTTATTGATTAGCATAAACCTTGCCTGCGGATGCGTCAAATTTTTTGAGAGGAATTTCTTTCGGGTCTTTCTGCCAAAAAATTGTGACAGCATTTCTTGTACCCCAGTTTATGGATTGTTGATTTTACAATTACGCGATAAGGACGAGAACTCACCAAACAGGATGTGAAGGAACGCCACCCTTCATTTTTTTCTTTATGGGATTTTTTTATGCGATTGGACTCAAATCTACCATAAGGATATGAGGTTTTAAACTAACAGTAAAACAATAAAGTAATATAAATAATATAAAAAATAATAGTAATATCAATAATATAAAAAAGACTATATTAAAAAAAAGAAAATCAATATTATAGATATGTTTTACAACATAACAAATAAATGGCTTAACATTTGGTTTAAATGAATCAAAAAAGTATCTTAGACGTATCAAAAATGATTCACCAACGATCAAAAAATGTTCCACGTGGAACGCAACAGATTGAAAACAGGTTCTTTGAAATGTTGGAAACGATGAGCAACGCGACCGGGAGGCGTTCTTCTAATTGTCTGCATAGTTCCTTAAGTGGATTATTAAAAAAATATGCCAGGCGCTAAGAGGTTAGAGGAAATGAAAACGCGGGGCAAGTGCCGGGGGATCGTCGCCCGTGCAAATGGTCTGGGACTATAAAGTTTGTAAGCGGAAAACTTCGGAAACCGCCAGACTGCTAATGACATTTCATTTTTTTATTAACGCTTAAAAAACATCCACTTTATGAAAACTTCTGTTTGTTCCCAGCTCTCTATTGATTTTTCAATTGTTTCCGAGGTCGCCCTTGTTTACAAGAACCACGTTAAACCTGCTGACCGCCCCAAAATTTCAAGTTCTTTTGAAGCCAGCAAGCTTTTTCGGGATTGTTGGGACCACACCCTGGAATATTGCGAAAGCTTTAAAATATTGCTCCTTAGCCGTGCAAATAAAGTTTTGGGGATTGCGACCATATCCACCGGAGGGCTTGCCGGAACTATTGCGGACGTCCGCTCAATTATGCAATATGCACTAAAAGCAAACGCCCATTCAATTATTGCAGCCCATAACCACCCTTCGGGTAACACCCAGCCGAGCGAAGCAGATAAAAGCCTTACCAAGAAAATTAAAGATGCCGGAACACTTTTAGACATACCTCTTTTAGACCATTTGATAATTACCCCCGATAATACATACTACAGTTTTGCCGATGAAGGCATGTTATAAAATTCTTCCCTGACGGCTCAGGGAAATTAAATACAGCAAAAGCCCGGGAAGCCGTTCCCGGGCATAATTGACATTTCTTATTTAACGCTTAAAAAACATCCAAACATGAAAACAAAAATCCTTCAAATGAATTTCGGTTCCGGGAAGATGGAACCAGTTAAGGACGCAGATTTAGAAGTTGGCCAGATAATCTGGCTGAATGGTTACGGGCAGGATAAATTTACCCATGAAAGGGTTGCAGTCTATAAAGTGGAAGCCGGGATAAACGGGCATTCAAAACTCTATACGGTTAACCTTGACACTTTTGTTAAATCTTTCCGAAATGCCTGGGAGGTCAAACACGATAGCCAAATCTTTGGAATTGGGACATACTACACAACCGGGGACATGGCAACACCGGAAGAAATTGAAAACGCTTTGGCAATTTCAGACCAAAAGGCAATTGAAAAGCATCTAAAGGACGAAGAAGCCAACAGGATAACAGAGGAATGGAGAATAATGGGGACAGAGGTTTTAAAACAGTTAACCCCTTCATGGGCTAAGGCCGTGATAATTGCCTGTGAAAGACAGGACGAGAGCGACCCGATGAGCGATTATTTTTCATCTACCACCGTAAGGACTGTTATTTTAGGGTTTTCTAAACATACCCGGGATTTGTTCCCAGAGCTGAGAAAGGCAGCCGCAAATTTTGAAGGGACAAAAAAATACAGTGTTGAGCCTGAGTATACGGGTAAACCGGAAGATAAAGAATATTGGCGGCCAGAAGATGAACACCGGGAAAAATATTCGATGGGTTCAGGCTACTATTTAGGCGAATCAAAATATAACGGCTGGATTGTAAAGAAGGCAAAAATATACAACCTTGACAGCTTTATTAAAGAATATGCTTTAATTGCAAGCGACCCCGGGAACATTAAAATAGCCCCTGAACAGCCACAGCCGGAAAACCGTCCCCGCCAAGCGGGGGAAAGTGGGGATTATCAAATTATTGATTATTCGCCCAAGGCCATAGCGGTAAAAGGTGAAACAAAGGCCATCAAAGAACAGTTGAGCGGTTTGGGCGGACGGTTCAACAAATACCTGACCCATGAAGGGGAACGCTTTGCCGGATGGATATTCCCCAAAACAAAAACAGCGGAAGTTCAAAACCTCATTGATTCATTGAAATAAGCCCCCAAGGGGCTTATTTCTTTTAAACATGGAAATATGAAAAAGGAAGATTTTCTAAAAGCTTTGTCGGACATTGAAACCGCCAAAGAAGCTTTTGACTATTTGGAAAGCATCTCCGATGGCACCATTGAAAGGTATGTCAAAATGTTCGGCCTTCCCATGGAATATAATTCGATCCACTACGTGCAAAAACTCCGGTGCTGCCTTATGAATGCAGTATCTTATTATTTTGGGGTCAACCATTTGAAGGGCGCAAAATTTCCCGCCCTTGGGATACAGGAGTTAAAGGTTTGTCGAAAAAGGGCCCAAACCTTGATCGATTTTGATGTTTCGGCTTATAACCGGATGTACACCTTTCTAAGTTCCATATAAAAAGCCCGTTCCGGGCTGTTTTTTAACATTTTATTTTTCACAAGATGAATGTAAATACCAAGATAAAGAGAGAATTAAAAGAAGCTGAAATTATGCTTTCAGATGTGGAGGCCGCCATAAAAATGGGCTGGTGTTGCTACCTGGGCGACCCTATTTTTAAAGTTAGGCGGGAAGTCATTGCAGAGGTCGGAAGGCTCAGAAAATCTATAAATAAACCATCTTAACACATGAAACAGTTTACAGATATATTTAACCAAATAGCCTACCGCCACGATTTTATGAGGGTTTTTGACGACTTTTTGACCCTTGCGATTTGTTGTTTTTCCTGCGGGAGAATGGAAGATATTTATTTATCCACTATCAAAGGGTACAGTAAGGATGAAATTAAGAATTTCAGCTTCCTTCTGGGTTCTTTGATACTCGATTATGAAAAACAGGCAAACAACGCCGGGGCGTGGTACGATGGCCTGGGGGATTTCTTTATGGAGAACAATTCCAAGTTCGGCCAAGATGCAAAAGGCCAGTTTTTCACCCCTGAGCCTGTTTGCGACATGATCGCAAGGATGAATTTTGAGGGCGACAACCGGGAAGAAAGGCACATTTTAGACCCCGCAGCGGGGTCTGGTCGCATGCTTATTGCTTTTGACCGCCAAGATGCAAATTTCAGGTTTCAAAATTTCTATGTCGCTGCCGACATCGATTCCCGGTGCATTAAAATGTGTACGCTCAATTTTTGCTTATATGGCTTGAAAGGGGCAATTATACACATGGATTCCTTGAAAATGGAAATTTGGGGCGGATATCGGGTCTTTATGCCTGAAACAGGGCTTGGTGTCAAGCCGCTTGATAAAATGGAGTGCATGCAGTTTATTTTCCAGCCAACAGGGGAAATAAAAGTTAATTCTGAACATCCGCCGGAGCCAAACCCGGTTTTAAAGCCGGTCAAACTGGAATTGATCCCGGAGAGAGTTTTTCAGCTATCCCTGTTCTGAAAACGGGGGTGGGCGACTGCATAATAAGGGGGATCGAACCCCTTATTATGCAGTTGGGCTTGTTGGCTTCGATAATTATTAACCGCTTAATTAAAAGATCTTATGAAAAAGACTAAATATTTACCGCCTGAAAAAATCATGATTCCTACTTGTGTTTTTCCAAATTTGGAAAGGCTTTACCCCAGCCTTGGGATTGTTGGGGTAAAAGAAGCCTGGAAATCAGGTTTCGGGTGGTCTGTAAACCTGTATGGCAACCTTTCTGTCATATCCCAGATCAGGAACCTCAAGGAACATGGATTTACAAAAGTTTCATTGCTTTTGCGCAATGAAAGGACTAAAACTGAATTCCAAACTGACTGGAATATTTCTGAACTGAAATTTTACCGGGAAGTAAATCCTTGCAGTAGGGATCGGCCTAAAAGACCTTTAAAGAAGGTCTTTACTTTAATTTGATATCATTTTTTAAACCTGGCCAGCTCGGCCAGGTTTAAATTTTGATACCAAAATGATAAGGCTGCAGCTGACCGGCCAGGCCTGATCTGGAAAAAGTTGATACCAAAATGCATATTCCGGAAGATCCTGGATAAATTAATTTGATACCTTTGTTTGTATAACTATCTGGATTAAAACCCATGGCAACTGAAACCCTGAATAAATTCACATTTCGTACCTATTCGCAAGAAGAAGAAAAGCTCTTGAAATTGGCCCAGGAGCAATTTAAGGAGCAATCCACCACAAAGGCCATAAAACGGGCATTGTTTTACCTATTCAACGAAATGCCGTCAAAGCTTAAATATTATCAGGAAATTGAAAAGAAATACAATAACCTTCGAAGCGAACATGAACGTTTGATAGAGGCCATAAAAACGCGCGAAATGGCCGAGAAAGAAATTTTAAAGTATATTGGATCTTCAAATAAAAAATGATTAAACTTCAACAATATGATAAACGCATTGATTCAAGATTTTAACAAGGAGGTCAACTCCAAGTTCAAGGCACGTAACGACCGGGACTATATTGAAGCCGGAAGGCGGTATTTAAGGGAGGTGCTTGAAACCGTTAAGGATATCTCTGATAGTATCCGTGATAGTACCGACGACCCTTATCAAAAGATAGCCTTTGATAGGAGCTGTGATGCCATTAACGTCCTTTTGTACAACCATTTGTCAAGCGACCTATTTAAAGGCTTGTCCATCGGGACAGAGGAGCAAAAAAGACAATTTGCGGAATTGATTGAAGAGAAACACCAAACGTTTACTGTTTAATGGATTCCTGATATGAAACCCTTTCAAGAAAATGACCATGTCTACTATTTTAAAAAGGAGGGTGATACATTTGTTACCGTTCCTTCAATGGTGCTTAAGGTTTATCCGAAGACATTGAAAATAAAGGGCGATTTTCCATTTGGCGATAAGGTTGTAAGAGTCAAAAAGCAAAATTGTGAACTTCAAAACAATAACCTTTCAAGTTTATGAAAATACTGAAATCAAATACCAATGAAGTTTTTGACACCGAGAATATCAACCTTACCGAGGTCTTTAAGGGGAAGAAGCCGGATGTGCCGCAAGCTTTGCACCTGAATACCGATAAAACCGATTATGAATTCTTAAAACAATTCTTTCCGGTTGAGCATTCTATCTTTTGGGACTTTTCAGAATCGTTTTTTTATGTCATCCCTTAAGGTTGGGGTTAACTATCTATTATCAATAATACTGATAATACTATATTATTTATCTAAAACCCAGGTTCAAAGAATCTGGGTTTTTTTGTCTTTAATGGATCAAATTGTTAACATATGGTGAAAACTTTTTTAGTTTACAGGATGCATTTATTTTACTTTTGAAATAAAAAAATATTCCATGATTATTGACGAGAGAATTATTCAGGACTACAGCGACCTTCACGAAAAAATAGAGAAATTTTTCGAAGAAGCCCGGATTGAAAAAAAACAATACTTTGAATCAATGGGAATGGCCAGGTCAACTTTTAATCGAAAACTCAAAGAGCGGAGTATGCACCCCGATGAAATGTTAGCACTGGCTAAAAAAATTAATCAGATGAAAATTAAGTAAGTAATATTATATTACTTATATTTCAACATAATATTATTAATATTATATTTCATGAAAATATTTTCCATAATAAACCATAAGGGAGGCGTTGCCAAAACTACTTCTGTTCAGAATATAGCAGCAGGCCTTGCGGAAAAGAAGCATAGGGTATTAATGATCGACCTGGATCCTCAGGCGAACCTGACCAAGGGGTTCGGTATTTTTAAGGCCGAAAAGAACATATACCACACCTTTAGCGAGAACATTGATCTTCCTGTCATAGAAGTCAAAAAAAACCTTTCTATTGTTCCATCCAGTATAGACTTTGCTGGAATTGAAATTGAAATCAGTAATAAACTCGCGCGGGAGAGAATACTTCAAAATCATCTGGCAAAGCTCAATGGCCAATATGACTATTGTTTTTTAGATTGTCCACCTTCATTGGGACTTATAACAATCAATGCGATGGTTGCTGCTAACGAAGTAATAATACCCCTGGAAGCGGAATTTTATGCTTTTCAGGGCTTGGACAGCATCTTTAAAGTAATTCAGGATGTTAAGGTTGCAATCAACCCTAATATTACTGTTAAGGGTGTGTTTCTTACAAAAGTTAAGGAAAGAAGATCCATAACATCAGCTATCCGGGATGAGATAAAAAAACATCTCGGTGATTTGCTTCTGGAAACTGAAATCAGGGAGAATGTCGCAATTGTTGAAAGCCAGGCTAACGGGATGGATATCTTTCAATATGATAAAAATTGCAATGGTGCAAAAGATTACAAAAAGCTTATTACCGAACTTTTAAAACGAAACTAAATGGCAAAGAAAAGTTTTGGAAATCTGGGCAAGGTTGAAAACATGGGGGGAGGATTGAGCAACTTAATAACCGATACCTCAAAAAAAGAGCAAAAAAGTTCCGTTAAAACGGAAAAGACATATTTGGTAAAGACCTTAAATATTGAAGAGGATGATTTCAAGTTTATAAAAAAATATGTCCGGTACCGGAGGATGGGGGGCGATACAGAATTTACGCAAAAAGAAGCCCTTGAAGAGGCTCTTTCTTTACTAAAGGATAAATACCCAGACGTAGCACAAAATCTTTGAAAATGGACACCACAGCCCCATTAGACATATTCAGGATTGACAAGAATATTGCCCACAATATTGACTACATCAGTAAATACCATTCGGATAACAATATTGTCAATAGCGATGGAGGGCTTATAAAAAACCTCATTTATTATTTTTGTCATTCCTACCAGAACAACTTGTTCAATTTTGGCAACTTTGACGTGATCGATTTTGCCTCTAAATTTGGGTACAGTCCCGATTACCTTAAAAAAAGGCACCCAGAGCCCGAACAGTTTAAAGGGAAAAGCCCTGAGGAAATCGAAAGGCTGTACTATCAGCAGGAAGAGGATATCAGCTTTAAAGTGTATGATTCCATAGTTGAAAATGCTCTCTATATTTTGCATACAAAGCCGATAATTTTTGCAAGAGGGGCAAGGACTGTGGATTATCAAAACAATGAGATTGTATATAACAAACAGTCCAATAGTTATCTTATAATCCAGCAACTAAATACAAAGACAATAAGCAAGATCACGAAGGAAAACAGGAGTTCAAGAAAATTGCAAGGCAACCAGGGGAGCAAAGTTGTTTATCAGTACACCTTGAACAACCTGTTCATCGAGAACTTATCGCATTATTACCTTAAGGGGGCAAAAGAATCCCTCATACAGTTAAGGAAAAGCTCCCTGGATGACTTATACCTTTATTTATCCAATTTAAAAAATACTTTAGCTCTTAAGGGTACTAATAAAACAACCAGGGAAGAAACCCCGAACTTTGAACTTTTATGCAAAATAGCCAATATCAAATCAATTAAAGAGAACGGAGAACCCTATGACAACAAGTATAGGAAACGTGATTTGGTAAAGTGTTTTACAGAGATAAACAAGAGATCCGAGTTAAAATTTGAGGTAACATGGGTCAAAAGTGATAAGCAAAGATGGAACTATATCCCGATTCTGAAATTTGAAGATATTAAAGCCGTTGATCTGGCCGATGAAAAAAGATCGGTATTTAAAAACAGGCTTTCCCATGAGCTTTTAGAGGCATTTAGGATATGCAAGGGCGGGGATTATCACTCAGACAATCGGGATGTTCTGTTCATGAGCTGGCTCAAGGATATTTCGCAGAACGAAAAAGAGAAACGGCTTGCATATGAAACGGCCCATTTCAGGACACACGGGAAAATATCGCAATTCATTGACAACATGAAAGACAGCTTTATCAAGAAGTTGACCCTGATCAATTCATTAAATGAACTTCAATAAAATTCAAGGGTGATGTATTTACTCACCATAGAGAAATTTGCAAAATTCAAGGGTGATGTAATCGCTCACCTTGATTTGTCCAAAAAGGTTAGATTGGCTTTATGTTATCCAAGGGTGATGTAATTGCTCACTGAAGGCCAAAAAGTACCCATTATAGGGTGATGTAATTGCTCACTTTGCCCACCGAAGGGTGATGTAACCGCTCACCCTCAATATAACAAGGGTGACCCAAACACTCACCTTGGCCTGTGTAAGGGTGATGTATCTGCTCACTTAACCCAATTCAAGGGTGATCTATTCGCTCACCATGGAGGCTAAGGGTGATGCAATATCTCACCGATCAAAAAAGTGAATAAATTCATATTTAGCCTGTTGAAAATCCGAAGGGTGACCTTATTACTCACTATTTTATATTAATTTAATAATAAATTGATTATTAATAAGGAATCTGCGATGCACCATTACACCCCCATCCCCCTCAAGGGGGTTAAAATAAGGTGTCTTCGACGATTTTACTCCCCCCGGCCCCCTATCGGGGGAGCATATTCCCCCTAACCCCCTATGGGGGATTGGATTTTTTTAGCATATTCGCTCGGAAATGGTTTGTGTCTTAATTTAGTCTAAATAAGGATATTGTGCCGTTCTGTCTAAGGTATTATGCTAAAAAATCCAAGAAAAATAAATGGTGGAAAGGTAGCATAGCTGTTTTGTACTGCAAAGTAGCATGGTAAAATACTTTATGTCAATTAAATACAACCTACTTTGCCCCTGGTTACAGCTACGCTATCTTTTCCCCACTTTGCAACAATTCCGACAAAAACCACGCTAAGGAATTAAATTTGTAGAAAAGTCATTTTTTCATCACGCTAACATTTCAGAGCGGATTTAGCTTTTGAAAATCCATTTCTCTACCCTAGGCATAATAAAAATAAAAAAGTCGCCGTTTAACTTGTGGGCGACACGTAACGTACACTAACTTCCGTTTCGTGAGCCGACCGCAGTTTAATGTTTGAAAATGTTTACCCTTTCGAATACATACCCCCCCGTGTTTAGTGCGAAAACCTTCGGTTTCACCCAAAACTTTCGGGCGGAGATAGGTAAAGCAAGCCGGAATCACGCAGCGCGTGATTCTGCAATCATTATTGATTGAAATACAGTATATTGAAAATAGATATTGTTAGTTTTGTATACAACTGAGTATACAAAATATTGTAATGCATTAAAAAATAGATACTATAAGTATATTTTGAAGTATACTTTTCTTAAATGGCTTGATGCTATTTTCTTATATAAACTTGTCAATATTCTAAAATATAACTGTTTAGGCATTTTCACTGTGATATAGAATCCATAAAATTTGAATTCATTTCTCAGGACATTTAAAGATAAGCAATCCTGGTTTGGTATACAAATTATTATAAGTTATTAACAATCAAATATCGAAAGTATATATTTTGATAAATTTGGAGCGGTAAAATTTAAGCCTTGAGCATGGAAACCACCTTGAAAATAGATAAGGAATATTTGGACATCCTTAAAGAACTCTCTAAAGAAAGTGGGACAAAAACACAAAAGGAATTTCTCCAGTCCATGATCCTTTATTTTAAAGAAACAGGGATCGACCCAAAAGCAAAAAACCGTTCAACTGCAGAGGAGCTTTCAAAGCTCAGAAATACGGTAATTTCATTCATCCGGGAACAGGAGAAGAAGAAACTTGACCCACTTATCGAGCGGATGAACGAGACTTTTGCATTTCTTTTGGATCATTACAAAAATGAAGCAGTTACAAAGGCTGACATTAAGGCTTTGCTCATATCCCAGGAAAAAGGCCCACAGCACGTGGCCCATGATGTGAAAAAGGATGGGAACAGCGATAAATTGCAACAGCAGATTTTTGATGAGAAGTACAAGACCCTTGTAAGCCATGTTAAAGGCATTTTCAAAGATTTTGAAAAAAATTTCAAGAGCTCTGCTTTCGGGGGGTACTCTGTTGACAAAGCAACATTTGATAAATACAAAACCATGTTTGAAAAGTTATAGTCTCTAGCAATTTCATATGTACGTAAAGATCAACGGAGCCAAAGATTATGTAAAGGGAAATTCCCAAAGCTGCAAAGACCTTGTAGATTATCTTGAAAAAGAGAACGAGGAAAAGGATTTTCAGGGACAAGAACGGTTTTTCGACCAGCATCGAAAAGATATAGACCCTCAATATGTTATCAGTAAAATAGATAACAACAAAAAGGGTTTGAAAGAAAAGGATGCCAAATTTTATATGCTTTCTATAAACCCGTCCGAAAAGGAATTGCAACACCTGGCAAAAATGGCCTCCAGGAAGGAAATATCCCATATTTCACAGTTGAACGGTAAGGAACTGGAGAAATTTAATGATTTGCTTAAGGATTATACCCGGACTGTTATGGATGAATATGCAAAAAATTTTAACCGTGGGCTTACTGCCAATGACCTGGTGTATTTCGGAAAAGTTGAACAGCAACGTTATTGGAGCGGGATAGATGAGAAACAAAGCAGGGAAATTTCCAAATTGAAAGAGGAGGGGCATTCATTATCTCAAATATTTGAACTTGAAAAATATAAAAACCTGAAAGAGGGAGAAAAATATAACTTAAGACATTTTTATGAAAATGGGGCTGTCAAACAAGACGACCTAAAACCTGGATTACAAACACATGTCCATGTAGTGGTTTCACGAAAAGATGTTTCCCAGAAACATAGTTTAAGCCCCCATGCCAACAGCCGGGGAAGTGACCAGCACCAGTTGAACGGGAAGAACGTAACAGTAGGTTTCAACAGGAACAATTTTAAAAGTACCTGTGAAAACAAGTTTGACCAGATGTACAATTATAAAAGGGATTATCAAAACACCTTTGGCTATTATAAATTCAGCAGTAACCCAATGGCAGGGGTTCGGCAAGCGTCAAGGATTGCTGCACAGTCGGTTGAAAATTCAGAAGTTGCAGGGAAAAATTTAGCTGTCCTGGGAATTGATAAGCTTACTGGATCTAATGTGGCAAGCAACCTGAATACCGCCACTAACCTTGCCCAGAACCCTGATTCAGCAAAGGATTTACTGGTAAACCAACTTGATAAGGTTTTAAGTCAACTTCTGCCACCTGAAGCAAAAGCCGTTAAAAAGGTGGTAGAAAAGGTTTTTAAACCTATTGTTGAGCTTGGTTCTGGTGGGTTAGAAATTTAATAGCTATTTAATATTTATGAGCGATTTGTTCAATATCCTGATACATTCAGATTTAACAACCAAAATTTTTATTTTGGCTTGTATCCTTATCCTTTCATTTATTCAATTTATTCTTTTTAGGGCACCTCTTAAGGGTATAACAGTTCCCCTTTTGCACGTATTTTTTGGGTTCTTCTTAGCTTGGATAACGGTATATAACCCCTTTGTACATTTAGTATTATATATTGTCCCATCAATGGTGTTTTCTGGCCTCTTTTTGCTTTTCTTTCCAAAGCAAAAGGAAGCCGAGCCAGGGCCATATGACCTGTCCTACTCTACCAACAAAGGGAAATTGGTATTAAACCCCTTTGCCGGGGTCTGCATCCTGGGGGTGCCAAAGGCCGGGAAAACGGCATCTATCGTTAAGCCGACACTTGAACAACTTGCACTTAAAAATTACTGCGGGGCAGTATATGATTATAAAAAGTGGGATTTAACATTGGCCGCCTACTCTCATTATGCCAATCATCCGGTAATCGATTTTAAAATGGTCTGTCCTTTTGACCTGAATTATTCGCACAGGGTCAACCCGATATCTCCCGAGATAATTCAACATCCGGCCTATGCAGTGGAAGCCTCATTCGTATTTTTGGCAAATATGATGGGCGCTACCAAGAGCCAAAACGGCAGTGGAGACCGTTATTGGGTCGAATCTGCTTCGGGCGTACTTGCCGGGGTTATCTGGAGGCTCAGGTGCGATTACCCGGAATATTGCGACCTTCCTCATGCCATTTCGATTGTAATCAATAAATCAGTTCAAGAATTAACAGAATTCCTGCAGAAAAACGATCAATCTGTATTCCTTGCTGCATCGTATTTTAAAAGCCTGGTAAGCGAAAAACAAGTAGCGGGCATCCTGGGAACGCTTGCCAGCTCACTGAGCAAGGTAGCCCTTCCTGAAATCTTTTACCTTTTATCCGGGGATGAAGTCAATCTGGAGCTGAACAATCCTGAGCATCCAACCTTGCTTACTTTGTCCACGATCCAGACTCTCGACAAAACCTATGCCCCTGCTCTTGCTCTTATCATAAGCATGAGCTTAAAACTTATGAACCAGGAAGGCCGACACCATTCGGCCATAGTGCTTGATGAAGCCCCTACTTTGATAATCCCCGAATTTGACCGAATCCCAGCAACAGCAAGGAGCAATAAAATTGCCACATTTTTTATTGCCCAGGACATGGTGCAGTCGGAAGACG
>JAJYAG010000176.1 GCA_021779665.1 Bacteroidota bacterium | reverse complement strand
CGGGAGAAAATGATTGGAAATTTTGCATAAAACCAGTATTATCCAGCAATTGGTCCATTCCGGACATACCACTTAAAACCATCATAACTCCTTCCTGACTTGCTGCAAATCGTATTGCCCATGAAGGAACTGACAAATCAGGATGATAATCCTTAAAAATTTTTTCAGCTTTTGCTGGAACTCTGGCCAGTGCCCCGCCTTTTACAGGTTCCATCACAATTACAGGCTTCCCGTGCTTCCGGGCCACCTGGTGGCATTTTCCTGACTGGATGCTTTCGTTACTCCAATCGAGATAGTTGATCTGAAGCTGCACAAAATCGACTTCGGGATGTTCGGTAAGTATCCTGTCAAGCAAAGCCGCATTGTCATGAAACGAAAAGCCGATTTGTTTAACCTTTCCTTCCTTTTTCTTTCCATGGACAAACCTGAAGCTGTCGAATCTCTGAGCAATTTCGTAATGCGGAGTGCTTAAATTGTGAAGCAGGTAATAATCGAAGTAATCAACTCCGCACTTTTGAAGCTGCTCGTCGAAAATCCGTTCCTGATCACCTGTTTCCTTAAGGAATGCAATTGGCAGCTTTGTGGCAAGGGTAAATTCATTTCTGTTATGGCGTTTTACAAGACATTCCCTGATGGCCAACTCGCTATTTCCGGTATGATACATATAGGCTGTATCGAAGTATGTAAAACCCCGTTCCAGAAACGTGTCCACCATCCGGTTTACAGTCGAAAAATCAACACTTGCATAATCATCCTTATTGAGCAGGGGCAAACGCATGAAGCCGAAGCCTAATTTCTTTTGCGACATATTCTTAATAATATTTGGTTTTTAAATTGATAAATTGAGACAATCACTTAGTTAATAAGATAGATTATTGTCGACAGACCGGACCACTGTCAACACAGCCTTGACTGGCTGTTGACTGTCGTCTGAGGTCAGTGGACTGTGGACAAAACTCTTTCTTTTTATTCATTATGTACCTAGTTCAATTTATTAACTTCTTCAAATCTTTTATTAAACGAGTAAATTAAACTAACATTCCACAAGAAATCTTTACCAATAAGCAAATCTGACTTTATGGTTTTATTAATCTGGGATGAAACTGAAAGTGGAAGATTTCTTTTCGCCAAAGTTAAGGTTGAATTGAAATAATAACCACCGTTTTGATCTAATCGGAGATAATAAATCTGAGGATTAAACCTGAAATAAAACTGATCAGTAAGCTTAATATTTGAAAAACTACTTCTTAACGAAATAAAGTTTGAATGTCGTATCACTTCCTTCTCTATACCATGCGAATAAATATGGTACAATCCAATGCTGATATTTTTGGAGATCATGTAAACCGGTGAAAGTTCGCTGGCCAGATAGCGGTTAACCACATGCCGGTCGGCCATGGTACCATTTATTAAAAAGGATTGAGTTTTAAACGTAAATGCCGGATGAGCGCCAACATTCAGTCTGAACTTCCCGGTGGTAATTATTTTATACCTCCACCAGAAAATAAACGTCCATGGCTTCCCATTAATGTCGAACCGGAACTGAGGCTCAAAAGTAAGTTTACGCCCCATGGCAAGGTCGAAAATTGCTGCCGGCCTCCCAAGAGTAAGATTGGGGAAAGTTGAGATACCCTTTGTTGTAACCGTTACCGAACCCCAAAAGTTATTTACAGCTTTAACACTATCGATTTGCGAAAATGCCTGAAGATAAATACCAAAAGGTAAAATAAACAGAATAGATTTTCTTAACGCAGCTCCAATATCCATAAGCTTTCCTGTAAAAATATCATAAACAAGTACATTCAATAAAGTTAAAAAACTTCAATTATAACACATGATAATCCAGACATTTTTCGATCATGGCAGTTTTTGACGGAATATTGTCATTGCAGACAATTTCACAATGCGCTAACTTTGACTTCATGAAACAGTTAAGCTTTTAGTAATTCTTAAAGTTCATATTATGATTAAAGTCGCAATTAACGGATTTGGTCGGATAGGACGTCTGACTTTCCGTGAGATAATGAAAAGTGATAAATTGGAAGTTGTGGCTATAAACGATTTAAGTGCCCCCTCCATGCTGGCATACCTGCTTAAATACGATTCCATCCAGGGGAAGCCCGATCTAACCATCAGCCACACCGAAAATTCGCTTATAGTAAACAACAAATCTGTTACAGTTTTGGCTGAAAGAAATCCGGCAAACCTACCCTGGGGCAGGTTGAATGTTGATCTGGTACTGGAGTGCACCGGCATTTTTGAATCGAGAGAAAAAGTATCAGCGCATTTTACAGCAGGAGCAAAAAAGGTAATCATATCGGCGCCATCCGATAAAGATGTAAAAACGGTAGTTTACAATGTGAATCATCAGATTCTGGATAGTTCCGACCAACTGATTAGTTGTGCATCGTGCACTACAAACTGTTTGGCGCCAATGGCCAAGGTTCTGAACGACAATTTTGGAATTATCACCGGGCAGATGACCACCATCCATGCCTACACCAACTCTCAACCGCTGATGGACACTCCCGATCCAAAAGTAAACTTCCGGAAATCGCGCGCAGCCGCTAATAACATTGTCCCTTACACCACGGGCGCGGCAAAGGCAATTGGACTGGTTATTCCCGAGCTGAAAGGCAGACTAGATGGTTCATCACAAAGGGTGCCGGTTCATTCGGGTTCGGTAGTGGAATTATTTACAATTCTTGAAAAGAAAGTTACTGCGGAAGAAATTAATGAAACCATGAAAAAAGCCGCAAACGAATCGTATGGTTACAACGAAGATCCGATTGTGTCGAGCGATGTAATAGGCATGAGCTATGGTTCGCTCTTTGACGCCACCCAAACCAAAGTAATAACAGCACGCGACCAGCAGCTTGTTAAGACTGTTTCCTGGTACGATAACGAAATGTCGTTTGTATCGCAAATGGTCCGCACAGCAGAATATTTCGGAAATTTATAATCATTTCCATAGAAAAAAGAGTCAGTGCATAAGTTTGCATTGGCTCTTTTTATTTTAGCGAATTAACTAATTAACGGAAGTACCAAAACTTCGTCTGTAATCGCTGGGATTTGTTTTCATGTGCCGCAGAAATAACCTGCGCAAACCGTCAGCATTACCAACACCACATTCGCTTGAAATCTCGTCGAGGGTAAGTTTGGTTTCCTCCAGGCGGCGGCGGGCAGTTTCAAGCCTTAACTTCTCAATATATTTTGCAGGCGTGGTTCCTGTTTCTCGCAAAAAAACTCGGGCAAAGTTTCGCGGACTCATGGCTGCCCGTTCAGCTAACATTTCAACGGTGAGAGGTTCGTCGAGATGCTCCATTATCCAAGTCTGAACATCACTCACAGGCTGATAATCCACATTCTGATGTGTAAGAATATTACTGAACTGCGACTGATTTCCCGGACGTTTTAAATACAACACCAGCTGTCGCGCTACGGCAACCGCAATATCTCTACCATAATCCTCTTCAACCATGGCAAGTGATAAATCCATTCCTGTGGAAATACCCGCCGAGGTATAAATATTGTCATCCTTTACAAAAATCGGATCTTTTTCAACTTTTACAGCAGGATAATGCTTTTGCAGCTTATCGCACACCCGCCAATGGGTAGTAGCTCTTTTCCCGTCGAGAACTCCGGCCGCTGCCAGAATAAAAGCACCTGCGCAAATGGAACCGACTCTCCTGACAGTTGTAGATTTTTCTTTCAGCCAGTTCAGGATTTCCTTACTTACCATATTTACCGGAGCATTTGGAATTCCCGATACCAGAAGGGTATCAATTTCGAAATCTACCGACTTAATTCCTCCTTCGCAAATAATGGGCAACCCGGCAGCTGTGATTACCGTTTTCGACTTTTCGGTTGACAGAACATGCAGCACGTATGAACCTCCTGTTATATTTGGGAAATAATTCTCAATATAATCCGCAGCCTTTGAGAATACTTCCATGGGGCCGGCAATATCGAGGAGTGAAGTTTTGGGAGGAGCAATTAAAACAACATGCTTAATCATAATTCCAATTTAAACTGATAACCAGGCAAAATTAAAGAAATAAATTGGCAGAAAGTTACTAAGTCCGGCAATTTCCGCATACACACAAACAATAAGCAAAACTTAGGAGTTCATAAATGACTCTTAGAAAAGAGTAGAAGAAACTTAGGGAGCTTGTAAATGAAACTTAGTAAGGAGTAAACGGTACATTTCGGCCGGCTAAGCTAAATTGATCATAAGGAGCGCTAAGAGGCATTTGCAATACCGCAACGAAAACCAAAACAATCGTTTACCTTACCATCAGCAATAGGGCCAAAGGTAGGTATTCCTTCAGACTTTCGCGCAATTTGGCCAAAGCCCTGGAGATTTGAGTACGAACCGTATTTACCGATATATCCAGCTTTTGGGCTATCTCTTCATTCTTCAGATGCTGATACCGGCTCATCATAAAAATTTCGCGACACTGTGCAGGCAAATCCTGGATGGATTTTTCTATGATCTCTCCTAGCTCTTTCTCAATTAAAGCTGAAACAGGATAATCGGCACTGATTATGTTTCCTTCAGTATCAGTGGATACATGATGCTTAAAGTAAAGGACATACCGTTCCTTTACCTGGGCATGCTTCAAATGATTCAGGCAATGATTGTAAACAGATTTAAAGAGATAGGATTTTAGTGAAGTTTCAAGTTTTATCTCCGATTTGTTCTCCCACAGATTCAAAAATACCGATTCCACAATTTCTTCGGCAGCATCAGCATCCTTCAGTATTTGCTTTGCATAATTAAGCAAATACGAAAAATATGTTTTGAAAATATACTCGAATGCTTTCTCATCTCCCTTGGTAAAAGACTCAAAGACATTCCGTTCAAACAAATTCATTGATAGTAGTGTTGCTAATTTTGCGAAGTTAAGCTAATGATCAAACAAATAACCCGACAAAATTAATCTTCTATGTCAATCTTTCAATGTCAAAATTCACTAATCGCTTTAAAAACTCTTCCTGAGTAATTTTCTCGGTATTCCAGAAGTAATAGAAATCGGATGTTGTCGTATCTGTTTTGAAATCATTAATTTTCACATTCTTTTTACAGAGCTCGTACCATTCCAGACATGTTTTCAGTTCGGGATCGAAAAAATCCCACTGCGGGTTAGGTGGCAGCTGTCGCCAGTAAGTTATCTCATCCTGTTTGATATTGCCGCGAATCACGTCCTTATAATTATCTGTTTCAACAAAAGTGTTATCGACAATCCATTGGCCGTTTTCGAGCCAGCCAATAAAAATACCGTTGTTCTCCTGATATAACAATACATCCTGAAAATCAGGAGGTAATTTTTCTTTTATTTTAGTACTGATCCACTCCATTTTTTCGCTTATTCTTTATCTGTAAACAATGCTGCAAAGATAATATACAATTCAGACGATAAGAACGTCTGAAAGCGAAGCAAAAGGCAAATCCAATTTTTATTATTCTATCTATTCGGAATTATATTTACAATAACCCTTTTGTATCTGGAAAGCTGTGGGATTCCCTTATCGGTTACTTTCAGAATAAAATGTGCCGTTTCTTTCCTGTCAACTAAAGGCGCCTGAACATTCACCTTGTAGATATTTTCGGCATTGGAAATTTTGATCATTTTCTTATACGACCCCGCTTCGGGATAATTAAACCAGAGGAAGCTCAGGTTATCGCCATCCGGATCAGACGAGCCACTGGCGTTAAGAACAAAGACATCACCTGATTTCACTGTCAATTCTTCGGGATGAGCCAAAGCAGGGACAGGCGGATGATTGGCCTCTTCAAACGACTTGGTACACCAATCTATGCGTGCAGCAAAATCATTCTGAAAATCATCCCGCCATCGCCAAATAGTTGCTTTGTTGTCAGTAATCACCACCGAATCCATGCGAACAGACTTGCCATACGCGCTAAAAATGTAAGGACTATAACTATCCACCGCATTGGTCCATATGGCGCGCGGCTCTGCCTCAACCGGCACTCCACCAGTGAACCCCTTATCCATTTTATCATAATCAGGCTTATAGAGCTCATAACGCCCGCCCCAGCCGCCCCATTCAGGGTGCTCAGACACACTCAGCCCATTGGTGATTAACGACAGCCACGAAGGAGTGTCTCCTTCCATGCCATAAGCCACATCGGGATACAATGCTCCCAATGGTCCATGTCCCTGCTGAATATTTTCAGCCAGCCACTTATTACTTATGGTTTCATTATTTAAATCCTTTGAAAAAGAAGTAATGGCAATCCACGTCGCTCCGCCATAACCTCCCGGACTTACTATATAAAACAAGTCCGGAAAAGTTTTTCTCATCCATATCCCGCTGTCATCCTGATCGGAAATTGTATATACTCTCAGCTTTGCAATTAAGCGTTTGGCTTCAGCTGGCGATTTTGTCTTATTGATTTTATACAGAGCCTGAGCCAGGGTATTAGCGCCACCCCATACCGAAACCCAGAGAGGCCGCTCGTCATCCTCTTCAAGAATTTTTATAATCCAGTCGGAGCCTTCAGAATCCTTGTCCTCACCAACAGCACTCATCCCATACACCGGAAGTCCCTGTTTCACTTTGGACAGAAGCGTTTCGGCACTGGGAAAACCAGCCTCATGCTTCACCAGATTGGGTTGTAATTTTCCATAAGTCTCAATAATCTTCCTGATGGATTCCGGGTGAACCTGTGTTTTCAAATGGACAGATGTTGTGGCGACAATTCCTTTTATATCTATATTATTGGAATATAAAAGCAAACGTATCATCGACTGCGTATCATCAGGCTCATTTTCAATGTCGGTCAAAATGATTACCCTGTTTTTTGTACCTGTTTGTGAAATGGCATTTACAGAAAATAAAATTCCAACCACCAGGCTGATTAGCAGACAAGATGTTTTCATAATGTGGTAAAAGACTAATTAAAATTCCTAAACGATTTTGCTCCTAAACATCGCAAATTGCAATGCATTTTTTAAGCGATTCGAGCTTATCAGCTTTCGAAGGAACAAATTCCTGTCCTACAAATCCCTTGTAACCAGTTTCTACAATAGCCTTCATAATGGCCGGATAGTATAGTTCCTGGGTTTCGTCAACCTCATGACGGCCCGGAACGCCTCCGGTATGGTAATGACCAATATATTGATTAAAGTTGCGGATTGTATCAATTACATTTCCTTCCATAATCTGCATATGGAAAATATCGTACAACAGTTTAAACCGCTGCGAACCCACCATTTCGACAAGAGCTGCGCCCCATTTGGTTTTGTCGCACATATAATCTTTGTGTCCGTAACTGTTCAGAAGCTCCATAATTATGGTAACGTTATGCTTCTCGGCGAGCGGCATCAGTTTTCTGAGACCTTTGGCACAATTAATCATGCCTTCGTTATCGTTCATGCCTTCGCGGTTTCCCGAAAAACAAATCAGGTTTGGAACACCGGCAGCAGCTGCCTTGGGAATCATCTTTTCGAAGTCGGCAATCAACTTTTCATGATTTTCCAAACGGTTAAAACCTTTGGGAATACCCCAGTCGGTTGCATAACCAACTGCACATTTCAACCCGAATCCGCCAACCGTAGCCCAATCCTTTTCCTGCAGAAGTTCTATGGATTCAATACCCATCTGCACACAGGCTGTGGATAATTTATCAAGAGGAATATCGCCGTAACACCACTGACTAATGGAGTGACGGATGTTTCCCTTCAATTTGGTTTTATTATCGGCAATTGCTGCTGCTGAGTCAACAAAAGGAATTCCTGCAGCTGTAACGGCTGCCGCTCCGGCAATTGTGCCTATCATTTTTCTTCGGTCCATTTTATATATTTTGTTTAGTTTATTTCGGCAATCACAGGTGTTCGGGGAATAATAAGTCTTTCGCCGCTCTACCATGACGTTCTTTAGTTTGGTACCCGCCTCCCTTTGACTTCGCTCAGGGAGACACGAGAGAATCTTAAATAACCCTACTTTCCGTAATTCTCAAGTAATTCCAGAATACAGCCCAGGTCGGCCGAAGCATCAACATAGCTGTAAGCTCCACCATTCCATCCACCTCTTTGATCGGTAGGCATTTTTATTGCAGCAAACTTCTTCTCGATATTGTTAATATCCTTCACATTAAAAGCGATATGGTGCAAACCTTCGCCCTTTTTATCGAGATACTCCTGCCAGGTACTTTTGCCACCCAAAGGCTGAATCAATTCAATCTGAAGATTTTCCATCCTGAGAAAAGCCAGTTTGCATTTTGCATCTGTGGGTTTATCCTTGTACTGAGTTGGTCGCGATTCGTGCCCCTCAGCAATACTGATTTCAGGTACCGGCATCCCCAGAACCGAGGCCCAGGCCTTACGTGCTTTGTCGATATCCTTAACAATTACAGCTACCTGAGCAACTTTTTTCGATTCAATAACAGAATTATCAGCATATTTCTTCCCAAAGGAGAATGAAATAGCGGCTACTGCCAAAATCAGAATGAAACCTGTAAAATTCCTGAATGAAACCAACCCGGAAAATAAATTCGACATTTTCATGGTAATTAATAATTAGTTAGTGATAAAGATAAGCTAAAGCTAAACAAAATAAATCCAAAAATGCCAATTCTGTTTAAATAGGTGTTTAAATATTATACCGGATGTTTTTTTCGATACTTTTGTTGCATTAATAAACGGAGATGCATTACGAAATAAACGATATAGAGGCTTTACCAGCTATTGTTTCGCAGTTTTTGAAAGATGCAGATAAACATAAGCATTTTGCACTGTTTGGGTCTATGGGAGCTGGTAAAACAACGTTCATTAAGGAGGTTTGCAGGCAGCTTAATGTGAAGGAAGTAGTTACAAGCCCAACCTTTTCGCTCGTAAATGAGTATACTTTGCCCGATAATAATAAGGTGTACCATTTCGATTTTTACAGGATAAAAAAAGAAGAAGAGTTGTACGATATGGGTTATGAGGATTATGTTTACAGCGATGCTTACTGTTTTATCGAATGGCCCGAAAAAGCTCCCGACCTGATCCCTGTTCATTTTAAGGAAATCAGGATTAAAGAAACCAGTTCGGGAAAAAGGCAACTGGAAGTAAATCTGGATTAATCAGCTATATTTGCTTTATTAATTGATTATATGATAATTTCGAATAATTAATTCTACTAATTGGAAAAACATGGGCAGGCAGGATTCACCACAAGGCTCTTTCAGCATTCCAAAGCAAAGCCTTCTTCCTCAGGAAGAAATGCTCGAGGTAGGGAAAAAACAAAACCAGTTGGTAATTGGCATTCCTAAGGAATCTGATATTTACGAAAGCCGTATCCCCTTAACTCCCGAAGCTGTTGAGATATTGATTGGCAACGGGCATACCATATTAATTGAAAGCGACGCCGGCCTCTCGGCCAATTATCTGAACACCCAGTATAGCGAAGTTGGCGCGATGATTGTTGACAAGGCTCAGGTTTTGCAAGCCGATATTATCCTTAAAATAGCTCCCTTAACCGTAAAGGAAATCGCCGGCATGAAGGGAAATCAACTGGTACTTTCCTCGCTTCATATCCGCAATCACTCCGAAGAATATATCCGCGGACTGATGCAAAAAAAAGTAACGGCCATATCGTTCGAAAGCTTAAAGGATCAGTACGGATGTTATCCGGTGGTTCGCAGCATGAGCGAAATTGCCGGCAACACTGCCATTCTGATTGCCGCTGAATATTTAAATAACGCCAATAAAGGCAAGGGCGTTATGTTAGGAGGCGTTACAGGCATTACTCCAACCGAGGTTGTAATTATCGGAGCCGGAACCGCTGGCGAATCGGCCGCAAGAGCAGCGCTTGGACTCGGGGCCTTTGTTAAAATAATGGACAACTCCATTCACAAATTGCAACGGTTGCAGGATCACATGGGAATGCGTTTACATACATCGGTACTGCATCCTCAAACTTTGAAGAAATCGCTCAAATCGGCCGACGTTGTCATCGGGGCTGTTCACCTTACCGGAATGGAACAAATGGTAATAGTTACCGACGAAATGGTAAGCCAGATGAAAAAAGGCTCGGTGATAATCGACATCAGCATCGACCAGGGAGGATGCTTCGAAACTTCGGAAGTGCGCAACCATGGCGACCCGGTTTTCAGAAAACATGATGTGGTACATTATTGTGTGCCCAACATTACCTCTCGTGTTGCCCGAACAGCCTCCATAGCACTCAGCAACGTGTTGGGACCAATTCTGCAGGACATTGCATCATCAGGCAGCATTACTCAAACCCTGAAATCAAATTTAGGATTGCGCCACGGGGTTTATTTATATAATGGCATTCTTACAAACCATATTATAGGTAACCTGCTCGACATACCCTCGCAGGATATTAATTTGCTGATGGCAGCATTTTAAATAACGGGAATACCTGAAAGGCTTAATCTTTGTTATCATTGGATACAAAGTTTAATCTAAATTCTGTTCTAAATGAAAAAGATATTCATATATATTTTTGCTTTAACACTGCTTGCCGCGTGTTCCAAAGATGAGGAAAAAGCAAAGACAAGTGGCGAGGTAATGCTGTCGTCGCAAATTATGGGTGGCGGAAACAATTATTATGTGGAAGGTTTTTTACTCGACGAGGCCAAAAAGGTAAGTTTTACGCTCACCTCCTCTCCTGTTCCCGACCTGGTTCTGGAGAACAACCTTGATACTAAAGGAGCAAATCTCACAAGTCCTCAGAATGACCAGGCATTTTTCAAGGTTGGTGAATTTACTACGCTGGCCGAAGCCGAAGCTTCATTCAACAGTTTAACCCAAGCCGGAAATAACACTTATTCGGCAACAGCACCGAATATAAAAGCCAATCAGGTCTACATTCTGAAAACACGCGGAAACCGCTATGCCAAATTACTGATTAAGGATTATCAGACAGTTACGATACCTACGGAATATGTACAGGCAACTATTCAGTGGGTTTATCAGCCAAATGGTGAGAAAACCTTTAATCAGTCCAAATAGTTATTATAAAAACATGAGTACTTTTCTTTTCGACAAAATAGTTTTTGGTCCCGTAAAATCGAGGCGGTTAGGAGTTTCGTTAGGTGTTAATCTTTTGCCTACCGGCTGTAAAGTCTGTAATTTCAATTGTATTTATTGCGAATGTGGACTTAACAACAACGAAGAAATTAAAAATCATAAACTTCCTTCCCGGTACGAAGTTTACGAAGCTCTGGAGCAAAAACTTCAGGAAATGAAAAGCAATAATGAGAAGCCTGATGTGATTACATTTGCCGGAAACGGAGAGCCTACAATTCATCCGGCCTTTGCCAGCATTATCGACGATACCATCGGGCTTCGCGATAAATATTTTCCGGAGGCAAAAGTTTCCGTGCTCTCAAACTCAACCATGATCCACAATAAGGAAGTGATAGCTGCTCTCAAAAAAATTGACCAGAACATTCTGAAGCTAGATTCTGCAATTCCTGCAACAGTTTTGGAAATGAATCAACCTGCCGGCAAATTTGTACTCGACACGCTGGTTGAAAATCTGAAGCAGTTTAACGGACGACTCATTATTCAGACGCTTTTTACCCGCGGACAGCATAACGGCAGGATGGTTGATAATACTACCGAAGTGGAACTGACTGCATGGGCAACAACAATCAAAGAAATCACACCCGAAAAAGTGATGATTTATACAATTGAAAGAAATACTCCCGTATCGGGACTGCAGAAAATATCAGTAGACGATTTGAATAAAATAGCCGAACGAATCAAAAACCTCGGAATTGAAGTTCAGATCTCGGGCTAAAATTCATTCTTGGCTTTCCTTTGAAATTTTGCATTATCTCTCACCAGATGTTCTCTTTTCTTTGAACTGACCTTTTTATAATAACTCCTCTCGATAATCATATATCCTGAACAGCTAACTGAAGAAGATATTGACGAAGGCGAGCCACAGCTCATGAGTAACAACACAGAAACAACAAGGCCTCCTAAATACTTAATCTTAAACATAACGAAATGGGTTTGGTTCCACAACAGCAATTAAACGAGGAATAAACCGCTTTCTTTTTTTACTTATAATATTTTTTTTGAGGTTACCTTTTCCAGAAAAGCTTATTCCCCGGAATAAGGCGATTGTCGGTAAATTTTATGTAGCCAACTTCGAGAAACCAGAGCGAAGTTTGCAGCAAGGGTGTCATTGGATATTTCTTCACATAAATCATTTTAGCCTTATTACTTAGTTGTTGGTCGAGTATCCTCAATTTCCCCTCGAACTGGGCTCCCTGAAGCTTTCCGGCAATGTCCGACTCCAGCACTACTGTTCCGGAAACATAGTTATTTACCAATGCCTCCTGAATATGTCTGGACTCTATTTCGGAGGTAAAAACAAATCCAACTTCATGTTCCAGGTAAGCATAAAAGCAACTGCAGCACCATGGCTTGTTCCCTGAACAGGTTGCAAGAGTTAAAACGTGATGCTCTTTCAAAAACTTAACAATTCGGGTATCGGGCAAATTCATTTTTCAGTCATAATTTTATCTTTTGAAATGAGATTAACTGCAACCTGGATTTAGATTTTAGTTTTACATTTCACAGAGGTAACAATTCTTTAATATACAACTCGAAGTAAATGTATAAATTTGTGACATTAAATTCAATGTTGTTCAAGAAACCAAATTATTAGCAATATGTTTTCAGGAATTGTAGAAGAAGCCGCCCCTGTTGTTAACCTTTTAAAAGAAAAAGAAAACCTTCATATCACAATGGAATGCTCGTTTACAGATGAGCTGAAAATAGATCAGAGCATTGCCCACAACGGAGTTTGCTTAACTGTTGTTAAAAAAGAAGGTAAAACATACACCGTTACCGCTATAAAAGAAACGCTTGAAAAATCGAACCTGGGATTACTTAAGCCCGGCGACAAAGTTAACCTTGAACGAAGCATGCGGTTAAATGAAAGACTCGACGGCCACATTGTTCAGGGCCATGTGGACCAGACCGCTACATGCACCGCCGTATCCGAAGCGCAGGGCAGCTGGTATTTTACATTCGAATACGATCCTTCGAAAGGGAATATTACAGTGGAAAAAGGTTCCATTACCGTGAACGGGGTAAGCCTGACAGTTGTAAACTCAGGTCCGAAATCGTTCCAGGTTGCTATTATCCCCTTCACTTACGATGTTACAAACTTCCATCAGATAAAAGTTGGGACGGTTGTGAATCTTGAGTTCGATATCATTGGCAAATACGTTGCAAAAATAATGAGTCAGCAACTTTCGAAAGCATGAGAGGCACGTCTCCCAGATTAATGGCAGTTTATATTTCGCTGATTGCTACTATTTCTTCTGGATTGGTAATCGGCAGTGAATTCATCTTCCATGAATCGTTCCGGTTATGGTATCTGCCTTTTATTCTGGGCTCCCTGTTTTGTCTTATCTATTTTGTTGTTTACTACACTTTAAGCGAATTTATTTACGAAAAGATAAATCCAATTTATAAAACCATCCATAACTTCAGCCTTGGACGGCGAGACTTCCGAAAAGCGATGGAAACCAAGGATCAGATCTCGGAGGTTCAGGATGATGTTTCACATTGGGCATTGGACCGTTCCAAAGAAATTGATCAACTTAAACAGCTCGAAAAATACAGGCGCGAATTTCTGGGTAACGTTTCACATGAACTTAAAACACCCATTTTCAACATTCAGGGATATATTTTAACGCTGCTCGACGGTGGTCTTGAAGATGCCTCCATTAACAGGCAGTACCTTGAAAGAACCGAGAAAAGTATCAACCGGCTGATCAGCATTGTGGAGGATCTTGAATCCATCACCGGACTTGAAGCTGGAGAACTGAAACTTTCCTGCGAAAGCTTTAACATCGTCGCCCTGGTAGAAGATGTTTACGAAATGCAGGAAATGCTGGCCCATCGCTACGGAGTAAAACTACAGTTTGAAAAAGGCCGCGAGAAAAGCATTTGGGTATATGCCGACCGCAAACGAATTATTGAAGCTATTAACAACCTGGTTGTTAATGCCATAAAATACAGCAGACCTGGCGGAACCATAACTGTTTCGTTTGTCGATTTGGGCGATCAGATATTAATAGAAATTACCGACACGGGAATTGGTATTGCCGATAAAGATTTACCAAGAATTTTCGAACGTTTTTACCGGGTCGATAAAAGCCGTTCGCGCGACCAGGGCGGTACTGGCCTGGGGTTATCCATTGTAAAACACATTATTGAAGCTCATCAGCAAACTATCAGGGTGCAGTCAAAGCTGGGAGAAGGCTCGGTATTCTCCTTAACCCTTGAAAAAGCAAAGCAAAAGAAGGAACTAAAGTAAAGTGAGTTCGATATAAATAACTATAATAAACAGCAGATTATAAGGTTAAAAAGTCTTTAAAGTTTATCACTTTTTGAACCAAATATCACATATTACTTTAGGTTTTAAACAGCCATTGTAACTTTTTTGTGACCAAAAAAGTATACTCTGACAAAATCAAATTTTTAAGCAACATTTTTTAGTTCTCGAGGATCTAAAGTAATATGTCCTAAAGTATATTCCTGGCCGGAATTAACAATGCT
>JAJYAG010000175.1 GCA_021779665.1 Bacteroidota bacterium | reverse complement strand
AAATGTTTGGTACAACGTAACCCAGCGTGTTGTAATGAACACTATTGGCAAAGCTGACGGCCTGGTTGAGGGATATTTAAACGGTAAACTTTGTGCCGTAAAAACCGGGATGAGATTCAGGGACATTTCATCGATCCAGATTGACCGTATCAACTTTGGCAACTTCTTAGGAGGAAGCGGAAAACCTCCCATTAATGATGAATTTATTTCATACGACGATTTTTGTGTATTCTCTTATAAATCTTGGGTTAACGTTCCCAGAGGAACCACTAAAAGTGCCTCAGGCCGAAGCTTGTTTATGCCCGATATAAACCAGCTAAAGACCTGGGGTGCAAGCCTGAATGTTCAAAATGTGACTTCCGGCAGCGCCGATGTCCAATGGACCAGCTACCCATTAAACATTTCCGGTTATATTATTGAAAGAAAGGCGGATTCGGAAACAGCATTCACTACTGTTGCTACTTTACCTTATGGTCAAAATCTTTACAAAGATCTGAACCTTACAGCAGGCAGAAATTACACTTACCGGATAAAAGCATACAACAATTCCGATTTTACCGACTATTCCCAGGAGAAATCCATTCAAACAACCGCTGCTGCAAATAATTCTCCTATAATAAAGGACCAGCTTTTTACAATACAACAAAGCTCTTTTACAAATAATTTAATCGGCAAAGTAACGGCAACTGATCCGGATGCGGGTCAATTGCTCTCTTATGAAATTTTATCGGGCAATACGTCCGGAATTTTTTCATTAAACTCCTCAACAGGCGAAATAAAAACCACAACAAGTAATGTGTTCAGGGCAGGCGATACTCTTACTTATATTTTAAACATTAAGGTAACCGATAATGCCACAACGCCGAAAAGCACCAGCGCAAATGTAACTATAAAGTTTATTGGTAATCCGCCTGTAAATAATGCTCCTCTAATTCAAAATCAGCTGTTTTCAATAAAGCAGGCATTATTTACATCAACTTTTGTGGGTAAAATTGCGGCAAGCGATGCTGATGCAGATCAAAAATTGTCTTATGCAATTACTTCGGGTAATTCGGGAATCTTCGTCCTGAACAGCACAACAGGCGAATTAACAACAACCTCGCTCAACGTTTTTAAAGCTGGCGACACAATTACCCATATTCTAAATATAACTGTTACCGACAATGCAATTTCCCCAAAAAGCAACTCAGCAGCAGTTACTGTCAAATTTATCGGAAACCCTCCGGTAGTGGCAGTTAACAACAGTCCTGTTATTTCGAACCAATCGTTTTCAATAAACCAGAGCAGCTTCACTGCAAACTATATTGGCAAAATTACAGCAACCGATGTTGATGCCGGCCAAAAACTTACGTTTTCTATCGAAACAGGAAATTCAACTGGCATTTTTGCCATTAACAGTGCTACAGGCGATTTAACCACCACAACTTCTGATGTTTTTAAACCTGGTGAAACACTAAATTACACATTAACCATAAAAGTCACCGATAACGGTACTTCTCCTAAAAGTGTCTCTGCTGCTGTGGTTGTCAGATTCACAGGAAATCCGCTTGTCGTAATTAACAATCCTCCGGTAATAAACAATCAGATTTTAACGGTGAAAGAACCTGAATTTGCAAATAATTACATCGGTAAAGTAATAGCAACTGATGCAGACCTCACCCAAAAAATTGCTTTTGCAATAACTTCCGGAAATGCCTCAGGCCTTTTCGAAATCAACAGTGAAACAGGGATATTATCTGCTAAAAACAGTACCATATTTAAACCTGGCACACACGAGTACACACTTACCGTTGCTGTAACCGACAATGCTCCTGCTCCACAAAGCAGCAGTGCAACTGTTACTGTCATACTTGAAGGAAATAGCAAAAAAGAAATTAAAGCCGTAAGTCTTCAGGTGTATCCCAATCCTTCAAAAGGAAGTATCAATGTTGCCATTGAAACTCCCGAAGAACCTTCTATAACGGGTATAGAAGACAATACTCTCATTATAGAGATCCTGGATCTTGCAGGAAATTCGCTGACCTCAAGGAATACCGAATCCACCAGTAACATCGAAAACTTCGATCTTTCGGAATTCAGGAACGGAACTTACATTGTCTCGGTAAAAAAATCGAACATGGTTGTATCGAAGCGTCTGATCATCAATAAGTAAAACGACAACGAGTTTGATTACACGTAAAACTTTCAGGAAGACATTTCAAAAAAGAGTTTCCAGGTAAATTCCATTACCCAGTCAAAGTTTAGATTCTAAACTTCGTTCAGAATGACAGTAAATAGAGATTAAAGGTGGAGGAGGGTAGGCGGGCTTCGCTCACCTACCCTCCTCCACTAAAAAACAAAACTATTGTCATTCCGAATGGAACGAAGTGTAATGAGGAATCATGCAATTATCACTATACTCATTATAAATAACTTCAAAAAAGTTATTATTCTGAACTTATTTTCAGGTTCAACGTCTTTATCAGAAGATAATTGATCTGTATGATCCGCAAAATCACCTTGGCAATATTTTTAGGCTTCTTATTCAGTGTTCGTCTGATTTCGCAAGTGCTTACCGGTTCCGGAACGGAGGCATTTGATATTATTTTCCGGCACGATTTCTCAAACAATACTCCCGGCAGTTATAAAAAAAACGAATGGTCGGAGGATTGGAACAAGCCTAACTGGGCAAATCAAACGCTTGGCTACGGAGACATCATCGAGGACGGATCCAATAAATATCTTCAGGAAACTTTCCCTCCCGGGACATTTTTGCTTAAAGGAAGCGGAACTCAATGGCACGCCAGGTTTTCAAAAGGTTACGAAGAACTATATCTCTCCTACAGAATAAAATTCTCTTCGGGATTCATCAATACTGATCTGAGAGGAAAGTTGCCGGGCTTGTCGGGCGGAAAATCCAACAACGGAGGGTATATGCCCAATGGCAGCGACGGGTGGAGTGCGCGTTTTATTTTTCATGGCACCAACATCCGGTTTTACATTTATCACCCTGATCTTTATAAATTATTTGGCGATGCTTTTCCTGTGGAAGGCAAAAAATATTACGGAACAGGGCCCGAACTTCAACCCGGATATACCTTGAAACCGGAAGTATGGTATACAATTACCCAGCGTGTAGTTTTAAATACTCCCGGTGAAAACGACGGTCTCGTAGAAGGGTTTATTAACGGTAGATTGTGTGCACGGCAAACGGGAATAAGGTTCAGAGATACCGCGTCGCTTATGATTGACAGGCTATTTTTCTCAAATTTTCTGGGTGGTGACGGAAAACCAACAGCCAGAAATGAGTTTATCAGTTTCGACGACTTTTTTGTTTTTACTTATCAACCCTGGGTTGATATAGCCCGCTATCATGCGTTAAACCGCTCAGGAACAATTTTACAGCTTCCAGGAGGAAACTAAAATACATCCTTAGTTTGTCGAATAATCAACCCGGAACTTTTTGAGATTTAGAGCTCTCATTCCCGTTTTTCGACAAACCGGTCTTATTAAAGAACGACTGGACCACGGATGATTCATCCCTGTCGGTATAATATTTCGAATCGTAGCCGTAAGCGTAGGCCCTGCTCTTAAGATAAACATCGTTCATGAGTATGGCCAGGTTGGTTATCTTGTTATTTTCGAGCGATTTGAGTGTATTGCCAAACATTTCCTTTATCGTAACATTCTGCCGTATGATGTAAATATTCAAATCGGCATAGTTCATCAGAAAATAAGCATCGGTAACCACCCCAATAGGCGCAGTATCAATAATGATGTAATCGTATATTTCCTTCAGTTTAAAAATCAGATTTTTAGTAACGTTGGATCCGATTAATTCAATTGGGTTAGGCGGAACAGGACCTGCAGGAATAAAATCGAGATTGTCAATTCTGGTTGGCTGGATGATATCCTCCAGAACTGCCCTGTTACTAAGATATGAGCTAATCCCGATAAGGTTATTTAATCCAAGATCCTGATAAATTGCCGGCTTGCGTAAGTCGAATCCTATAAGTACTGTTTTTTTGCCCAACAAAGCGAATACTGATGCAAGATTGGTGGAGACAAAAGACTTCCCTTCGCCGCTTCCCGATGATGTTACCAATATAACCTGCTTGGAAATACCCCGCGACATAATCTGAAGATTGGTGCGTACAGTACGGAAAGACTCCGAAATTGATGATTTTGGGTAATCGGCAATAACTGTGTTCGATTTTTTATAATTGTGGTAAATAAAGCCAATAATGGGTTTATTGGTAATTGCCTCAACATCGCCTTTGTCCACAATTTTATTGTTAAAGAAGTCTTTAATCATAATGATGGTCAGGGGGAGTAAAAGACCAGCAAACAAAGCTATTAAATAATTTATAATTTTTTTGGGAGCTACTATCTTAGCCGAAACTTTACGGGCAGGATCCACAATTTCATAATCGGGCATATTTGCTGCCCGGGCAATCTGAGCTTCCGACCGCTTTTGCAAGAGAAAGGTAAAAATGGCATCGTTTAGTTTGAACTTACGTTCAATTCCCAATAACTGTAACTGTGTCTTAGGCATTCCCGAAATATCGGCTGTCATTTTGCTGGTGCGGTAATCAATCTCTTTTATCGAATTTGTAAGGGTATTCAGGTTATTGTTTACATTTTCCTGAATGGTTTTTTTAAGATTTTTGATTTGCACTTCCAAAGTAGCAAGGTTCGGGTTTTTAGTGTTTTCGGAGCTTAGATAGGTGGACCTTTCGGAGCTTAAACCAACAAGCTGGGTGATAAGCTGGGTAAGTAAAGGATCAACCACATTCATTGACGAAGGAGCCAATAAATCGGTATTATCTTTATTTTCGCGGAAATAATTGCGTAAATATTCATAATACTTCCTCTGATTTACCAAAACAGCCTTTTCCGATTCCAGCTGACTCAACTTCTGATAAATCTGTTGTCCCTGAAAACTAAGATCGATTACCTGATTCGAAGTCCTGAAATTCTGAAGCGAACTTTGTGCAACATTCAGCGAATCGGCAACATTGGATATCTGATTGTCGATAAACTGCACAGTTGTGCTTGCATAGTTGTTCTTTTTCTTCAGATTCTGATCCAGGTAACCATTGGTATAGTTAATAAGGAAATCGGTTATTTTTTCAGGATGCCCGCCTTTAATGCTGATATCCAGCAAAGATGCTGTAGGAGACACAGGCTCTATTTCAAGTTTCGACTGGTACTCAAGCGTAAGGTACTCCGGATGGTTGAAATAGAAAAACAAAGCCTTATTCTTAAAAAGCTCGGCATCGGCATTTTCTTTAATAGAAATCTTAAAATTGAAATATTTGTCGCTTATGGGTTCTCCAAACTGAAAAACCTTATCAATTTTATATTTTGGTATTTGGCCAACAACATTGTTGTCTACATAATTAAACAAAATTACATCTTTCCCTTCAGCCTGAAGTCTGAACTTGTTATCGGGCATAAAGGTGACATAAAACTTCATGTATAATGGCTGGGTTTGCGACTTATCCATTAAAACCTGGTAAGGCGCTTCCTTATAAAATTCCTTGGAGGTGTTCAGGAATGAACCCTGGGAGGTATTTCCAAAAAAAGCATTCTCTTCCGAAAAATAGGAGATTTCCAATCCCAGATCCATTAAAGTCTGATTGATGAGATTGAAAGATTTCAAAGACCCAATTTCGTTTTCAATATTCTTGTTATTCTTAAGGGAATTAAGACCACGAAGCATTTCATCAGAACTCAAAAGAGGGTTTTCGGTTTGCTCGTTAATCAGCAACGAAGTCTTGTTCTTATAGGTACTCGGCGAGAACTTATTGAATAAAAAAGCTGCAATAAGAAATATCAGAACGGATGTAAAAATATAACCTTTATTGTCGAGAAACTTATAAATGAGCGCTTTGTAATTTGTTGTGGACTGAAAGATGTCTTCGTTGCTCTTCATAGAAACTTGATTGTTTAGTAAGTTTTTATAAACAGTAAAACTGCAATTAATGTACTTATTGTAGCTAAACCTGTAGAATATGTATTATTCTGAAATGTATGTGTTATTGCTCTTAAAGGTTTAACAACAACAACATCATTCGGCTCAATATAGTAAAATCGTGATTCAACTACATTTTTGTCAGCCAAATTTACTTCATTATATGTTATTTTGCTATCAACAGCTCTTATTATCGTAACTTTTTTTCGATCGCCATAAGGACTAACCCCGCCAGCCAGGCCAATAGCTTCGAACACAGTAAGTTTATCGCCGGTAAAATCGTACGCACCTTCTTTACCAACTGCCCCTAAAACAGTAATTGTATTATTAATAAAACGTACGCGCACCGCTGTATTGAGCAGGTATTGGCTAACGGCCTGCTGAATTTTATCTGCTGCTTCCTCAAGGTTTAGATCTTTTACAAGAATTTTACCCGCAAAAGGAAAGAGTATATAACCGTTTTCGTTTACCGTATAACTCGAAAGTTGAAGATCGGTCTGACTTGAACTTCTGGACTCATTTGCAAAAATTGCCGCTGTTTTTTCATCAGTACTTAAAACTTTAATGTAAAGTTCATCAAAGGGCTTTATAGTTTTGGATTTTCTATCGTACCGGTAATCAGATCCTTTTCCTTCGTTTACATATTGCAATTTTTCATACGACATGCATGAACTTACCATAACCGCCATAACAGCGATAACTAAAAAATTTTTTAATTTCATTTTCCAATGGATTTGAATTTAAGCTCCTGAACCTTTTATTACTGTTTTAACTGTTTTAAAGAATAATTCAATGTCGAGACGGGGAGACCAGTTGTCAATATAGGCTAAATCAAGCTTCATCCATTGCTCAAATACCACTGAATTCCGGTTTGGAACAATTTGCCAGGTACATGTTATGCCCGGTTTTACCGAAAGCCTTCTTAGCTGCCATCTCTCATACTTTTTAACTTCTTCGGGAAGTGGAGGACGTGGACCAATCAACGACATCTCTCCTTTTAAAACGTTAAAGAACTGAGGAAGTTCATCCAAACCTGTTTTTCTGAGTAAACGCCCTATTGGTGTGATTCTTGGATCGTTCTTTATTTTGAATACCGGCCCATCCATCTCATTCTTCTCCATAAGCTTGGTTTTCAGCGCTTCTGCATTTACAACCATGGTCCGGAATTTATACAAATAAAACTGACGTCCTCTGAGCCCAACACGCACCTGCTTGAAGAATACCGGGCCTTGTGAAGTTATTTTAATGGCAATTGCAATTGCCAGCATAAATGGTGATAACATCACCAGGATTATGATGGAGAATGCAATATCACTCAGCGACTTCCATGCAACACCAAAATAATCGCTCGGAACATTTGAATAAGTGATAAAAGGCATGTCGCGTAAACTGGTTTGCGCCTTTGTCATATT
The DNA here is from genome assembly GCA_021779665.1 of Bacteroidota bacterium. Classification (GTDB taxonomy): domain Bacteria; phylum Bacteroidota; class Bacteroidia; order Bacteroidales; family JAAUTT01; genus JAAUTT01. The sequence continues at coordinate 7,221 of JAJYAG010000175.1, read as the reverse complement.
TATCGGCGATAAGTCGGATTGTAACCTAAACACCACGCCTATTTCCTGGCACGATTTTACAAGACTCTCAATTTCCTGTTGAACAATATTACGCTTACAATAGATTATTTCATCCACAATATCAAAGGTCATAATGCTCTTCAGGTTTTGAATTCCTACATCGGGAATGACTTTAATACTCTCAGCATATTTGGCTTTGATAAGCTTGCTGTTCGAAACAATCATCATTAAGCGGAATCCCCATTCACGGTTCTCAAGAATCTGGTCAAGAACAAACTCAGATGTTCCATCGGCAATAACAATTACATTCCGGGTATTATGTCCATTTGAACGATAATATTTGAAAAATTTGTAAATAGCCAGCCTGAATATAAAAAGGGTAACAAAGTGAAGACCCAGAAATACAAACACAAATGCCCGGCTAATTAAATCAAGCTTAAAGGAAAAGATAAACAGAAACATTATGAGCGTACTCAGAATTGTAAACTGAACAAGCTCAAAAATCAGATTCATGTTTGTGCCGATACGAGGAACCTTGGCCGCATTTGATATTTGAAGAACAATAGCCCAGACAGGAATCATTATGAATAACAGCAAAGTGTAATCATAAGTCTGAAACATGGTAAAAACATTTTTCTGAAGTGTTAACCAGTAAGAGAAAAAGAAACAGCACACTACAATAAATAAATCCACAAAAGCCAGTAATGAGAAATAAAATCTGGATTTCCCCTTTACAAAAGGATGTTTTGCCCAATTGAAATTACGAAATAACGATATACTGTTCATAAGCTAACTAATGTTATAATTTACCACAAACTATAACATAAAACTCTACTTATGGTTTCCGCTAATTTCTTTGGTATTTATAAGATATCTAAAGGAATTGACTAATGAAGGGAATTATTGGATAGATGGAAAAGAAGTTTGATTTATTCGTTATCAATCAAATCGTCAAACTTCCCAATAAGGGCTTCAGTTTCGATAAAATTAAAAGGAGCCTTAATAAATGACTTTAAATGCATTCCAAGATCAAGAATATCATCGTCGCCTTCTTCGTAATACCAGTTAATATCAACATCATGGCCGGCATTATAAATCTCATCAACAATTTTCAGAATATCAAAAACGCATTTGGAAGAAGCCGTATCAAGATAATCAAAGTTGAAAATAATGGTAGTCTTGTGAGCTGGAACAACAGAGTATTTTTTAATCCACTCCATTGCCGGACGGAAAATTTTTGTTGCATCCTCCGGAATAGAACGGCCGGAAAATTGAATCAATCCTTCTTCAAGGATAATCGTAGGGGATTTTGCCGTTTTCTCAATGATTATTTTTTCCATATATGCCTTTTTCAGAAACTTTCCTGGAGTACTTACTTATTTAAAAGGTAAAAATATAAAATTGAAGTAATTGTACAAAGCGCTTCCTTTAAAAAATATAAAAAACCTTATTTTTATTTTTTGAAAACCTTACTGAAATATTTACATTTATCGTAAATAAGTTAAGTGTGATGAGCCAAAAAGAAACAACATCCAAAATTGACAGGCAACGCGAAGTTGCTAAACGAAATTTTAGGGTTAAATTCTGGATTCTCGATATTGTAACTATTGCATTATCGTATATGCTTGCATTCTGGATAAGGCATAATGTGGGAGGGCTGGTCTATTCCAATAACTACCTCTATCTCCTTCTGCTGATGATCCCTACTTTCCTGGTTTTAATCAGAAAAAGCCACTTTACTCATGTATATCAGAAATTCGGTTTAAAATTTATTATTTACAATTTTACCCAGCTTTGTTTCCTGGGCCTGCTGATAATGATCGCATTTATTTTTATTTTTAAAATGGACGATATCAGCAGGGTTTTCATTTTTGTTTTTTTTGTTATTTACATCATAAACCTGAGTATTTTGCAGATATACCGGTCGCAGAGCTTCCGGAACCTTCAGAAAAAATAGCTCAGGCCGAATATGACTCGTAAACTTTTGAGATTCCTTCTTTAAAACCAATTTTTTCTTTCCAACCAAGAGAATGGAGTTTTGACACATCCATCAACTTACGCATAGTTCCGTCAGGTTTTGAGCTATCCCATACGATAGAGCCCTTGTAACCGGTAATTTCCTTCACTATCTCAGAAAGTTCGCGAATGGTCAAATCAACGCCCGTTCCAATGTTGATGTGGGTATTTTTAATCTCATTGGCTTCATTGGGGTTTCTTTCCTTATAGAAATTTGCAAGATCGGTGAAGTCAATGTTCTCCATTATAAACACGCATGCATCAGCCAAATCGCTTGCATGCAGAAATTCGCGCTTAGGACTTCCGGTTCCCCAAAGCGTAATGGTAACATTGCTATCTTTTTTGGAGATTCCGTATTTACTAAGCTTTTCACTAATTTCTGCGTCAGTATTTGCCCCCTTCACGCCCTCAACGGGATATTTGTTAAAATCTCTTCGGATCGCATCCCAATTGTTTTCCATCAAACATTTACCCAAATGCATCTTTCTTATTAATGCAGGAAGAACGTGCGATTTTTCAAGATCAAAATTGTCGTTATAACCGTAAAGATTGGTGGGCATAACGGAAATAAAATTGGTACCGTACTGAAGATTGAAACTCTCGCATAGCTTTAAACCGGCAATCTTTGCAATTGCATACGGCTCATTCGTGTATTCGAGTGTGGAGGTCAGGAGACAATCCTCCGACATGGGCTGAGGTGCATTCTTTGGATAAATACACGAACTACCTAAAAAAAGAAGCTTTTTCACGCCGTGCTTAAACGAAGCTCCAATGATGTTGTTTTGTATCTGGATATTATCAAAAATAAAATCGGCCCGATAAATATTATTGGCAATAATTCCTCCAACTTTGGCAGCGGCGAGCACAACATATTCAGGCTTTTCGGTACGGAAAAACTCATCGGTCTGCTTCTGGTCTCTCAGGTCCATTTCATCCATGGCCCTAAAAACAAAATTTGAATAACCTTTTTGTTTAAGGTTATTCAAAATTGCACTCCCAACCATACCTAAATGGCCGGCTATGTATATTTTAGCGTTTTTCTCCATATTATTCGAAATAATTCATAGTCTTATAGCCTCCGTCTCTCAGATATTTTTCCTTCTTCATGAGTTTGACGTCGCTGCGAACCATATCATTAACTAAACCGGCAAGGTCGTATTTTGGTTTCCAGTTAAGTTGTTTTTGGGCCTTCGACGGGTCTCCTATGAGCAATTCAACTTCGGTAGGACGGAAATAACGCTTGTCTACAGCTACAACGCATTTTCCAGTTTCAACCTGGTATTCAGGATTATTGCATTTTACAACATAACCCTTTTCGTCAGCATCCTTACCCTCGAAACGAATTTCAATTCCTAATTCGGCGAATGCCAAACGGATAAATTCTCTTACTTCGGTAGTTACTCCGGTTGCAATAACATAATCATCGGGTTTATCCTGCTGCAAAATCAGGTACATTGCTTCAATATAATCTTTGGCGTGTCCCCAGTCTCTTTTTGCAGAGAGATTGCCTAAATAAACGATTTCCTGCATCCCTAATGCAATTCGGGCAACGGCTCTGGTAATTTTACGGGTCACAAAAGTTTCGCCTCGGATGGGCGATTCGTGGTTGAATAAAATCCCGTTACATGCAAACATGTTGTAAGCCTCGCGATAATTAACCGTGATCCAGTATCCGTATAACTTGGCTACAGCATATGGACTGCGTGGATAAAACGGAGTTTTTTCACTTTGGGGTACCTGTTGCACGAGCCCATATAATTCACTGGTAGAAGCCTGGTAAACGCGGGTTTTTTGAATCAAACCCAAAAGTCTTACGGCTTCCAGAATACGAAGAGTGCCTATACCATCAGCATTGGCTGTATATTCGGGAGTCTCGAAACTAACCCACACGTGGCTCATGGCTGCCAGATTGTATATCTCATCCGGCTGAATTTCCTGAATAATACGGATAAGATTCGTAGAATCGGTTAAATCACCATAGTGGAGGATAAAATTTTTGTTTTCTACATGAGGATCCTGGTATAAATGGTCAATTCTGTCGGTATTGAACATAGAACTTCTGCGTTTCAAGCCATGAACTATGTACCCCTTCTTTAATAAAAATTCAGCCAGATAAGCACCGTCCTGACCTGTGACGCCTGTAATTAAAGCAACTTTACCCATTTGTTTTTATTTGTTAAAAGAATTATCCTTTAATTAATGTTTCTATTATAAATTGTTTGTTTTATTTAAATCGTAAATTTCACTTCTGTGGAAATGCAAAAAAAGACAATTAAAATTTAACAGTAAAATAAAAATTATTAAAGACATCCCTAAGATGACAAAAAGGTGAAATATCTTCGTTAAAATTTATTTATTAAAACAAAGTTTCCAGAAAATATAAACAGTTCTCCAAAAAATATTTCTAAAAAATATATGTTCCATGAATAAACCACAAATAGTGCTCAACGACCCGGGATTGGAACCTTTTTCCCATCAAATTGCAAAGCGCAACAAAAATGCTTTAAAAAAGGAAAAGGAATTGTTAGAAAATAGTAAATCGTTAAGCGACTTTGCAACAGGTTACATGTATTTTGGACTTCACCGTACCCCAAACGGATGGATCTTCAGAGAATGGGCACCAAATGCTGAAGAGATTTATCTGATAGGCGACTTCTCCGATTGGAAAAAATTACCTCAGTTCAGATTAAACCCGGCAGATAACGGGAACTGGGAATTGGAACTGCCAAAAGAAGCTATTCAGCATCAGCAAAAATTCAGGTTATGGCTGCGGTGGAAAAATGGTGAAGGGGAAAGAATTCCTGCCTGGATAAACCGGGTAATTCAAAATCCGGATACACTGGCTTTCGATGCCCAGGTTTGGGCTCCGGAAGAACCATTTTCATGGAAATTTCCTGATTTTAGGCCAGCAAATGAAGAGTTACTGGTTTATGAGGCTCATGTAGGAATGTCGACCGAAGAACATCGTGTCGGAACTTTTAATGAATTTACGCAAAATATTCTGCCCCGTATTAAAAATGCAGGGTACAACACAATTCAGCTAATGGCCGTAATGGAGCATCCCTATTATGGATCGTTTGGTTATCATATTTCCAGCTTTTTTGCTGTTTCGTCAAGATTTGGCACACCCGAGGATTTGAAATTACTGGTTGACACAGCTCATGGAATGGGTATCAGGGTTATTATGGATCTGGTGCACTCTCATGCTGTAAAAAACGAAATTGAAGGTCTTAACAGGTTCGACGGGACTCCCTATCAATATTTTCACTCGGGAGAACGAAGAAACCATCCTGCATGGGATTCCCTCTGCTTTAATTATGGCAAAAACGAGGTGATCCATTTTTTGCTGTCGAACTGCAAATACTGGCTTGAGGAGTATAAGTTTGACGGATTTCGTTATGATGGGATAACCAGTATGCTGTACCTCGACCATGGCTTATCCAAGGATTTTGTAAATTACGGAATGTACTTCGACAACAATCAGGATGAGGATGCTATATCGTACCTTATTTTATCCAATAAACTCGTTCATGAAGTGAAGCCCGGAGCCATAACTGTTGCCGAGGAGATGAGCGGCATGCCCGGAACCGCCTCGCCCATTGACTGGGGCGGATATGGTTTCGACTATCGCCTTGCAATGGGAACACCTGATTACTGGATAAAAATTATCAAAGACCGCTCGGACGAGCACTGGGATGTTGGTGAGATATTTTATGAACTTACGCGTAAAAGGCACGACGAAAAAACGATAAGTTATGCAGAATCGCACGACCAGGCACTGGTAGGAGACAAAACAATTGTGTTCCGCCTGATGGATAAGGAAATTTATTATAACATGCACAAGCAAAACCAAAACCTGATTGTAGACAGGGCGCTTGCTTTGCATAAGATTATCCGCCTGTTCACCATTGCCACTGCCGGTAACGGTTATTTAAATTTCATGGGCAACGAATTTGGCCATCCGGAATGGATTGACTTTCCCAGGGCAGGGAATAACTGGTCGTATAAATATGCCCGCCGCCAATGGAGCCTTGCGGATAACCCTGAACTGAAGTATCATTTTTTGGCAGACTTCGATAAAGAAATGATTCAAACAATAAAATTCGATCATGTATTAAATCATTCTTACATCGAAGTGCTCCATGAAGATAAGCCGGCTCAGATAATAGCTTTTAAAAGAGGTGAACTTGTATTTGTATTTAATTTGAATCCTTTGCGCTCCTTTACTGATTATTCGATCCATATTGCGCCGGGTAAATATCAGATTCTGCTTAATACCGACTCTCTAAAGTTTGGCGGAAATGGACTGGTGGATGAAAGGATGACCTATTTTTCAATGAACCCTGACGGAAAAATAGCGAGTAATCTTGTTTTAAAACTATACTTGCCCAGCCGCATAGGATTGGTATTTAAGAAAATGCGAACAAAAAGCGTTTACGACTTATAGTTTCAAAGTAGTAAAATAAAAAAGGCCCCGGTAATTTATTTTCCGGGGCCTTTTTGTTTTTCAGAAGATTCGTATTAAATCCATTTCACAAGGTTGAAATCCTGTTTATGTGGCAAGTTCTCGTTCTTTGGATAGAGCCGGATTCCGAAATCGTAAGCTCCGGTCTTAACGGGAACGATATCCACCTTGTAAGTCGCAATTTTTCCTTCAAGGGATACCAGCTTAAACTCCTGGGTAAATATCACCTTAACTTTATCGCTGTCGGGTGCCACCATTTCAGCAATTACAATCTCAACACCGATATCATCGGCCGAAAGCTCATTAAGATCGAGAACTACTTCGCCGAAATAGTTTTTACCAAGTACAATTGGCTCTTTCGAAATATCGGGCGATTTAACTGAGATAACTTCAATACTTTCCCATGCACGGAATACTTTCTTCTTCCAGGACGAGAGATCTTTTGCAAGCTCAAAATCGTCTTTTTTAATAAGTTGCGACCTGTTATACAGACTCGAATAGTATTGATCCATATAATCCTTCAACATACGGGTGGTAGTGAAGTTTGGCGATACTTTGGCAATACAGTTCTTTATATACCTAACCCAGCCGGTAGGAATGTCATCATCGTCGCGGAAATAGAATAAAGGCGCAATTTCGTTTTCCAGCAAACTGTATATGATTTCCGAATCAAGCTCATCCTGAAAATCCGTATTATCATAGGTCTTTTCTTCGGGTAAAGCCCAGCCGGCATCAGGATA
>JAJYAG010000174.1 GCA_021779665.1 Bacteroidota bacterium | reverse complement strand
AATCGTAAAAACTGGCAAGTTGTTCGTTCGACTCCAAATGATCTTCTATCTGCTCTCGTGCCGGAATGCGCAGCCGTGCCGGGAACTTCCACAAAGGGAGTATAATTGCCGGAGAACCCATTAAAACGCTGTGTTCGCCAAAAAGGAGCAGTTTTGATGGAACTGACAGAAATTTTACGCTCATATTATTCATTCATCAGTTGTACCGGTCCCTGGCCAATACGGTCGTGTATCCACTGATTGTGTTCACACAAAGGCAAAAGTTCTTCGCGAATAAAATTCTGAACTTCTTCCTTCACACTTTCAGGGTACAGCAGATGAACATTAGGTCCTGCGTCGAGAGTAAAGCAAACAGGAAGACCGGTTTCAGCCCTCAACTTACGAACTTTTTCGATAATGGCAAGCGAATTTGGCCTGAAAAGTATGTAACTGGCTTCCGACAGCATCATCAAGGCATGCAGTTCCAGGGCTTCGCTCTCGGTAATTTTAATAAACTGCTGCATATCGCCTTTTTCCAGTGCAACCATAAGTTGCTGCAACCGCAAATTGGCATTCGCGTAGCGGATAGGTGCGTAGGGGTTCTTCTCCATCAAAGCATGGCCTTCGCTGCTCGAAACTTTTTTCTTTTCGGAAGAGACAATGAGAATAGAGTCCTGCATTTTCTGAAAAACAGGATGTATCGAATGATTGAGAGGAACGGAATAAATTTCGGAACTGCTTTCGATGGACGGGTGCTTGCCCCAAACCACAAAGCCGTCGTACATGCTGCGACAGGCACTTCCGGAACCAATACGGCCCAGATAGGAAGCTTTTTCCTTAAATTCGAGATATCCTGAAAGCTGTCCGAATAACTGCTGCTCAATACTGCAGATGCATAACGCCAGCGAACCAAAGGATGAGGCAGAAGATGCAATGCCCGCCGAATGTGGAAAATTATTCTTCGACTCTATACTCAACTTCAGATGCTTCAAAAACGGCATCTGTGGCTGAATTTTGTTCAAAAACTTGTTTACCCGGACCTCGAAGGCTTCGTTACGGGCTTTCCCAAACGAAAAAGACGTGACAACATCATTCTGAAATTCGTCGAAAATATAGGATACTGTTGTTTCCGAAAAGGCATTCTGAAGCGTGATACTTAAAGAAGGATTATTGGGTAACTGTTCGCCATGTTTGCCCCAGTATTTAACAAGGGCAATATTCGACGGACAGCGCCACGAAACTTTCCCGTTAGTTCTTTTTGGCTGGTTCATGATAATAGTACTTTGACAGATTAAAAACTTTTATGGTAGCCCTGAAAGGGAGAAAGCAAAAGAATAGGGCAGCGCCCTATTGCTATGGTAAAGCCCAAAACATAACAACCCTGTAAGGGCGAAAGCGCAATACTAATCCCAAACATAATGTTCATCGTAATCTATTTGGTATTTTTTTAAAAAAGCACGGAACTCATCCTTAAAGGTCACTCTATTATGATGTCCATGTTGATTTTCTATATACTTTACAACAATATCTGTCTGAGTGGGGTTAACAGAAAATATACCATATCCATCCTGCCAGTAAAAATCGGAATATTCCGGGCCTTTTGTTTTGATCCATTTCGAAGACTGCTTTTTTAATTCTTCTAATAGTTTCATTTGTGGCACCTTTCGGGATAATGAGCATAAAATATGAACATGGTCTCGATGCCCTCCAACCTTTAGAGGGTTACATTCCATACCTTTACATATTCCGCCCATATATTCGAAAAGTGAGGTTTTAACATCATCATTAATAAGTTGTTGATGATGTTTGGTGCTGAATGCAATATGGACATAAACTATAGAAAGAGATTGTGACATACTTTATTGCTTTTGCCCTTACAGGGCTAATTTATAACTGTATGATCCAACTTATAGGGCGCTGCCCTATCCTATTGCTTATTGCCCCTTCAGGGCATTCTAAAATATGAAGTTTTCTGCAAACAGAAACATTAAAGCCATTATTAAAATATCAAAGTTGAGATAATTTGTTTATAAAGCCTTTCTGTGTTTTTGTGCAGAATTTTCGCTTATTAAGCGACTTGCCTGAGCAGTACGTTCAGAGGTATTGTTCAAAATCATTTCACTGAACCTGAAAAGAGGTCCGAAGCCTTTAACATCAAAATATTTTTTTACTTCTTCAAAATTCATTTCGCTTGCAACCAGGGCAAAATCGCCTCCCCAAGCGCCAAGAGATTTTACAGTTCCGTTGAAGTCGTTGAAAAAAAGGCGTTTTACTGGCTCCAGTTTTAACAGCTGCGAAAAAAAATCTTCGTGCAAATCCATTAATTCCATCGCCTCCTTCAGCGTTGATGCAGCAAGCAGCTTCATTGTGATCTCCGACACAAACGCAACTTCCTGTTCATTAAACGCATAATCTTTTTTGAAATTGAGGATACAGCTGAACGTGTCCTGCTTTTTCCCCAGATAGAGAAAATACAGATGATCGCTGAAAGTTGGTATAAAAGAAACCTCGTGCCAGTATGGAGTCCTGTTTTTCAACTGATATAGAATGGGGCTGTTTGCACGTGTACAGGCAATATCGTAACCGGAACCTTCCGAAACAAGGCTGTTGAGCTGCATGGCATCTACTTCGGCCCATTGGGCTATATTAGCTATAAAGGTTGAGCTGCTCCCCAGTCCCCACTGCTGAGGATAATTGAGCCGTGTAGTTACTCGATAGCCGTTTTTAACTGTCAGAAATGATGGATTGAGCTTTTGGGCTGCTCTCAGCACTTCGGGAAGAAAGCGTGATCTTTTCTCATCGCTGGTATTCAAAACTGAAAGGCCGCGAAGACTGACTTCAGCCGTAAACCAAACATTATCCTCAATACGAGCTTCCCATAATAATGAAGAAGAGGCAGCCGTTTCCACCAACATCTCCTGCCCAAAATTTACCGGCACTGCAAGCGACTTCGCTCCGAACATCACCAGATATTCGCCTGTGAGCAAAAGTTTGCCGTGTGAGTAATATTTCCGGGACTCTGTAACCATTTACTATTTCGAAATTATTTGGTTAATATATTCGGAAACCGCCGCATACGAAACGGGTCGTGACTGAAAATAATCTTCAACCATTTTTTTCTTGTCAGCGCCAAGATTATATGGAATTAGCATATTCGAAAGGTGCATCTTCATGTGGCCCTGCTGAATTCCTTTAGTAACCAGCGCCTTTACTGCTGAAAAGTTATTCGCCAGACCCACAGAAGCAATAATGCCCATCAATTCCCGTGCCGACGGGTTGCCCAATATCTGCATGGCACGCTTTGCCATGGGATGAAGCGCTGTTAATCCGCCTACAGTTCCTATCGCGAGTGGCATTTTGAGCGAAAAAGTGAAATTACCATTTTCAATTTCGACCTTCGATAAACTTTTGTAGCCGTCTGTGGAAGCATAAGTATGCGCTCCGGCTTCAACGGCTCTGAAGTCGTTGCCGGTTGCAATCACCACGGCATCAATTCCATTCATAATGCCTTTGTTGTGCGTTGCTGCGCGGTATGGATCCATACAGGCAATATCGACCGCGGTTTTAAATTTCCGTGCAAAAACATCGGCAGGTGTTTCCCCGTCAACTTTGTCGAGGTTACTTACCGGACACGAAACTGTGCACTCCACCAAACATTCGGGAACATGGTTGGATAAAATCGACATGATCACCTCGATATGATCCTTGCCGGAAAAATTCACCTGAGCAAATTCCCGCAGAATACCAGCCATTTCCTCAAGCACGGTATTAATAAAGTTGGCACCCATGGAATCAGCAGTCTCAAAGTCGACTGCCAACCTGTAATACCCGTTAAGTCTGGATGAAAAATCTTCGAGCTTTATATCAGCAATTCCTCCGCCCCGCTCCTGCATGCGCTTTGTAAGCGGAAGGGTGCCTTTCAGTAGATTTTCTTTCAGGGCAGGAAAGGAATTAATCAAGGTTTCAGGGTAACCCGGCCACAAAAAATGCACATGGCCTTTTTTGAGCGTTGAAATAACCTTTGCCTGAAATCCCCCGCGGGTCGACCAGAATTTAGCTGCGGCTGAAGCTGCTGCCACCACTGAGCTTTCCTCAACCACCATGGGAACATGGTACACTTTTCCATTGATGAGAAAATTGGGAGCAATCCCGAATGGCAGCATGTAATTGGTGAGGGTATTCTCGCTAAAGGAGTCGAAAAGTTCCTGCTTTTCGGGATGGGAATAAGAAATGGCTTCGGCAGCAAACCCTTCATCGCCCAGCAATGAGGATATGCAGCTTATCTTCTCGTTTTTAGAGAGACGCGAAAAACCATTTATCATTTCTCCGTTCATATTACCTGATTTGAAGATAGGCAAACGCCATCTCAAGTCCTTTGATCTGATTTTTAACATATTGCTGCAGCACCGGATAATCCTCGCGGGCATACTTCAGAAACTCCGAAGCCTGGCCGTAAACTGCAGGTAATTTCGATTTTTGTATATAATAAAAACCATCGAGAAAGCTTTTTATACCTCCCGAAACAATAACTTCTTTGCAAAGAATATCTTTTGAGTTACCGGCTATTGCATTCACAGTCTCCAGCATATCGCCGGCATCGACTCCCACCGTAGTTAATGGTGAAAAAAGGGAAGCAATTTCAGCATCCGGGTTTCGCTTCATTTCCATGCGTGCAAAATTAGTTCCGCCAAAAGCGGCAAACTCAACAGCAGCAAGCGGAAGCTTCATCAGTTGCAGCAGGCTCTGAGGCCCCATGCCCTGACCAACTTCCTTCACAATTACAGGAAATTCTGCTTTTTCCAGAAACTTTTGAATTGTATACAAAGGAGCGAGCTGCAACCGGTCGCCTTCGGGCTGAAACCACTCCTGAAGCGGGTTTACATGAATGATAAGACCATCGGCACAAAGTCGCTTAACAAGATCGTTGGCAACATGCGTCTGGTTTGAGGTAACAAGCTCTTCCATCTGGGCAATTCCCAGGTTTGCATACAATGGAAGGTCGTCGCCAATCACAGGCCGCATATCAAAATCCGCAAAGTGTGTGTTGTCTTTTAAAATGATACGGCAGGAACCCAATCCCATACCAAAGCCAAATTCGTTGCACGCTTTCGCCAGATTTCTGTTTATTTTACCGGCGAGCTGTGTTCCGCCAGTCATGCTCGACACCCACAGCGGAGCTTTCATCTGTTTGCCGAGAAAAGTAAAAGGGGTGAGCTGGGTCGGATGCGGGCTCCGTAACGGCTCGTACCAGAATCGGCGGTCAATTTCATCTTTAAGCGTTTGGGAATCCAAAGCCAGGTTTATGTGATCTTTTTTGCGGTCTTCCATAAATTGGAATTAAAGACCAATGTGACGGGAAATTACAATGCGTAGAATCTCGGAAGTTCCTTCGCCAATTTGCAACAGTCGCTGGTCGCGGTAAAAACGTTCGATATCATATTCTCTCATTAAACCATACGCACCGTGGACCTGAAGCGCTTCATCGGCAATTTCGCGGGCAATCTCCGAGCAATAAAGCTTCGACATAGCCGCTTCCTTTGCAAAGGGATGTCCGTTGTCCTTCAGCCAGCACGCGTGGTATAATGTATTTTTAGCAAGTTCTATTTTTGTTGCCATATCGGCAAATTTAAAAGCAATTGCCTGAAATTTGGATATTTTCTTCCCAAATTGTTCGCGTGTCTGTGCATATTTGTAAGCCAGCTCGAAAGCACCGCGGGCAAGTCCGAGTCCCATGGCAGCAATGGTCAGACGTCCCGAGTCGAGTGTTTCGAGCATAATTTTGGAGCCATTTCCTAATCCGCCGAGCAGATTTTCTTTCGGCACACGTACATCTTCAAAATAAAGACGCGCCGTATCAATGGCTCTCCACATCATTTTGCCGCGTATTTTTTCGGCCCGGTAACCGGGAGTGTCTTTGTCGACAATGATGGTGGATAATTCTTTCTTTCCGTCCTTTTCGTCGGTAATCACCTGGATGGTCACACCGGCTGATATTTCGGTTGAAGCATTGGAGATAAACATTTTGGAACCGTTGATAAGCCATTCGTTTCCATCCAGAACGGCTTTTGTTTTGGTGCCTCGCGAATCGGAACCTGCTGTTAGTTCAGTAAGTCCGAATGCCCACAATGCATCACCGGTACAGAGTTTTGGAAGATATTTCTGTTTTTGTTCTTCGGTACCATAGTTATAAATAGGCCCTATTCCCAAAGAATTGTGAGAAGCCAGAATCGCAGCCTGCGAGCTGTCGATGCGCGCCAATTCCTCAATAGCTATGATAAAAGATAGATAATCGAGGCCTTTACCACCATATTTAGGGTCGATTGTGATGCCAAATAATCCCAGTTCTCCCATCCGCTTCGAAAGTTTGGGAGAAAACTGTTCCTTTTCGTCCAGCTCCCGCGACAAGGGTTTTACCTCGTTCTCCGCAAACTCATGCACCTTTTGCCTCAGCCTGTCGTGCGACTCATTGGTGTAGATATCCATCTCAATTCTATAGTTTAAGGTAAATATATAATCTTTATTCTAATTGGCCATTGTTAATTTGATAAGCAACTCTTTACCAGACACCTGAGCTCCGTTAGTGATCATCACATCGGTCACCACAGCTTCGGCAGGTGCCAGAATATTATTTTCCATTTTCATGGACTCGATAATCAGAAGCAATTCGCCTTTCCGCACCTTATCGCCCTTTTTTACATTCAGCTTTATCACTTTGCCGTTTAAAGGAGATAAAACGTAATTTCCATTCAACTGTCCGTTTTTTTGGACGGAACTGTCGAAAATAGTAAGATCGGGTAAATCGCTCCTCCGAACCTGAAAAGTTATCCCCTCCGCGGAAACCAGGTATTCCCCACCTTTAACTTCCGAAATTATAAGGTATTGCCTTTCGCCATTTAAAAGAAACGATATAACAGGTTCTTGGTTTTGAACTTCTTCAATTAAATATCTTTTATTGTGATAATTGAAAGAAATCCGCTGCCTGTTCAGCAGTTGGTAATCAATTGCAAAAGAATTTCCTTCGAAATTGTAAACCCTCTGCCCCGGAAACCTCCAAGAACCTATTTGTTGCCAGATGTTTTCGCCCGGTTTTTTCGGAAGGAAGTCATAAGCAAGCACAGTGGCCAGAAGTTTTTCAGGGGAAAAATCATTTTTAGCTTTCTCATAAACTTCTTTAAGTTCCCCGGCTTTATGGTGGCAGTAATGTGTCGAAATTTTATTAGTGAGAAAATCGATATCTCTTAAAATAGCAGATAAATACTCAAGATTAGTTTTAATACCCTGAATTGCACACTTATGCAGATAATCCCTGAGTTTTGAAACAGCTTCGCGGCGATCTTTTGCGTGAGCAGTGATTTTTGCAATCATGGGATCGAAGGCTGAAGAAACCATGGCTGCTCCTTCAAAAGCTGAATCAAGTCGGATTTCCTTACTGGCGGGCAGATAGTTTACAATCATTTCTCCGGCAGACGGGATAAAGTCTGCAAACGGATCTTCAGCATACACGCGGCATTCAATGGCATGACCATTTATTGAAATATCCTGTTGAGAAAAGCTCAAAGGTTTTCCTTCGGCAATACGAATTTGCTCCTTCACAATATCAACTCCCGTAATTGCTTCCGTAACCGGATGTTCCACCTGAATGCGGGTATTCATCTCAAGAAAATAGAAGTTCAGCTCCCTGTCGAAGAGAAATTCAAGCGTTCCGGCACTTGTATACTGCATGGATCTGGCAATGTGAAGTGCTGTTGAAAGCAGCTTTTCGCGGACAGTTTCGCTTAAGGTAACCGAAGGTGCTTCTTCGATAATTTTCTGGTGCCTCCGCTGAATGGAACATTCGCGCTCATAAAGATGAAGCACATTTCCATGATGATCGCCCAGCACCTGAACTTCGATATGGCGGGCATCTTCAATATATTGTTCAACGTATAAGGTAGCATTCCCGAAATAAGCCAGCGCTTCCCGCTGAGCTGACTCCCAGGCTGCAGTGAGTTTGTTTTCCGTCTGGACAATTTTCATCCCCTTGCCGCCACCACCGGCAACAGCTTTAATCATGACAGGAAACTTCAGTTTGTCCTTTTGAGCCAGCACTTCCTCTAAAGAATCTGCTTTTACCGAGGACGGAAGCGGTATGCCCAGTTGTTCAACGTACTTCCTTGCTTCGCTTTTGTTACCCATCAGCCGGATTGCCTCCGGTTGCGGGCCAATAAAAATAAGGCCGGCATCTTTACATGCCTGGGCAAAAGCGGAATTTTCCGACAGAAACCCATAGCCCGGATGAATGGCATCGCATCCGCTTCTAAGCGCAATGTCTATGATGAGTGAAATATTCAGATAGGTTGAAGCCAGATTTCCGGAACCAAGTGAGAAAGCCTGATCGGCTTCGCGGATAAAAATTGCATGGCGCTCTTCATCGGTAAATATTGCCACCGTTGAGATCCCCATGCTTTTGGCAGTGCGGATTACCCTACGGGCAATTTCTCCACGGTTTGCTACTAATATTTTCCTGATTGACTGCATCTTTGTTAATTATTTGTCCGCTATTTTAACGTCATTCAAAACAAGAGTTCTTATTTAAAGTTCAGGGTCTGTTAAATTTTTTCAGATTTTACAGCCCAATCCGGCTTGCGCTTCCCGAAGAAGGCAGCCATGCCCTCCTGACCATCGTCGGAGATGCGCGCTTTCGCAATTACCTCAGATGTATAATTGATGATGCTGTCATCATCAGTAAGTCTGTCAATGGATTGCATCAACATCTTTGTACTCTGAATTGCTTCGGGACTGTTTTTTACAATTTTCTTTATAGTTTCCTGAATTTTATTCTCGATTTCCTGCTCATCAACAACATAATGAACCAGTCCAAACTGCTGAGCATCGGCAGCTTTAAACTCTTCGGCAAGAAGAAACAGCCGCTGAGCCTGCGATTTGCCAATTTTTTGGATAACATAGGGTGAAATTACCGCCGGAACAAGTCCCAGGGAAACCTCGCTAAACCTGAAACGGGTTGTATTGGCGGCAATCACAATATCGGAAGCTGAAACAACACCGTTGGCTCCTCCCATACAAGCGCCATGAACCACAGCAATTATGGGCTTAGGACTGGACTTGATTGTTAAAAGACATTTAGCCAGGGTTTTACTTTCAAGAAAATTCTGATCGTAGTTGTACTTCGATACCTCTTTCATCCAGTTTAAATCGGCACCTGAACAGAAGGAATCGCCCCTGCCGCGGATAACCACCGCCCTGATTTGCTTGTTACAGGCAACATCGGTAAAAAAGGTAAAGAGCTCGTGGATCATTTCGCCATTCAGCGCATTGTGAACACCGGGGCGGTTAAGCCAAACCATTGCAACCTGATCGGAGTATTCTATATCAATTGTTGTCATATTTATATTTTTTAGTCCTCAGTCGACAGTCAACAGACGACAGAAAATACAAAAGGCACTTCTATTTTGCTGTGGTCTGAAGTCTGTGGACCGTCGACTATATTATTACATTCTGAACACCCCAAACGATGGCTTATCGAATTTCCTGTTTAAGGCCGTTTCGATGCACAAAGCAAGGATATTGCGCGTATCAGCCGGATCAATTATCCCGTCGTCCCACAGCCGCGAAGAGCTGTAAATGGCATTTCCTTCATCTTCATATTTTTGAAGAATTGCCGATCTGGTAGCTTCAACTTCTTCGCTGCTGAGCGATTTTCCCGTTTCTTTCAACTGATCCTGTTTAACTGTAACAAGTACATTGGCAGCCTGTTCACCGCCCATGACCGATATTCGTGCATTGGGCCACATAAAAAGAAAGTTCGGATCGCAGGCACGGCCTGCCATAGCATAGTTTCCAGCACCAAACGAGCCGCCCCAGATAATTGTAAATTTTGGCACAACCGAATTAGCCACAGCATGAACAAACTTGGCACCATCGCGGGCAATACCGGCTCTTTCATATTGTTTCCCCACGATAAATCCCGAAATATTCTGCAGAAAAACAATAGGTATCTTCCGGAAATTGCATAGTTCAACAAAGTGAGCACCTTTAAGCGACGACTCCGGGAACAACACGCCGTGATTGGCAATTATCCCTACCATATACCCATGAATGCGGGCAAAACCTGTCACCAGCGTAGTCGCGTACTTTTCCTTAAATTCGTGAAATTTGCTGCCATCTACCAGTCGGGGTAAGATGTCACGGGGATCAACAACTTTTCTCAGGTCAAGAGGAGCTATCCCATACAAATCTTCTGAAGCAAAGAGAGGCTCTTCGGTCTGCTGCTTATCCAAAAACTGCTTCTCACGTTTGGGGAGCGTTTCAAAAATATTGCGGCAGATCCCAATGGCATGAAGATCATTTTCGGCCAGATGATCCGAAACACCTGAAACAGAAGTATGCACCTCAGCACCACCCAATTCTTCAGCCGAGACCTCTTCGCCGGTGGCTGCTTTTACGAGCGGAGGACCACCGATAAAAATTGTACCCTGGTTACGCACAATGATGGTCTCGTCGCTCATGGCCGGAATGTAAGCACCACCGGCAGTGCAGGAGCCCATCACAATGGAAATCTGAGGAATGCCCTCAGCCGACATACGTGCCTGATTATAAAAAATGCGGCCAAAATCGAACCTGTCGGGGAAAACCCTGGCCTGCTCCGGAAGAAAAACGCCACCGGAATCGACCATGTAAACGCAGGGTATGTTATTCTGAAGCGCTATTTCCTGCGCCCTGATGTGTTTTTTTATGGTTTCGTGAATGTAGGTACCACCCTTTACTGTGGCATCATTGGAGACAATTACAGCTTCGCGGCCATGGATCACACCAATGCCAGTCACTATTCCTGCTGAAGGAAACTGGTTATGATGCTGATTGTATGCTGCAAGCGCTGATAATTCCAGAAAAGGAGTGCCTTTGTCAACCAAAAGATCGATACGTTCCCGGGCCAGGAGCTTTTTGCGCTTCTTATGCCGTTCAATGGCTGCCTTACCTCCCCCTGCGTGAACTTCGGCAAGCTTTTCTTTCAAATCCTTCAGAACACGTTGGTAGGAAGTTACATTTGATTGAAACTCCTCCGATTTTGTATCTATATGACAATTAATAATATCCACCTAAAGTTCGAAATTATGTTTCATAATTTTTAATAATTCTTTAACAAAACTTTTTTTAAAAAGTTCTGCGGGGAGGAAAAAAGATGAAAATATAAGGTTATCGTATTCCTTCAAGCAACACAGACCATAAATTTTCGATATGAATTTTTATGGTGGATGTTATAAAATTTATGATTGTCAGATAGTATACCTACAGTATTTTGCAGTAGAAAAACCTCACCCTAAATCCCTCTCCTGCAAGGCGAGGGACTTTGCCTCACGCACAGCCTAGACTCCCCTCTCTCTTTAGGAGAGGGGCTGGGGGAGAGGTGTAATAGAAAATTAATATCGTCCGGTAAAATAACTGCAAAATTTATGCAACCTCTCCGAGGTTGGCGAGAGGGGATTTTATCTCTGTTCTACAATAATGTATCCTCTACGAGGATAATGTTTCAACTTCGTAGAAGTTGCATTATTGTAGAACATAAATGAAAGGTGATTTCTTCAACCTCGTAGAGGTTGCACATCTGCGAAAGCTTTCCTGTAATTTCATCTTTTTTATCGGACAACATTGTTTTAATCCTCTAAAATTTAGCAGTGTGCACAGGCTGTGTCTTACTACTTGCTACTTACGACTAAATTACTACCTTCGCCACATAATTTTGAACAATGCTTTCCCGGATCTCTATAGACGAAAACTCAAGTACACCTAAATATATTCAGGTTGCCGAATCGGTTATTGACCTGATTGAGGCCGGAAGTATAAAGCTTGGCGACAAACTCCCTTCCATTAATGAAGCCTACAAAAGACTGAATATTTCGCGCGATACCCTGATTAATGCATACGACGAGTTAAAGTCGCGCGGTGTAATAGCCCCGCAGCACGGAAAAGGCTATTATATTGCCAATGTTACTACTCCCAGGTTTCTGAAAGTATTTGTGCTTTTCGATGTGATGAATGGTTATAAGTCCATTCTTTACAGGTCGCTTGAAAAACATTTGGGACCAAACTGCTCTATCGATATTTATTTTCACCACTATAACCGCCGCCTTTTTGAGAGCTTAATCGAGAGCAACCTCGGCAATTATTCGTGGTATGTGATTATGCCTCATTTTAATGAGGATGTCTCGCAGGTAGTGAGCAAAATCCCCGCAGAAAAACTGATATTGATTGATAATATCATCCCAAAGCTCGAACAGAGCCATACTGCAGTTTTTCAGGATTTTGAAAACGACATTTACAATGCTTTAAATTCCGGATACAATGCTCTTAAGAAGTACCGGCGTTTGTTCATGGTCATTAATAAGGAATTTCAGTTTATTCCCGATGGATTGATGAATGGTTTCAGAAAATTTACAGAAGAATTTAAAATTGAACACGGCTTTATTGATACTATCACAGAGCATCAACCCGAAGAAGGGGATGTTTTCCTGGTATTTACTGATAACGATCTGGTTAACCTGATAAAAATTTCGCACGAAAAAAAGCTGAAATTAGGAAAAGATATTGGCATCATTTCGTACGACGACACTCCATTAAAAGAAGTTCTCGCAGGCGGCATCACGGTAATATCCACCGATTTCAAAAAAATGGGCGAAACAGCAGCCCGGCTAATCCACGACAAAACCAAAATAAAAATTGCGAATCCCTGCAGTTTAATTCTAAGGAAATCTCTTTAGAACTTCTTCCATACAATCTCAGCATTTAAGGACTGGCTTTCAGACCAGTTCAACTCTTTTTTCTTAAAAAAAGGAAATCTTTTCTGCTTTTTCATGCAGATAAATTAAAATTTGTATATTTGGATCATAACAGTACATAACAGTAAACTATTAATTAACTGGATTTCAGAGTAACTACTAACGAAACATTATATGATACTTGTTCAGAATTACACACTTGCAGTAATACTTTGCGCCGTAGCCATGGTATGCTGGGGATCGTGGCAAAACACACAAAACCTTACCGGAAAAAGCTGGCGCTTCGAATTATTTTACTGGGACTATTCCCTTGGAATACTTCTCTTTGCACTGTTAATGGCTTTTACCTTCGGAAGTTTTGGAAACGATGGCCGCAGCTTTTTGCCCGACTTAGCGCAGGCTGACAGCAAAAACCTTTTCTCGGCAGCATTGGGTGGCGCTATCTGGAACCTGGGAACGCTTCTTTTGGTAGCAGCGATCTCTGTAGCAGGGATGTCGGTTGCCTTTCCGATTGGTGGCGGTATTGGCTGGATCCTGGGGATTTTCATCAACTATATTGCAAAACCCGAAGGCAACCCGGCTTTCCTTTTCGGAGGTACAGGTTTTATTGTGGTTGCCATTCTTTTAAGTATGCTGTCGTACAAGAAACTGGCATCGCAGCAAAAAAAACCTACTTTGAAGGGAATTTTGCTTTCAGTCGGCGCCGGATTATGCATTGCATTCTTTTACAGATTTGTAGCATCGGCTCTTGCAACCGATTTTTCACCGGCCGAAGCTGGTAAAATAAGTTCCTACACAGCAGTGGTATTTTTCTCGCTTGGAGCCCTGGTAAGCACATTTATTTTCAACCCCGTTTTTATGGCACGCCCGGTTCAGGGTGAACCTGTAAAAATAGGATCGTACTTTAAAGGCTCTATCAGAGTGCATCTTTTAGGGATGCTTGGAGGCGCTATCTGGTGTTTGGGAAATTCGGTAAGCTTTATGGCTGTTGGAGCTGCAAGTCCGGCTATTTCGTACGGTCTGAGCAACTCTGCTCCGGTAGTTGCTGCTATCTGGGGAATATTTGTATGGAAGGAATTTAAGGATGCTCCCAAAGGCACCAGCGTATTTATCAGCCTGATGTTTCTGTGCTACCTCATTGGGCTGGCTTTTATTGTTTACTCACGATTTGCTTAAATTGAAAAAGTTATGAGACAACTAATCACTACGCTTATACTACTATTTTTAGCTTTGCCATCGAAGACCCAGGAATTTTCATGGAAAGGGCCTTCGGTGGATTTTAAACACGGAAAACTTAAAGTTTCGGAAAACAAACGCTTTCTTCAGTTCGAAGATGGAACGCCTTTCTTCTATCTGGGCGATACCGGCTGGGAACTCTTTCATCGCCTGAATAAAGCCGAAACTGAAAAATATCTGGAAAACAGAAGAAAAAAAGGTTTCACAGTTATTCAGGCTGTCGCCCTGGCGGAACTCGACGGTTTAAATACTCCAAATGCCGAAGGAAACAAGCCTTTGACTGACAACGATCCGCTTAAACCCAACGAAGCATATTTCCAGCATGTTGACTGGGTAATTAAAAAAGCACAGGAAAAGGGAATTTTTATTGGCTTATTGCCAACCTGGGGCGATAAATGGAATAAAAAATGGGGAAATGGTCCGGTGATCTTCACCCCTGAAAATGCCGAAGCTTTTGGAAAATATCTGGGTTCACGTTACAAAAATTCTCCAAATATCATCTGGATACTTGGCGGTGACCGCCCTATCGAGGAAGAAGTTCATTCACAGATAATCCGTGCTATGGCTAAAGGATTAAAACTTGGCGATGGCGGAACACATCTGATTTCATTTCACCCTCAGGGCGGACAAGGCTCGTCGCAGAACTTCCATAAAGATGAGTGGATTGATTT
>JAJYAG010000018.1 GCA_021779665.1 Bacteroidota bacterium | reverse complement strand
CAGGTTGAATTGCAGTTGAATAAAGAAGCTCCGCCCCCATCCAACAGGATTGTCATTACCACCGCCTCCGCTATGAGGACCCGAAGAGCCTCTTCCAAGGATATTGGTGTTGTTAAACGCGTTTTTTACGCCTGTTGAAAACTCAATCTTATCGTCCAAAAACCATTTTGTAACGATAAAGTCAAGAGAATGATACTTATTGAGAAAATTTTCGTTTACAGCTTCCAAACTTCCTGTCTCATCGTAATTTGCTGTATAAAACACAAATTTTCCATTGTACTTGTAATAAAGCGAAACCTTCGATTTAAGCTTCTGAAAATTGTAGGAAGTGTTTAATGATGCATCTGTTGACCAATTATAGGACTCGGATGCAAGTTTCGATTGTCCGTTAACCTGGCCCCCGGCCTGAATCTTTAACTTATTATCAAAACTATAGTTTACAAGGAGTTTCAAACCCCTGATTGTTGTTTTCTTACCTGATAAATTGTAATACTGCGCCTTGCTGGCATCAGTTGAATTGTAAAGCAGATCTATTTTGTTGTCAATTACATTCTGAAAAATATTCAAACTTGTGTTAAGATTATTGTTAATGCTATAATCGGCATTTAAGCCGGTGTAAACCGATTCTTCGGCCTGAAGGCTGTCGTTACCGAGTACATTATGATTGATATCGATAAATTCGAAATAAAGCTCTTTCAATGATGGTGCACGAAATCCTTTTCCGTACGAAAATCTCAGTTTTACTTTAGAATGGATGTCCCACAAAGCATTAAAATTATATACCAACGGAGCATCGAACTGGGAATTATAAATATATCGCAGGCCAGCCTGTAAATCGAAGGGGTTAAAAATTTTATATTTGAAGCTGGCAAAAGCAGATGTTTCACTTAACGACTGGTCCCCTCCTATCCTTTTACCCGAACCGTTTTCCTGATTATATTCCACACCCGATTGAAGTTCGGATTTTGATGAAAACTTCCCTCCCAGCATCCACCTTCCCATGATATTGTTAAATGTTGTCGTGTCCTGTGCAGTCGGGTTATCAAACGGAAATTCTTCCAGGGTTACAAGGTCCTTTACACGGGTAATTTTACGCTTTTTATAATAAGAATAGGATGCAAGCACAGTTGTGGTAAACTTGTCGGAAATTGGCGCTGTAAAATCAATTTTATTCAGGCTTCGGGCAGTATAATGATATTCGTCTTTAGCCCTTTCTGGATTATCAACAGGATTGCCCTTATTACGCAACTCTTCGGAAAAAATGGACGAACCAATGTTTAATTTATACTTATCAGTGCGGAAGGAATAATCGGCGTTACCATTCCACTGAAGCTTTGGTTTCCAGGTCTGATAGCGGAAATAGTCATTGGGCGCTGAATATCCTCCAAAGAAATGTCTTCCGCCGCTAAGATTAAATGTATGCTTGTTGCGTGAAATAACTCCATCCAGATCTACGTTGTAAACACCGGCAGTTTCGTAATAGGTTCGCAGTTTATATATTCCACGGTCGCCATAAACCGGACGCTGCGTAATAATATTGATAACACCTCCGAGAGCATTGCTACCATAAATAACCGACATGGGTCCTTCAACAACTTCAATATGATCAACTTTAAAGAGATTGATCTGACTTAAATCGAGAATACCTGCCTGACGGCCAACAACAGGAACACCATCCATCAGAATTTTAACATGCTCGCCCGATAAACCATTTAACCGGAGTGAAGATCCCAATGCTGCATCCTGGGAAATACGAAAAGAAAGTTCGTTCGACAGGAGCTCCGAAAGGTTTGTAGCTCCCCTGCCTCTTATTTCGCGTGCCGAAATGGATTTAATCTGGTATAGAGAACGATCGGTAACTACAGGTTTCATTTCACCTGTAACCACCACTTCGTCAAGGTCTACTGTATCGCGTAACTGAGAAATAGCAGGCTGACACACCCATAAAAAAACGATGCACCAGCCTGTTAAATATTTTAAAAACCTCACTTTAATTTTGTCTTTTCAAAAACTACTTTTCCGGTTGAACTTCCTTCAAACTTTTTGAATACAAGTTTATAAATATTCTTTGATTTTGTTTGAACGAAATATTTAACATCAGGCTTGATTGTATAGGCAAATGTTTGCATATCGAGCGTTTTCCAATCACTGCCAATCGTCGAAATTGATGTTGCAAATTTCTGACCTGAATAATTATTCGAGGCAAGATCTTCACTTACTTCAGCTACTGTTACCCCTTCATTCTGAAGAAATCCGGTTACACTGTAAGGCTCATATTTCTGAGTGGAATTGTTATAAACCATTTCATAATACTTTGTAAGCACAACATCCCAATCGTTCTGTGCAGGTTCTCTGTCCACAACTTCACCTGTCGACAACTTGAAATAAACGTAATTTTTCGACAGATAATTACCTGTAACAAGGGTTTTTGTTACAGCGTTACTTCCGTTGAGATCAGCGTAGGTAAAAATATAAGTATTGCTTGAAGCGATCCTTTTTTTAATCCATATCTTTTTAAAGGATTTATCCTGAAGCTGAATCACAAACAATGCCGTTCCGATAACGTCGTGATTGATTGAATTATATTCACCCCATCCATAATCAGGATGACCGGTCTGGTTGGCTTCAAATGCGCTGAGCGACCAGGTTGTATCCGAATCGAGTAAAGAAACCCAGCTTTTCTTAATCCCGGTAGTGTCAAAGGTAGTGGTCCATTTAGTGGTATCACCGTTATACTGCCATAATTTAACTCCCATGGTACTGTTTATAAGAATGGAAGAACTGCGCGGGCTTGTTTTAAAAGCTATATCCCAGTTGATTCGTGGAGCGGTACCAACTATTCCTTTAGAGAAACTATAATAAATATCGTTAGCATAGGCTGAACCCATGGCTATGGAATCATTTGAAGTTACAACGGTTTCATCTTCCGACTTATTACAGGAAATAAAACCTAAAACAACTAAAGCAATTAATAAAATTCTCATATAACTTATATTTAAAAATTTGTGAAATAACTGTATTTTTCACATCAATAACACTATTTATGGACGATTGTTGCCGTTTTCCCGAAAAATGAACGCGCAAGTATTTTTATCCTAAGCTGTAAAGTTCTGTAATAAAGAATATTAATCGACTGTCAGATTTTAAATTATACCAACTTCAGGCTACTAACCATCATTAGGGGTAAGTTATGAATTATCAGTGAAAAATAATAATGGCCGACTGATTTTTTCGGGGATTATTCCTCTTCTTTAAAATACAACTGATAATAATGCATGCCGGTTTGTTCGTCGAAACCTTTTACAATATATTCTTTATTACCATGAACATAGATATGAAAATTCTTATCAAGCTTGATTACATTCTTAAAAACCTTCGATTGCTTTTTTACAGCAGGCAAAGAAATTGAAAACTCTTCATCAAGTTTTACTTCCTTTTCTGCTTCGTATTGTTTTTTGTATTCCTTAAACGACTCTGCAATATCCGGCTGAGGGATAACCTCCTGGGTAAAACTGTTCATGTCGAATTCCTGGTTACTCTTAAAAAAGTTGGCTGACTTGTTCAGAAAATCAGCCTGATCGGCCTTCGTAACCTGAAATTCTTTGGGGGCCTGCTCCACAACAAAGGTCTTGCACATATCCAGGTAACTGCGTGTCTGATAATAATCGTCGCGACGAGGTTTCAGATGCAGAAAACTGTTACGCCAGTACTGGGCGTCGGCACCTTTGCCAGAAGCATCCACCACCGAAACCAGATAACCTTGTTCGGCTTCCGTATTAAATATAAGGCAGCCTTTATCCAGCTTATTTACATTTACACCTGTTTCAGCAGCTATGTCGAAGCCGCCTGAATATTGCTTGATTTTAAGGAAGGTATCTTTTGATTCACTTTTAAAAAGTCCGATAGCATCCACAACTTCATCTTCTATGATGCAGTTGCTGAAATAAACCACATAAAATTCGCCAGGCTTAATCTTGGGATGTTCCGACTGATCGTAAAGGTAATGCGCCAGCTTAACCGATTGCTCCATAAAGATATTCCTGTCTCCGAACAGTTCGGAAATGAAGCCAAACATCGCTTCCTCCTTGTCCAGATGGAAATATTCCTCAGGCTTAAAAGGATTAAGAAAATATTGCTTAAGTGTTTCAAAAGTGCTGTCGTCACCGTCAATTTCGGTATCGGAGTTCCGGGTTCCTTCATCTTCGGTTTTTGAACCTATGTAATGAGCAATAATGCTGTCGATTTGTATATCCTGTAAGTTAAACATATTTAACGTTTAAAAAAGAGGTTGAAATTAAGGATTTTTTTTCATAGTCGCAGATCTGTTTAAAAATTATCTGACACACAACGTATTGCTCTTCTCTTTGTAAAGAACATTTCAGATTCTGAAATCTTTTATTACCTTTAAACTTAAAACAGACTTATATGAAATCAAAGACAAAAACCATTTTTACAGTTCTTCTTCCTCTTGTAATCTTAGGAGTTATTATTGTAATCTATTATTTACGCCAGCCAAATAATGTAAATTCGAAAAAAGCGGATTTTAAAACTTCATCCATGGCCCTGAATAAGGAATTTTTGGTTAACGACAGCATTGCCAACATTAAATATGGGAATAAAGTAATAGAAGTTTCAGGCTCCGTGGCCAATATCAAAAACAGTGATATGCATGGCATTATAATTACAATGGACGATGCCATGATGGGAATGAGATGTGTAATGGATACCACTATTAAAACCCTTCCCGAAGAAGTGAAAATAGGAAGTTCGGTTCGCATTAAAGGTGTTTTAATTGGCTTTGATCCAATGATAGGCCTGATGATGAATCAAAGCATTATTCTGGAGAGCAAAGCTCCTGCTCCTAGCCTTTAAAAGATATCATCTTAAGCATATCCTCCTTCAGTATGCTGATTTTCCTGCCATCCAGCTGAATAACACCTTCATTTTCGAGTTCTTTCAGAATACGGATGGCACTGTCCTTTGATAATCCTGACAAGTCACCGATATCCTGGCGGGAGATGTTTAGTTCGAATGTACCGGAGGCGTAAACTTCTTTCATTAAATAAAGGAGTACATCCGCAATACGTCCGTGCATTTGTTTTTGTACAATACTGACCAGTCTTTCAAAGTTTTTAGAACCATTAAAACTGCAATGTGATAACATTGTTTCAGCAAAATCGGGATTCTGACGCACAACTTTCTTCAGGTTTGCAGTCTCAATAAAACAGGCAGTGCAGGTCTCGAGAGCGGTTACAGAATAATGGTAGCGGTTGTCAATATATATTCCTGGCCCGCCTATAAGTACCCAGGGTTTTACGAGTTCTAATATAAGGTTGCGGTTATCAATGCCTTCGATATACATTTTTGCCATACCTGAAGTAAGCATTATCACATGCGACGAGGCTGTACCCTGTTTAATAATGTTCTCTCCTTCCCGAAAGGTTATTTCATAGCGATTTTCATTAAGAATCTTTATTTGCTCTTCCGAAAGACTTTTAAAGAAAGGTGACTTCTGATTACAAACATCACAGTTATGGCAATTCGTTGATCGATGAAATGTTGTCATATGGTAAAAAACTTGTTTTACTTAACTTTATACTAATATAAAAAATAAAACGATAAAAATATCTTTTTTTATTGGAAAAAATCGCTTTTATTTTGACATAAATCGATGCTAATTAATGGATATTCATTCAGTGATTGATTTAGCGGATCATTCTAAACCATTAACTTTGAGAAAAGTTGAATACTAACCTTATTTTAAGAGCTTAACATAACAATTTAAAAGTGAAAAAATGCGTAATTTTTTAAGTTATCTAATTGTGTTTGGTGGGTTTCTGTTTTTTAGCTCGTGCGAAAAGGTCGCATTTGATCCTCCAAAAATTGAAGGGCAGGTTTCATTTAAAACCGATGTAACTCCTCCCTTAAACAACGATTGCAGCAGATGTCACGTTGCGTTTAAGGCCCAGACTAACTTCTACAAAAATCTGGCAACAGCTGCTTTTATCGATACGGTAAACGCAAAATCAAGTAAAATTTATGTAAAACTTAGTAATAATCAGGCACATCAGGGATACATCTCGCCCGATAATCTTGCTAAGATTCTGCTGTGGTTTGACCAGGGCGCAAAAAATAACTAATTTAAAACTAACTAATTTTTGAAATATGAAAAGGTTGATTTCGATTGCATGTGTTTTGATTTTTGCATTATTTACCGGTAACTTATTGAAGGCTCAGGAAGAGGGGCAATCTGGTCAGGACCAACCGGACAACAGGCCGGTAAAAGGATGGTTTGATGCCGCCCAGCTTATTGATATGCAAACTCCGGTAACTCCGGCTAAAGGTTCGTTAGAGCTGGTAATTCATCACCGTTTCGGTAACGTAAAAGAAAATAAACTCGACGACATTTTTGGGCTTTACGCTGCATCCAATATTCGCATGGGTTTCAATTACGGTGTTACCGACAAAATTATGATTGGTATAGGTACTGAAAAAGACCGTAAGCTCCAGGACCTTCACTGGAAATATGCTATTCTGCAGCAAACCCGCTCCGGCAGTATGCCATTTTCTTTAAGTTATTATGGTAACGTTGCCCTCGACGCCCGTGGTGAAGAATTTTTTGGGCCTGAGTCTCAATATAAATATATCCACCGTTTCTCGTATTTTTCACAATTTATTGTAGCCCGCAAATTCAGCGAAGTCTTATCGTTTCAGGTTGCTCCGTCGTTTATGTATTTCAATGCTGTAGATCGTAAATACAGTAATTATAATGTAGGTGCTTCTGCTGGCGGTAAAGTTAAATTTGCTCCGGGCTGGGGTGCTACTTTCGAATACGACCAGGCTTACCTTACCGGAAAAGGCGACAACGCATTTACTCCAAAGCCTAACTTTGCCCTTGGTTTCGAGAAAGGAACTGCAACACATGCTTTCCAGGTTTTTGTAGCCAGCTATAGAAGCATCATTCCTCAGTATAATATGGCCATGAACGAAGCCGACTTTTTCGCAGGTGGCTTGTCATTAGGTTTTAACATTACTGTAAGGTTTTAATAATATTAAATGGTAAGGCGATTCTTTTTTTCAGCAAGCTGTCTTCTTTTTGGTTTGTTATTTGCAACGCTTTTGAATGCTCAGGAAGTATCACAAACAGCTCCTGAGAACAAAAAACCAGTTTTTTTCAGAAATGAAAATAACACTTGTCTCAGATGCCATGCAAATTACCATTACGAGTTTCCGAACTCTGACAGCAGTCGTATAATCCGCAAGGAGCTTTGTTCGAATTATGTAATTGATACAACTCTGTTTTACAGTTCGAATCACAAGACCTTTAAATGTACTGATTGTCATTCTGAAGAATTCAGCACATATCCTCATAATGCTGCTCTGAAAGCCGAACAAAACTACGCCTGCATGGATTGCCATGCGGGCGATGAGGCTTATTCCAAATACCATTTCGAAGAAATAAGTACTCACTTCGAAAATAGTATTCATTACAAAGCCGATAAAGATGCATTTACCTGCTGGCAGTGTCACGACCCGCATACCTATAAAACCAATGCTCGGGTAAGCCACAACGTAACTAAAACCGTTTTATACGACAATAACATATGTCTTGGTTGCCATGCAAACATTAACCGCATGGAAGTTCTTACAACCAAAGATAAAACTAACATCGTAGAAAAGCACGACTGGCTTCCCAATCAGGAATTGCACTTTAAAAATGTACGCTGTGTTGAATGTCATGCCCGGCAAAATGATACATTGCTTGTATCGCACAAAATACTTCCCAAATCCAAGGCAGTTCACCTTTGTGCTGAATGCCATTCGCAAAACTCTTTGTTGATGGCCTCTTTATATAAATACAAAGTGAAACAAAACCGGCAACAGTTTGGCTTTATCAATAGTGTTATTCTAAACGAATCGTTTGTTATTGGTGCAAACCGTAATTATTACCTGAATGTGATTAGTATTACCCTGGCTATAATTACATTATCGGGTATTATCATACACCTGTTATTAAGGATTTTTAAACGTTAGCTATTCATGGACAAGGTTTATTTTTATCCGGTTTGGATAAGGGTTTGGCATACCATAAATGCACTCATGTGCCTGGCTTTGATAATTACCGGAGTAAGCATGCAATATTCAAGCATCGAAAATCCGATTATCCGGTTCGATCACGCAGTAGCCTGGCATAATGTAAGCGGAATAATCCTGACTTTTAACTACTTTATCTTTTACATTGGAAACATATTAAAAGGGAACGGAGTACATTATAAAATACTCTGGAAGGGATTCTGGCCCAGTATTATCAAACAGTTTCAATACTATGCTTTTGGTATTTTCAAAAATCAGAAGCCCCCTTTTCCTATTAACAAAACGAAGAAATTCAATCCTTTACAGCAGCTTTCATATCTGTTTATAATGTATGGGTTTGTGCCAGTAATGGTTGTTACAGGTTGGGCTTTACTCTTTCCTGAATTGGTTGTAAACGATGTTTTTGGTAATATAGGTCTGTTTATTACAGATTTAATTCACGTGATTGCAGGGTTTGTAGTTTCACTGTTTATGATAGTTCACATTTATTTCTGCACTATAGGACATAAACCTGGTAGTCATTTTAAAGCAATGGCCTCTGGTTATCACGAGGTACACGAATAAAAATTACTCTTGAAAAAAATATTATGGAAAAAAGTGAAGCAAGGAAATCAAGAAGAAACTTCCTGAGGCTTGGACTTGGAGCAGGAGCGGCAACTATTGCGGGTTTGGCGGGAGTCAAAATCGCAAAGGGTGGAGAGCCGGCTGACAAAAAAGAGTTAACGGAGACTATTAAAGTATTAACTCCTGATGGCAAAGTTGTTGAAGTTGAGAAATCATCAATTATGCCTCCAAAGGATGTGTTTATAGATAGAAAACAAGCGCATCAGGGAATACCCGGAAGAAAGTTTGTCATGGTAATCGATCTGGCGAAATGTAAAAATGCCCGCAAGTGTGTTGAAGCATGTCAGGAAGGACATAAATTACCACACGACCATGAATGGATGAAGCTGTATCTGCTTAAAGATTCGGACAATTCAGCTCCATACTGGTTTCCCAAACCATGTTTCCACTGCGACAATCCTCTTTGTGTGAGTGTTTGTCCTGTTGGTGCCACTTATAAACGTACTGATGGTATTGTTTTGGTTGATACCGAAAGATGTATAGGCTGCAAATTCTGTATGACAGGATGCCCCTATTCAGCACGTGTATTTCACTGGAAAAAACCAGATGTAAAAGTAGACGAAAATACCCCTTATTCTCCCGAAGTAAATATTCCTCCCAAAGAAGGAACGGTTGGTAAGTGCATTTTCTGTCCTGATAAATTAAGGAATAACGAACTTCCAAGATGTGCCACAGCCTGTCCTATGGGCGTTATTTATTTTGGTGATATTCTGGAAGATACCGTAACAAATGGAACAGAAACTGTACGTTTCAGTGAGCTTATTGCTTCCAAGGGTGGTTACAGATATATGGAACACCTTGGTACAGAGCCATCCGTGTATTACCTTCCTCCAACTGAACGTCAATTCCCATGGGAACGTGGCTATGAAGGAATACCGGACTCGATAAAATCAAGATACGACAATTTAGATGTCATTAAGGAAACATTCCACAAAGATTCAAATCCCAAATAACCTATGGAAAAGACCTCAGATGTAATATTAAAGGAATTTGCTCCGCAGCTTGAAAATCCATCCAGAAAATGGTGGCTGGTGTTCGGAGTAATGTTGATGCTGTTTATAATCGGGATTTATGGCCTTACATATCAGATTTCTTACGGTCATGATGTAACTGGTATGCGCGACCATGTTGTTTGGGGAGTTTACATTGTAAATTTCATATTTTTTATGGGGTTGAGTTATGCAGGCGCCATCCTTTCAGGCGCATTGCACCTTATGAAGACTCCATGGAGAAAACCAATTATGCGTATGGGAGAATTAATTACCGTAATTTCCCTGTTAATAGGTCCTTGTTTTATTTTGTTCTGTGTGGGCCGTTTCGACCGTCTTCACTATCTGATATTGTATCCGCGTATCCAGTCTCCAATCACCTGGGACGTAATTGCTATCAGCACGGATATTGTAGGTTGTTTACTTTATTTGTATCTTTCGTTTATTGAAGATTTTGCCAAACTCAGGGATTTCAAGGGGTTAAATGTACCTGCCTGGAAGAAAAAACTTTATAAAATTTTGGCAATGAACTACACGGGAACGCCTATGCAGGTTAAACTTATAAAGCGAAGCAAAAATATCATGGCTGCAATGGTTATTTCTATTGCAATCATCGTATATTCAGTTTTGGCATGGATCTTTGGCGTTACGCTTCAGCCGGGCTGGCACAGTACCATTTTTGGACCATATTTTGTTATTGCTGCTGTATATTCAGGAACAGGTTTACTCATTGTGCTTATGTGGTTTTACCGCAAAATCTTTAAACTTGAAGAATATATTACCTGTCAGCATTTCGTAAATGTTGGAATTATGCTTCTTATTCTTGGAGCATTCTATGGATATTTTACTTTCAGCGACTATCTTACAAAATGGTATGGTTCGGTAAAAATGGATAAAGTACTGATAGATCATCTTTTTAAGCAGTATTTTTGGGAGTTCGTGGTAGCCAACTATGTTGGTGTTATTGTTCCAATGGTGATACTGGCATTCAAAAAATTCCGTACTGTTAACCTCATTACATTTGGAGCTGTGGTAACCCTTATCTCTCTCTGGTTTAACCGTTATCTGATAGTTGTTCCTACCCTGGAGACTCCTTTTCTCCCGATACAGGACAACAGGTTAGCCTGGATTAAATATACGCCAACATGGGTGGAATTCTCATTATTTACCGCAGGTATTGCTGTATTTGTAATGCTCATGATGATTGCTGCGAAATTTATTCCTATCATCTCTGTTTCGGAATTAACTGAAAAAGAAGAGGAAACAGAAAATGTTAATTGTGCTCCAAAAACTGTTTAACCATGAGACCTCTCTATATCTTATTAACATCTTTATTCATAGTAGCCTTTACATTCAAGGCTACCTCGCAGGAAACAGAAAAAAAGACTCCTGATTTAACATTTACTGTTAAAAAGCTGACCGATGGAAGCTACGAGCTTAAATCCCGGTTAACTTATATGGACAGGAAGATTGATTTTCCTATTGCAGGTGCTGCAATAAATTATTCAGTAGATTCTGAATCTCCTCTAAATATAGAAGGAAACGTTACCGATAAAAACGGGTATGCTTATGCTTATATTAAACCCGGAGTAATTCTGCCCCGGAGCAAAGAAGGTGTTATAACCATTAATGCAACTTACTCCGGAAATGAACTTTATGAATCTGCCTCAGGTGAAGCTTTATTCAACGAAGCCAGAATAAAAGTAACCTGCGAAATGGTTGATACCATTCAAACTGTAAAGGTTGAAGGCTTTAAAATTAACCCTGACGGAAGTGAAAGTCCACTCGCTGAAGAAACGGTTGTAGTTTCGGTTCAGCGGATGTTTAGCCGTTTGCCCGTTGGTGAAGTCACCCTTGATGAATCAGGTACCGGCTCATTGGAATTTCCTGTAAACTTACCGGGCGATTCAATCGGAAATCTTCATGTTGTGGCATTTATAGCAGAGCATGAGACCTATGGAAATCTTGAGTCTGCAGCAACAGTACAATGGGGTATACCTAAGCAGAAAGTTCTGGTTACACACCGTGCTTTATGGACCCAGATTGCTCCTTTATGGATGATTGTAAGTTTAACCATCCTATTGGTAGGAGTTTGGGCACACTATGCTTATGTAATTTTTCAATTAAGACGTATAAAAAACAGAGTTTAGCAAAATAGAAGTAGAATAATTTTAAACAAGGAGGTAATATGAAAAAAGCAGTTAAAATGTTATCATCTATTGCTGGTGTTGCATTGGCAGTAGTTTTTTTAATGTCGTTTGTTGCAGCTCAGCCAAAGCCATGGGATGTACCTGCTAACTACAAATCTATGAAAAACCCGGTTAAATCATCACCGGAATCCATAGCTAATGGTAAAGCATTGTACAACCAGAATTGTGCTTCATGTCATGGTAAGAAAGGCCTTGGAGACGGACCTAAAGCCCGTACTTTGGACACTCCTGCAGGAGACATGTCGAAACCAGTCTATCAGAACCAAACTGACGGTGAACATTTCTACAAAACTAAATTTGGCAGAGGTGAGATGCCAAAATACGACAAGAAAATTGACGACAATGATATTTGGGCTATTGTTAACTACATGAGAACTTTTAAACAATAGTTTGAATTAGAGCATTAAAGCAAGGCGGGAACTTAGTTTTCCGCCTTTTTTGTTTCCTTAAAAAAAAGTTAAATTTTCAATAAACCAGAAATTTAGTAACAAGTGCTGGTAAATATATTTAAGTAGAATTTAAATAGCTTTGAAGCGCCAGAAATAAGGTAAAACAAGCTTCTTGTGCTTTCTCTGCTAAGTTAATCCAAGGTCGAACACGCCTTAATTAGTGTCCTATAAAAAAGATTAGATTACCTACTGTGAGACCGCTTCGTTTTGGATGACTCTAATACACAAATAATTGAGTTAAGCGTCAGACAAGAGTAGTAGAAGTCTTCCCAACAATTTCATACATCATTTTTTACAGACATCTGGACTCCAGGTAACATTGTAACTGATGAGAAAATGCAACTATACATGTATTGAAGGAAAAATGTGAGATAACCAGATTACATGAGATTCATGATAAAACAAAAAAAGCCACCCCATCGGGCGGCTTTTAAGTTAGTTCTATTGGTAAGAGTCAGAAAAATCACTAAGGTAATGCAGCAATTGAATTTTTCAACAATGCCCTTGTATAAGGATAATTGTGAATACCATGGCTTTTGTCTCTGAAGACAAGCATGAAGTTAACCAATGCTGCAGCAGTGCGGTTGTCTACAGTCGGCAAAGCAACATTGCCACTGTTTGGGTTTTTATACCTTGCATTACTATTGGCACTTGCATCGTAAAGATCAATATAACCTGTGTAAGCGCCATCTTCCTTTTCAAGAAAAGCATCCAGTTTTGCACCTAATTGATTAAGCAAATTATCAATTTCAGTTTTAGTGTTATTAATTTTAGTAGTCAAAGCTGACGTTCCTGTAGTGTGACATTTAACACAACCATTGGTATTGATGGCGCCGGTTTCTTCGTTCACAACGCTGAAGGTGTGTCCTCCCGAAATACCTGAAGCAGCAGCGCCATGGCAGGAAGCACAAGTAGCACCCGCTTTGTGAGCTGAGTTGGCATAAGTTTCTGCTCCGGTAAATTCCATTGCACCTTTACCACCTGCAATCGCACCCTGAGTACCATAGTGAGTACCCCATCTGTAACTTGTTATAGCAGTATAAGCTGTCGTAGGAGCTCCATTGAAGTCCATTTGCTTAACAATACGTGGCTGGTGGCATTTAGCACAGAGATTGCTGCTTGAGCCCGTTCCAAAATCGAGAGTTAAAGTTTTGGTGGTATCAATAAGCATATCGATCGGGGCTGTGGTTGTAAATGCATAGTCAGTCGAATCATAAGCTGTGTGGATCTTATGACAGGTACGGCAACTAAACGATGTAGGATCAGTTAAAGCTGCTGCTGAAGCATTATACTTATTCTTAGCAGGCTTTTTAGCTATTACATCAAGAAAACCTTCATTTGAGTGACAAGGAGCACAACTATTTCTTGTTCCTTCAAGCCAGGCTTCTCCTGAAGCATGCAAAGAATGATTTAATTGTTTGCTCTTTGCTACCATTCCAGAAGTTGAATTGTGACATTTTTTACAGGTTTCGTTAGCATCAACACCGGCCTGACCATCTTCTCCCGGAACACCAGCAGGGCCTTCACAAGCGGTAAATGCAGCCATTGCAAGAATACAAACAGTGGCTAAAAACAAATTGATTCTTAAAAATTTTTTCATAACTGAGTTTTTTAGTCCTATTGGTCTTTTTTATTTTATACTAATATAGATGTTTAAAACCAGCTGCCTTCTAATAAAAGCGGTAGACTTTTTTAGTGATTCAACAGATATGCTCATCATTATATGCAGACTTTTTCATCTGACATTATCGAGATATATCGATTTAAATACCGGGAAATCCTATTTTTTAAAATATTTAACATGATCGCGTGTGTACTTTTCGAATGGAATTGGCAATCTGTTAAGTAGTTGTTGAATATCCGGATAAATACTTCCTGCTTTGCCAAACTTTGTTACAAGGTAGAGCACTGTAACAACCATCACATATGCAGTTTTATGTCCCTGCCTTTTCATGTGCCTAAAAAACCTAATTACAGAAACAGGTTGGTAAATTATTTCTGTTCCGAGCACAGTGCTTAAAACATAAGCCACTTCATAATAAGTTAAAGCAACGTTGCCTGTCAGATTGTATCTTTTATTAAAATGGTCACCGGTAGAAAGCGCAAGAGCACCAACCTCTGCAACGTCACGGGTATCAACAAAACTTGTTTTACCATTTCCGGCCGGAAGAATTATTTTATGAAGATCTCTAATATCGTCCAGGTGAGTCGTATTAAGATTTTGCATAAAGAAACCGGCACTCAGAAAGGTATACGGAATACCTGAAGACAGAATATATTGCTCTATTTTATAATGAGGAACTATCTTATTGCTTTCAACGCCAATAAGGGAAAGAAATACGATATGCCTGACTCCCTTCTTTTTCGCAGTTTCAATAAAAGGCTGAAAAGTAGTTTTCGTTTTTGAAATATGAGGTGGGCGCATCAGAAAAATACGATCTACTTGGTCCAATGATGTTTCAAACGTTGCCGGATTTTCGAAATCCAGAACTGTTGTTTTTATATCGGGTGAAAACTTTTTCGCACTTTCAGGACGGCTTATCGCTACAATTACTTCAATGTTATTATCTCTCTTTAAAAATTCCAATACGTAACTTCCAACATTTCCGGTGGCTCCTGTTATTAACACTCTTTCCATAACTCGATTTTACTGATCAGTAATTTTATTTCTCAATTAAATTACAAACTTTATGGCAAAATTCAATTATCAGAGGAAATATAGTTTATGAAAAATCTTTTCAGTTTTTGCGTATTGGTTGTGACTGTTTTAGTGGTTAATTTACTTACAGGTTATATTACTGATTATCTGATGAATTACAGGGGCATTACAAATCCGATGAAATTTACAGCAATAGGAATGGCTGTTCTTGTAATCATTTTATATCCTGCTTTTAAGTTTCTGGATGAGATGGTCACCACATTTGCTAAAAAAGCGATGAGCAAGGGACATAATATGTTTGGAAAGGTGTTGGGAACAATCCTGGTCTTTGCGATTCTTATTTTTGTGCTTTATTGCGTTTATGCCAATCAATGGTACGGAATAAATGTGCCGCGTATTTTAATAAACCGGTGGTTTTGAGTGAGGGACTTAGGTGTTAGGGGTTTAGGCGTTAGGTAAAAAGCCAAAAATCTGGAACATCGATCTTAGCGAGCGATGTTCCGGATAGGCTTCAAAATATATTAAAGCTTCAATGTTGTCCTGTAAAAATTAATAGATTTCTCCCTGCGGTCGAAATGACAAGGCTATTATTGGATTAAAATGGAGGTGGGTAAGTTGGCGGCTTCGCCGCCAACTTACCCACCTCCTAAATCTAACTACCTCATTGTCATTTCGAGTGTAATGAGAAATCTATTTATTTTACTCTTTTACAAATCATTACTGGCCAATGGTACTAAAGCTTAGGATCTACCTTCAGATTTTTAAACAGGAACGAATAGATATCCGCCTGTTCTGCGATGATAACTGCAGTTGGTTTACCGGCACCATGACCGGCATTAGTCTGGATACGGATTAAAACCGGGTTTTCACCTTTATACTTCTCCTGCAGCGTGGCAATATACTTGAAAGAGTGAGCCGGAACCACCCGGTCATCGTGATCGGCAGTGGTAACCATTATAGCAGGATAATTCTTAGAATCGCTGATATTATGAAGCGGCGAATATTTATAGATGTAATTGAACTGGGAAGAGTCTTCACTCGAACCATAATCGGAACTCCAGGCAGCGCCTATGGTAAACTTATGGAAACGAAGCATATCCATTACTCCTACTGCAGGAATGGCAGCTCCAAACAATTCAGGACGCTGATTTACAACGGCTCCGATGAGCAAACCTCCATTTGAACCGCCCATAACAGCCAACTTCTCGGGAGATGTATATTTGTTCTGAATCAGGTATTCGGCAGCAGCTATAAAGTCGTCGAAAACATTCTGCTTATTCAGTTTGGTACCGCCTTCGTGCCATTTTTTGCCATACTCCCCTCCTCCTCTGATATTTGCCGAAACATAAATTCCTCCACTCTGCAGCCATAACAAACGGGAAACGCTGAAACCTGGGGTAATATTCACATCAAAACCACCGTAGCCATAAAGCAGGGTTGGATTTTTTCCGTTCAACTCAATTCCCTTCTTATGAACTACAAACATAGGCACTTTGGTTCCATCCTTGCTTGTGTAAAAAATCTGTTTGGTTTCGTATTCTTCGGGATTGAAATCAAGTTTTGAAGTAAAGAATGGTTTCAGTTCATCGTTATTCTGGTTGTAAACAAAACTCGATGTTGGATAAGTAAAAGCAGTGAAGGTGTAAAATATCTCATCATTCCCGGCTTTGGAATATATATCTGTAACGGTTCCCGGGGCGGGAAGCTTAATATCCTTAAGGTATTTTCCATTGACATCGTAAAATTCAATTTTGGCCTGAGCATCTTTAAGATAATGAGCGATAATCTTATCTTTTCCGTTCAGGTAAGCACCTTCTAACACAAAATCCTTTTCGGGAATAACAGTAATATTCTCTTTCCCGGTTTTAACATCTACCGCCCATAGTTTATTGTTTGGAGCTCCTTCATTAGTAATAACATAGAAAGTCGTTCCAAAATTTCCAACAACGGAATACTTAACGGAGTAATCCGTTCCAAAAGTTTTAAGATCTTTTTTGGAAACAATATCCCTGATGGTGATCTTATTGCCATCAAAACCTTTGCTCTCGTAAATCACCAGATAATTTCTATCTTCAGTAACCTGAGCGCCGAAACTAACACGGGGATCGCTGTGCTGCATCACCAGGATATCTTTGTCCTGAGAAGTTCCCAGTTTATGATAATATAACTTGTGGAAGTCATTCCGGCCCGTTAATTCCTTGCCTTTAGGTTCATCGTAGCGCGTATAGTAAAAGCCACCCTTATCCCAGGCAATTCCAGAGAATTTTACCCATTTGATATGATCGTCCAATAATTTACCGGATTCAATCTCTTTAACAAAAATTTCGGCCCAGTCCGAACCACTGTTCGAAACAGCATAACCCAGGTATTTTCCATCCGAAGAAACAGCATAAGTATTTAAAGCCATGGTACCTTTCTCCGACAGGGTATTCGGATCAAGCAAAACCTTAGGTTCATCGGAAAGCGATTTCTTGTAGTACAAAACATTCTGGTTCTGAAGGCCATTATTACCTTCGTAGTAATAAACATCCGCTTCTTTATTCAGCAACATGCGGCGTTCAAAATTCCACATCTCAGTAAAACGCTCCTGAATTTTATTTCTGTAGGGAATTTTCTCAAGATACCCGAAAGTAACTTCATTCTGGGCTTTTACCCAGGCTTTTGTTTCTTCGGAATTATCGTCCTCGAGCCAACGGTAAGGATCGGGAACTTTAACACCGAAATAGGTATCAACGGTGTCGACTTTTTTCGTAACAGGATATTGCAGTTTTTCGGGCTGCTGACAAGCAACAACCAATACAATGCAAGTGATTGCAGGCAAAAAAGGCTTCATAAAACAGTTTGTAGATTATGTTATATGTTTAGATACTGTAACTTACAAAAAAATTGGTAAAAACAGGTATAACAATCAATAATAAGACAGCAATTACAACAACAATCACCAACGAAGGCAAAACCACAATTTTACCTTCATTTTCACAACTTTTAAACCATATATTGATAAAGGGCCTGAAGTAGTAAAATATACTTACCATTGAACCTAAAACAGCAATTAAAACCAACCACAACCAGCCGCTTTCAATGGCCGAGACAAAGACTGTATATTTTGCAATAAAACCCACCAGAGGAGGAATACCGGTAAGCGAAAGCATAGCCAGGGTCATACCGACTGATAAAACTTTGCTTTTTGTCCAGAAACCGTTTAATGATTCATATTCCGAGTTGCCACCATTCTGGCGTAACACAATCAGAACTGCAAAGGCGGCGATATTAGCCAAAACATAAGCAATGGAATACAACAGTAAAGCTTTGGCAGAGTATTCGTTAAAAGCAACAATAGCCAGCAATACATATCCGGTATGCGAAATGCTTGAGTAGGCGAGCATCCGTTTCATATCCTTCTGGTAAACAGCCGTGAAATTACCAATGATAATTGACGCTGCTGCAAGAATGGCGATCGTGTTTACCCATACATCCACTGCCGATGGAAAAACTGTTTGTGCCAACCGGAAGAAAGCTGCAAAACCCGCCACTTTAACCACAGAAACCATGAAAGTTGTAATGAATGTTGGAGAACCTTCGTAAACATCGGGAGCCCAGAAATGAAATGGAGCAACGGCAATTTTAAAGGCCATGCCAATCACCATCAAAATTACCCCGGCTTTATACATTAGCGGAAGTGTTTCTCCTGCATTTAAAGCATAATCATAAATATCCTTATGGAATAATGAGCCTGAAGCACCATAAAGCAAGGCTATTCCAAATAATAGGAAAGCTGAGGCAAAAGAACCCATCAGAAAATATTTCATGGCTGCTTCGTTTCCGGCTTTGCTTATTTTATTGCTTCCAGCCAACACATACAAGGCAATGGACATAATCTCAAGTCCGATAAAGAACATGGCCAGGTTGCCCGCAGTCACCATAACAATTGCCCCGATCAATGAGAACAATGTTATTCCGAAAACATCTTCCAGCGTACGTTCGCTGGTGCGGTAATATTGATAGCCTAAAAGAAATACAAGGACGGTGGAAAAAATCATCACCATACTGAAAGCATTGGTGAAATTATCCGTGATCATCATGTCTCCGAAATAAGATGATTCATTTCCCCAGTCGCTGATAATAAACCCGGCTGATGCAAGTAAACCAACCAGAACAACCGGAATAAGAATCTTTTTCTTATTAAAAGCACCCAAAAACAAGGTCAAAATGGCAATAACAGATAATGTGACAATTGTATTCATTTTTCTATTTAGCTTTTAGGCCACAGCGGTTTAGGCTTTAGCCATGTTAAATCATTTTTAGCTTTTAGGCTATAGCGGTTTAGGTTTAGCCTTTGTTCGGCTGAGGCTCTGCCTTCGCCAAACATCAATTATAAAATATCCAGAATAATTTTTGGATAGATGCCAAGTACAAGGATCATAATCACCAGCACAACAGCCACAAACAACTCCAAACCCTTTATATCTTCAAAGTTTTTGGTAAAAGCTGTGGTTTCGCCGTACATCGCCCGCTGGTATAACCTGAACATATACACAGCACCCAAAATAATGCTTATCCCTGCGAAAGCTGCTATCCAGGCATTAAACTGGTATAAACCCACCAGCATCAGGAATTCGCCAACAAAACCGCTTGTAAGTGGCAGGGCAACCGCTCCGAGCATTACCACCATAAAAAAGATGGCAAACCGGGGTGCTACTT
The DNA here is from genome assembly GCA_021779665.1 of Bacteroidota bacterium. Taxonomy (GTDB): domain Bacteria; phylum Bacteroidota; class Bacteroidia; order Bacteroidales; family JAAUTT01; genus JAAUTT01. Next base: position 40,872 of record JAJYAG010000018.1, on the reverse strand, counting down.
TGGCTATTCCTCCCAATGAACTGATCTGTAAAGTCCCGGTACGGCGGGAAATAATATCGGCAACGAAGAATAATCCCACTACGACAACCCCGTGCGAAATCATCTGAATGGAAACACCTTTAAATGCATCTGTATTCATGGCAAAAGCGGCAGCAGCCATCAATCCCACGTGGGCCATGGACGAATAAGCGATTAATCGCTTCACTTCCTGCTGCATAATGGCGATGATGGATCCATAAAGCAAGCCGATTACCCCAAGAATCATGGCAATGCTTCCGTGAACTGCTAATACATCAGGTGTTAAAGGGATCAGCCAGCGGAGAATACCATAGATCCCCATTTTCAACATAATACCTGCCAGCAGCATACTTCCTGCATTGGGAGCTGTTGTGTATGTATCGGGTTGCCAGGTATGAAACGGGAATACTGGTATTTTAACGGCAAAAGCCAGAAACAATGCCCAGAAAACCCAAACCTGGTAACAAGGACAAATATGCACAGCGCTGAGCGCAGCAAGGCTGAAACTATGTGGAGCCGGTGTTTGCAGGTACATGTATATCAAACCTACCAACATCAGCAAACTACCCACAGTGGTATAAATAAAAAACTTAAGGGTAATTCTGATTTTGTTTTCGCCACCCCATAAAGCGCAAATGAAATATATGGGGATCAGCGCCATTTCCCAAAAAATGTAAAAGATAAGTCCGTCGGTTGCCGTAAAAACGCCGAACAAAGCCGATTGCATCAACATGGCCAAAGCATAGAAGCTCGACTTATATTCACTTTTGAATGAAATGAGCAGTATAAGCGGGAATAGCACTGCTGTAAGCAACACTACCACAAGGCTTAAACCATCAATGGCCGCCGCAAAATTAACCCCCAACGAAGCGATCCAGGTAAAGCTGAACTGCAGACTCTCTGTATTCCCTCCAAGGTATCTGCACCAGGCGACTCCGGCCAGTATCAAGGTAACAAGGGAACTTACCAGGGCAATGCTTCTGGCCGCTTTCGAATCTTTTACAAAAAACAACCCTGCAGCTACCAGCAAGGGAATTACAATAATCGCTAATGTGATCATTTCAAAATTTTTAAAAACAGTATCAAGTATCAAGACACAAGTATCAAGAAGTTTCACATTCTTAATATTGGTTCTTGTTTCTAATTTTTTCACCTCATCCTAATCCTTCTCCTCAAGGAGAAGGACTTAAATACACGCCCTATCCTGCTCCCCTCATCCTTTAGGAGAGGGGTTGGGGGTGAGGTGATTTTTTCCTAAATCGCTAACATAAAAAACAATATCACCACCACTGCTAAAACCATGGCTGTAAGGTAAAAACCGATATTCCCGGTCTGGATATACCTTAACCGACCACCGGCCCATACCGCCAGACTTCCAAAGCCATTTACTATTCCATCGATAATCTTAACATCGAAAATCTTATGGAAAAACTCCGAAAGCCAGAATAAAGGTTTCACGATGATGGTGTTATATATTTCGTCGAAATACCATTTGTGCATAAAAAGTTTAGCAAGGGCAGGTCTTGCTGCTTCGTCGCCAGCGGGTACAAGGTTTTTCTTCCCAAAACGAAGCCAGGCAAAAACAATCATCAATACGGCACCTATCACGGTAATGGCGATTAATATCCATTCCATGGAATGCGACAATCCAAGTTCTTCAGCAGGTGCTGTAAATACGCGACCTAAAAATTGATTCAAGGCATGGTGTCCTCCCATTACTTCGGGAATACCTATAAAACCGCCGATTACAGAAAGCAGCGCAAGTATCATTAAAGGGATAGTCATTACTTTGGGCGATTCGTGCAGGTGATGTTTTTGCTCCGCTGTTCCCCGGAAACTGTTGCTGAAAGTTAGGAACAGCAAACGGAACATATAAAAAGCGGTAAGTAGGGAAGTAAAGAAACCCAATCCCCAGATAATTTTGTTGTGTGCAAAGGCATGAACCAGTATTTCATCTTTCGAGAAAAACCCAGCGAATGGCGGAATCCCTGAAATGGCAATGGTTGCTATCAGAAAAACCATAAAGGTTACCGGAAGGGCTTTTCTTAAACCGCCCATGTTGCGGATATCCTGTTCGCCACTTAAAGCGTGGATAACACTTCCCGCGCCAAGGAATAACAATGCCTTGAAAAAAGCGTGGGTTGTAAGGTGGAACATGGCCCCGGTAAAAGCGCCGACACCCAAACCAACAAACATATATCCCAACTGGCTTACAGTTGAATAAGCTAGTACTTTTTTAATGTCATTCTGATAAATAGCGATAGTTGCAGCTAACAAAGCTGTAACAATACCTGTAATAGCAATCACATCCATGGTTAAAGGAGCCAGCACATAAATGGCCTGTGAACGGGCAACCATATACACCCCGGCAGTCACCATGGTAGCAGCATGGATTAATGCTGACACAGGAGTCGGACCTGCCATAGCGTCGGGTAACCAAGTGAAAAGCGGTATCTGCGCACTTTTACCAATGGCTCCCACAAACAAAAGCAATGTGGCTGTAACTATAATGGTGCTGCCAACAGGATAACTTGCTGCCAGCGAAAATACAGTTTTGAAATCGAGGCTTCCGAAGGTCACATACAACAGGAACATTCCAAGCAAAAAGCCAAGGTCGCCTATGCGGTTCATAATGAAAGCCTTTTTGGCGGCATTGTTATATTCGGTGTTTTTAAACCAGAAACCGATCAGCAGATACGAACAGAGCCCAACCCCTTCCCAACCGATAAACATCATCACATAGTTGGAGCCAAGCACCAGGATCAGCATGGAGAATACGAATAGGTTCATATACGCAAAAAAGCGGTTGAAGCCTTCATCGTGCTTCATATAACCAATCGAATAAACATGGATCAGAAACCCTACTCCTGTAACAACTAAAAGCATTAAGGATGAAAGCGGATCTATCAGGAACGAAAAGTTAATTACGAATTTTTCGGTGGCAATCCACTCAAAAAGGTTCACCTCGAAAGTTGCTCCTGCTTTTACCTGGAAGTAAGCAACAACCGAAAGTATAAAGGATATAAACACCGATCCACTGGCCAGAACGCCAGTGATGGTTTTGTTTAACTTCTTATAATTGAGACCTATGATTAGGAACGAAAGTAACGGCAGTAAAGGAATCAATGCGACCAGAAAATTACTCATAGCTATTTGTTTTTCCATGAATGGAATAAAGTTATTTTTTTAGTGCTTTAGTGAATTAAGCAAATTGATATCAATGCTGTGATTGGTGCGGTAAGTAAGCACAAGTATTGCCAAACCAGCAGCAACTTCTGCGGCCGCCACCACCATAATAAAAATTACCATCACCTGTCCTGCCGAATTGTTGTGATAAACCGAAAAAGCGGCAAACAACAGGTTAATAGCGTTTAACATCAGCTCAACCGACATAAAAACCACCAATGCATTACGTTTTGTCAATACCCCAACCAACCCGATTACAAAGAGCAATGAGCTCAGAATAATGTAATTATTGATGGGCATTAACTTTAAACCTTCTACAACTGTATCCATATATATACTAATTATTCAAAACTTTACTCTCGGACTTGCCCAGCATAACAGCACCTACCATAGCTGTAAGGAACAGAATGGAAGCTACCTCAAACGGAAGCACGTATTCATTAAACAATAAATCGCTGATATTCTTCATCATTCCTACCTGATTGTTGGGCTGCATCAAAGTCGGATTATTATCAATTCCCCGGAGAACGCCAACCAAAGCAACCAGTAACAAACCACCAGCCACAACGGCTACAATCCTCGCCACGACAGGCTTGCTCTGTTCACCTTTGATGTTCAGATTGAGCAGCATCACTGTAAATAAGAATAATACCATGATGGCCCCGGCATAAACAATGATGTGAACTATTGCCAGAAACTGGGCATTGAGCAGCACATAATGTCCTGCCAGCGTGAAAAAACATAACAGCAGATAAAGCAAAGAGTGGATGGGCTTTTTGGAAATCACCATCATTAATGCTGAAAACACCGCTATTGTTGAAAGACCGTAGAATAAATATTGTTCCATTTATTTTTATATAATGGCATAATTGTGGGGACGCACAAGTTGTGCGTCTTTACGAATTATGCCGTTGATTTTTATCTTTTTTGAAATCCAGAACCTTTTGCGACTGCCGTTTGGAAACATCCACCCGCTGATCGACAGGTTCAACCAGTTTATCTTTTCCGAAAATGAAATCTTCCCGCTCTGTCTGAGACGGAACAAGCCTGTCCGTAAGGAAAATCGCTTCCTTGGGGCATGCTTCTTCACAAAAGCCGCAGAAAATACACCTTAACATGTTTATTTCATACACCTTGGCATATTTCTCTTCTCTGTAAAGTTTTTCTTCTCCAGGTTGACGTTCTCCGGCAACCATAGTGATTGCCTCAGCAGGACAAGCTACCGCACACAACCCGCAGGCTGTGCAGCGTTCCCGACCTTCATCGTCGCGCTTCAATACGTGCAAACCACGATACACAGGCGAAAACGGACGCTTTACTTCGGGGTAACGAACAGTAGTTTTCTTTTTGAACAAGTGCGAAAGCGTTATAAACATGCCGTGAAATATGGCAGGCAGGTATAAGCTTTCCAGAAAACTGAACTTTTTATTGGATACTACTTTTGATCTATTTGTCAAACTCATTTTTTCAACTTTTTGGGGTTAACCTTTTAATAGGATAAAGATGCCGGTAACCGCTAAATTTAACAAAGCCAGAGGCAACAATATCTTCCATCCGAGGCGCATCAACTGGTCGTAGCGGAAACGTGGCAATGTCCACCGTATCCACATAAACAGCAGGATAAACCCGATAATCTTGGCAAACAATATCACCATACCTAAAATGGCAGCCACATTGGGCGATAATCCCAACCTTCCGATAAACGGAAAATGATACCCGCCAAAATAAAGGGTGGCAAGTACCGCCGACGACACAAACATGTTAATATATTCTGCGAAGAGGTAGAATCCGAGTTTCATACTGCTGTATTCGGTGTGGTATCCACCTATCAGTTCTGTCTCACATTCAGGAAGATCGAAAGGGTGACGGTTTGTTTCGGCCAGAGCACATATAAAAAAGATCAAAAACCCGATTGGCTGGTAAATTACATTCCAATGCCAACCTTGCTGTTGTGCCACTATTTCGTTCAAACTTACCGAACCCATCATCATAATCAGGGCAGCAATCGAAAGACCCATCGCCAGCTCATAGCTGATCATCTGCGACGAAGCCCGGATAGCGCCCATCAGGGAATACTTATTATTAGAAGCCCAGCCGCCAATCATAATACCCCAAACACCCATGGAGGCAATCGCAAACACATACAGCACGCCAACATTCAGATTGGCCACCTGCAAGGTGTATTCAACACCACCAATTACCAGAGGCGGTCCCCAGGGAATCACTGCACTTGTTAGTAATGCCACCAACATGGTTAAACATGGCCCCAGGATATACAGAAATTTATCGGCCGTATTGGGCATGTATTCTTCTTTAAAGAACAGTTTTCCGCCATCGGCAAGAGGCTGGAGCAATCCCCATTTCCCTGCCCTGTCGGGGCCGTAACGATCCTGCAGGAAACCAGCGAACTTACGCTCGAGCAGCGTGGCATACATCGCAATTCCAAGACTAACCAACAGAATTACTGTTATTAAAGTGAGCTTATATACTAAAAACAACATTATATTTTAGTTTAAGAATTTCTATTATAGGGTTTTAGACTTAAGAAGACCTCACCCCCAACCCCTCTCCTAAAAGTAGAGGGGAGTAATACAGCCCTGTATTTGAAGTCCTTCTCCTTAAGGAGAAGGATTTAGGATGAGGTATTGAAAAGCATTTCATCTTCTAAGCACCTAATTAACTATTTTCACTTTTCCGATTCCTTAACAATCACCTTTTTGACCGGATTGATAACCGCTGCTTTTTTCAGCATTTCGTAATGATTGGCCGAGATCACCGATTTTTTGTCTATTTTTCTCGGGCCTTCAACTACCCAGTCGTTCACGTCCTTCTTCTCAAAACGGCATTCGTTGCAGATAAACTCTTCCACTTCAGCATATTGATCCTTGCGTGAAGTAACACGGTAAATTTCGTTTCCATGCATCCAAAGCACTGTTTTGCCGCTGCAGGTTGGACAATCCCTATGGGCATCCATCGGTTTCAAAAACCAAACCCTGCTCTTGAAGCGGAAGGTGCGGTCGGTTAAAGCGCCAACCGGACAAACATCTATCACGTTGCCTGAGAATTCGTTATCAACCGAATTTTTAATGAAAGTCGATATTTCGGAAGCATCGCCACGATATAACACCCCGTGAACACGGCCATCTGTTAATTGATTGATGGCGTAAACACAGCGGTAGCAAAGGATGCAACGGTTCATGTGTAATTTAATATTCTCGCCAATATCAATCTGCGGAAATTCGCGCCGACCTTCTTCGTAACGGGTAGCTTCAATTCCATGCTCGTAGCTCAGGTTCTGAAGGTCGCACTCACCAGCCTGGTCACAAACAGGACAATCGAGCGGGTGATTGATCAGCAGAAATTCCACAATCGACTTTCGGGTATCAAGTACTTCCTGCGAAGTAGAGTTTTCGACCACCATGCCATGTTGAACAGGCGTGCTGCACGAAGCAACAAGCTTTGGCATGGGTCGTGGATCTTTCTCCGAAGATTTGGCAACACGCACCAAACAAGTGCGGCACTTTCCTCCCGATCCTTTCAGTTTTGAAAAATAACACATTGCAGGAGGAACAACGTCACCGCCAATCATCCTTGCAGCCTGCAATATGGTTGTACCCTCGGGTACTTCTATGGTTATGTTATCTATTGTTACTTGCATGTTTTTTTGTCGTAAGTCGAAAGTCGTAAGTCTTAAGAAAAATTCACCACCTCATCCTAAATCCTTCTCCTCAAGGAGAAGGACTTCAATACAGGCTCTGTCCTGCTCCCTCTCCTTGAGGAGAGGGCTGGGGTGAGGCCTTATTCTTCATCCCTGACAACTTCGTCCATTCTATATTTTATTCGTTAACTTATTAACTACTTTACTTCTATCAAACCTTTTCCATTTCCTTCAAAGGCACCGGAGCATGTTTGTGATTCTTCACAATTTCCGGGTTTTCCACATGATATTCAAACTCGTGGCGAAAGTGACGGATAGCAGCAGCTACAGGCCATGCAGCAGCGTCGCCAAGAGGACAGATGGTATTGCCTTCGATGCGTTTGGCTACACTTACAAGCAGGTCGATATCCTTATGGCGACCCTCTCCATGTTCGAGGCGATGAAGCACCTTCTCCATCCAGCCTGTTCCTTCGCGGCAAGGCGAACACTGTCCGCAACTTTCGTGATGGTAAAAGCGGGTGAAATTCCAGGTGTTGCGCACAATGCACTGATTTTCGTCGTACACAATAAAACCACCCGAACCCAGCATACTGCCTGAAACAAAGCCTCCATCTGAAAGTGATTCGTAAGTGATTAAACGGTTCTCACCAGCAGCAGTCTTCAAAATAAGATTAGCTGGCAGAATGGGTACAGAAGATCCTCCAGGAACAATGGCCTTCAAAGATTTTCCTCCCTTAACACCACCGCAATATTCGGGGCTGTTGAGGAATGTTTCGACAGGCAAACCAAGTTCGATTTCGTAAACCCCCGGATTGTTAATATTTCCGCAGGCCGAAATCAGTTTTGTGCCTGTACTTTTTCCTATACCAATTTTTGCATATTCGTCGCCCCCTATGTTAATTATAGGTACAACGGCAGCCAGGGTTTCCACATTGTTTACCACGGTTGGACGGCCATAAAGACCTTTCACCGCCGGAAATGGTGGTTTTAACCTGGGATTGCCGCGCTTTCCTTCGAGCGACTCGAGCAAGGCTGTTTCTTCGCCACAGATGTAAGCACCTGCGCCGGAGTGAACGTATATATCTAAATTATAAGATGTTCCTAGTATGTTTTTGCCAAGAAAGCCGTTTTCGTAGGCTTCGCGGATGGCTTTGCTGAGGATTCCTATTTGTGTTTTGAATTCGCCACGAACATACACATAAGTGGTCTCAGCCCCCAGGGCAAAACTTGAAATAATGAGCCCTTCGACGAGCAGGTGCGGTATCTTTTCGATGAGGTACCTGTCCTTGAATGTGCCGGGTTCGCTCTCGTCGGCATTGCAAACGAGGTAGCGCGGGCCGGGAGTGGTACGGTCGAGAAACGACCATTTCATTCCTGTCGGGAAGCCGGCTCCTCCCCTTCCCCGCAAGCCCGATTTCTTAACCTCTTCGGTAACTTCCGAAGGAGTCATTTGTTTCAGGGCTTTGGTGGCAGCAGCATAACCTCCGTTGTTCTTGTAAACCTCAAAGGTGTTGATGCCCGGTATAACGATTTTATCTGTTAGAATTTTTCTACCCATTTCGATTCTTTCGGTTTATCTAAGTTAGCTTTTTGCCGCAGTTCTTCGATGGCCTTATCAATTTTTTCTTTGGTAAGAAATTCGTAAAACTCAGTATTTATTTGCATTACAGGAGCATAACCACAGGCGCCGAGACATTCCACGGTACGTAAAGTGAATAGTCCGTCGGCGGTAGTTTCTCCGTCCTTTATATTTAATTTTTCGGACAAATAGTCGGTAATGTCCTCGCCGCCGCAAATGGCACACGGGCCGGTGCGACAAACTTCGATCACGTACTTCCCTACTTTCTCCAGATAATATTGTGTATAGAATGTTGCCACCTCGTAAACTTCAATAGGCTGAATTCCGAGCAGCGATGCAACATAATCCTGCACATCCACACTTAAATGACCACCCAATTCTTCCTGGGCAATGTGCAGAACAGGCAGAAGAGCCGACTTTTTCTGTCCTTCGGGATACCTCGAAATGATTTTATTAACCTTTTCGAGTGTTTCAGCCGAAAAACGGACTTCTTTGCCCTCTTTGCCAAATAGATGATGCGGTATAATATTTTGTGACATTTTTAAAATTAAGTATATAAAAAAAGTGACATCTACGGTTTATCGTAATTATAAACTATGAAACACTTGCATTAAAAGCCTCATCCTAAATCCTTCTCCTCAAGGAGAAGGACTTTAATACAGGCACTTCACTACTCCCCTCGCCTCCAGGAGAGGGGTTGGGGGTGAGGTGCTTTCTTAAAAGAGCCAAGAACCCATATTTCATACTTTTCAACAATCCAGCTCCCCGGCAATCACATTCATGCTACTCATGGTAATGATGGCATCGGAAAGCATTCCGCCGCGGATCATCTCAGGATATGCCTGATAATAAATAAAACAAGGTCTGCGGAAGTGCAACCGGAAAGGAGATCTTTCCCCTTCGCTCACCAGGTAAAAGCCCAGTTCGCCATTTCCACCTTCTACCGAGTGATATACTTCTCCTTTGGGAGCGTCAATTTCGCCCATTACTATTTTAAAGTGGTAAATAAGCGCTTCCATTTTGCTGTAAACCTTTTCCTTTTCGGGAAGTACCACATACGGATCGTCTACCAGATGTTTTCCTTCCGGAAGGTTTTCTAGCGCAGCTTTGATGATCTTGAGCGACTCCCACATCTCGGTCTGACGCACGCAGAAACGGTCGTAAGTATCGCCATGCGTTCCAACAGGAATGATGAAATCGAAGTCTTCGTAAGAACAATATGGCGAGAAAACCCGCACATCGTAGTCGACTCCTGCAGCACGCAGATTTGGGCCTGTGAATCCATAAGAAATTGCCCTTTCTGCACTTATCGGGCCAACTTTGATGGTACGATCCATAAAAATGCGGTTCCGCAAAAGCAGGTTCTCGAATTCGATCAATGCTTTTTCGAAGCGTTTTATAAATTCGCGGATCTTTTCGATCACCTTTGGAGAGAAATCGCGTTCGAAACCGCCGATACGCCCAATATTGGTCGTTAAGCGTGCTCCGCACATTTCCTCGTATATTTCATAGATAAACTCGCGTTCCTGGAAAATGTATACAAAGCCTGTTAAAGCTCCGGTATCCACTCCAATTACACTGTTGCAAACCAAGTGGTCGGCAATACGCGCCAATTCCATAATAATCACCCGCATGTAGTCAATGCGCTTATTGGTTTTGATACCCAACAGTTTTTCAACCGTAAGCTGGTAGCCAATGTTGTTGATCGGCGACGAACAATAGTTCAAACGGTCGGTCAACGGAGTGATCTGATAATAAGGCCGGTGCTCGGCTATCTTTTCAAATGCCCGGTGAATGTAACCGATGGTTTGCTCCGAGTCGATCACCTTTTCACCATCCATGGTAAGCACATTCTGAAAGATACCATGCGTTGCCGGGTGCGTAGGCCCCAGGTTCAGCGTGGTATATTGCTTATCAATATCCTCAGGATGTATTACTGTATAGTTTTCGTTCATTGTTTTAAGTATCAAGTACCTAGTAGTTAGTATTTAGACTAACAGCCAGGCGACTTTTCATTTATTTTTCAAAAGAACTTTTATCTTAATTATATTGTCTAGTTACTAGCGTCTAGCTACTAGATACTTGAATTATCTCCCAAAATAGCTGTCCACCTTATCTTCCCTGGTAGGATCCTCCAGCGGATATTCTTTGCGCATGGGGTAATAATCGAGGTAGTCCACATTCAAAATGCGTTTCAGATTTGGATGACTGTCGAATATAATCCCGAAGAAATCGTATGTCTCCCGCTCCATCCAATTAGCCGACGAAAAAAGATCGGTTACCGTGGGAACATGAGGATTTTCAACAGGCACAAAGGTTTTTAACCTTATTCTGAAATTATCCTGCAGATTGTGCATGTGGTAAATTACCCCTAAAGCTTTTCCTTTATCGGGATAATGAATACCGCATAAATCGGTCAAAAAATTAAAATTCATCGTATCCCTGAACCAGGCAATTGCATCGTGAATGTATGCCGAATCAACTTCAAGCGTCAGCATACCATAAGGCTCGCCTGCCGTAGTTTCAACAGTGGCAAACCTTTCCTGGAATTTTTTGAGTACCTCTTCGTTTGTCATTATTTAGGTTTTTAGGTTTTAGGTATTTAGGGTTTAGCTAAATACATAAAACCGCCTATTTATTCTTTAGGTTTTTAGGGTTTAGGGAATTAGGCTTTAGTTTTACGGCCAATCTTTCTGTATTTCCTAAAGCTTAAACCCCTAATTACTAATCCCCTACTTTTACTGTTTCAATTCCGTATCTTTCGAGTAATTGTCTGTACTCGGGCGAATATCTCCTGCGGAGCGGTTCGTTTTTAACCAGTTCCTGGAGTTTCAGCACACCATCGAGGATTTGCTCCGGACGCGGCGGACATCCCGGTACATAAACATCAACCGGAACAATCCGGTCGATACCCTGTAAAACGCTGTAGGTATCGAAAATACCTCCACTGGTAGCACAGGCTCCTACAGCCAGGACCCAGCGTGGCTCTGCCATTTGTTCGTAAACCTGTTGTACCACAGGAGCCATTTTTTTGGCAATAGTTCCCATTACCATGAGCATGTCCGCCTGACGGGGAGAAAAGCTCATACGCTCGGATCCAAACCGGCCTAAATCGTAATGAGCGCCCATGGTAGCCATAAACTCAATGCCACAACAAGAAGTGGCAAAAGGCAATGGCCATAATGAATTTGCTCTTGCCAACCCAATCACCTTATCGAGTGTGGTGGCAAATAACCCCGGTTGGGCGTATCCTTCCGGTGGTTCTGCTATATTATATTTTGGTTTTTCCATAATATTAAATTTATTCATTCCTGTTATTGTGGAGGGTTTTACTGTGGGGACGCAATGCATTGCGTCTCTTCCATTCATTCCACTCCACCCCATTTCATTGTTATTGCAATAACAATACCGCTGCATTATTTGTTCCAATCGAGGGCACCTTTTTTATAGATATAATAAAACCCCGACATGAAAAATCCAATGAAAATCATCATCTCCCAAAAACCGTTCCAACCTAAGTTTTTAAAGTTGGCAGCCCAGGGATAAAAGAAAATTACTTCAACATCGAAAAGCACAAACAAAATTGCAATAAGAAAGTATTTTACTGAAAAAGGGAAACGGGCATTACCTTTTATTTCGATTCCACATTCAAAATTATCTTCCTTACGGATAGAGCGGATTCGGCGACGTTTCCATCCAATCATATGAGTTACAGCCATTACAACAACTACAAAAGCCAAAGCAACACCGAACTGCAATATTACCGGAAGAAAGTCGACAGGAGATATTTGATTTTCCATATGCAATAAAAATAAAGGCGCAAATTTACTTTAAAAAACCTATTGTTATTCAAATAACACTATTTTTTTTAAACCATTTCCTAAATTTAAAAATTAAAATCGAATTTTAAAAGGCTATTTTCTTAAACCTTACTGTTGAACAGGTGTTTAATGCTCATAATCAAACAAAAGTTATTTAGATTTTGTTTAGAATACAAAAACTAAATAACTTTTATATTTGAATATCAATAAGATAGTAACTATAAAGATAAACTGAATGAAGAAATTTTAAAGCTTTAGCAGCTTGGACTGATATTCCTGCTTAGGAGTTTTTACTTTAATAACCCATAGTCCACTCAAAAGATTAAATGGGATAATAACCTTTTCTGAATCAGCTTTAATCTGAATCACTACTTTACCGCTACTATTCAAAACAGAAATAATAGAGCCCTGCGGTAAATTCTCCAGATAAATATTTTCGGTTGCAGGATTTGGGTAAAGCTTTATATTGGAAGCATCCAGATTTAAAACCCCGGTACGAACGGTGAAAGGCTCTTTCGATTTTACTGAATTCCCGGTAAAATTAGATGATGAAAATTTTACCCTAAGATGCAGGTTTCCCTCTCCTATTGATATATTTCCTACTGAAAAAGGCCTTGATGAACAGACACTCCATGTTATGCCATTATCGGTCGAATATTCGTAATCGCCCGCATTTGGATAACCATTAACCAGATCCCAGTTGAATAAATCCGACGAATCGTTCACAACAATGTTTTTGGGAGAATCCGGACGTGGGGGGATTATTAAAGTCTGAATCTCCGATTTAAATGAGGCAGGACTTGCTTTATACCTGAAAAAAACTGTTGCATCAGGTGTAATTTTGATAAAATCTCCAGAACCATTCTCCGGATTTTTCATATCAATAGCTGATGCATATTCTATGCTGGCAGGAATGGGTTGCCGGGTTTTTTCAGAAGCAAAATCAACGGTAATAGCCGGAATATTTGGCCGTGACGGAACTAAAAGAGTTTGGACTGCAGAAGCAACAGCAATACTAGTAGCAGCCGTTCTGAAGTAAATTGCATTTCCCGGGAAAAGAGCTACAGGCGAGTCCTTACCTTTATTTCCAGGATTCATTTCCAAGTTGAATGAATATTCGACATTACCAGGAATATTTTCAACCGTGGTTTCTTCCATAAAATTGATACTAAAAAGAGGTGCAGCTAACTGGGGAGCCACCGTCATCAATAACAATTTATTGGAAACATCACTTTTTTGTCTCACCCACAGGTCGTAGCCCCCGGTCTTAAAATCAACCAGGGTTTTAACAGGATCACAATCAGTCCAATTGCCATTTTTACCATCTGTTGAATTTAAACTGTACTGAATATCAGTGCTGGTATTTTGAATAACCGATTCGGAAATATTGACTGTTACAGTTGCTAAATCAATTGATGTGTTTATTTTCAGCTGGGCAACATTACCTTCTGTTTTATAATTGGTATAGAAAAAATAATTGCTTACAGGATAGATTTTAAAATAGTAGGTGGAGTTCACCTTTAACTCCGAAAAGCCTGAAAATTTTTGTATCCCGTAATCCACATAAGCTGCGCCCTTTCCATCCATCAAATTCAAATCCTTGCCAATTTCTGTTCCATCCACAGGTTCATTTATATCCTCAAAACTTTTGTCGGATACAAGTATAAGATACCTGTCGGGAAGCGTTTCTCCACGCGAATCGGTCCATTTCAGAGATACAACCCCGGATTTATCGTTAACAAAATTCGTTACATGGTTGGCTGGTTCAGGAAGGATTAATTCGTCGAAACGGTAAATCTGACCAGTGGCAGGCTTTTGATAAACATAGTAGGCTACATTGCTGTAAGCTTTGGGATTTTCGCCGGCATCCGACAAAAACATACTTTTTCCTGTTTGCTGAAACATTAATCCTATGCGAGCGAAAGGCTTATTTAATTCTCCTGCCTCCTGCCTGTAAATGAATTCGATGCGGTTGGTGGTTTCGTAAAGCTTCACCTGAAACGAGATACCTGGCTGAGCAGCATCCCAGTCCCATTTCCAGTTAAGCCATTCGAAAGTAAAAACACGATTCGGAGTATCTCCTTCTGTTTTATAGGAAGCAGTGCCCTTTTCGCCCGACAAAGCATTAAAACCTAAGGGAGCGATAACTGATGAGTCCATTCCATCCCACGTTGGGAATTTTTTGAAGGTAATGAAACCACTGGCCGATGCTTTGAGCCGATCGTAAGGGTGGCCGTTGAATTTAAAAGTAAATCCGATATCGATAGTTCCGCTTAAAGAGCTGTATCTTTGAATGCTGTTAACCGGTGTACCATTAGTCAACGGGGTAAAAATACCTTTTACGGCAGAAAAAGAATATTGAGCCTTACCAGGATTGGGAAAAAGAAGACAAACAATCAAGAAGAGGAAAATTTTCCATATGGATCTTTCTGACCTAAAGTCCACAAAATTTCTCATTTTACTAGTATTAGTAAGCGAAGCAGTTAAACAATATATCCAATAACCGTGGAATAAAACCACACAATTTCAAACAGAGGATTATACGAGCTGAAAATCCGAATAGTTTATTTTTACACCAACAATTTGTTAGATTTCGTCAAATTTTCTAACATATTGATCATGTGGCTTCCGGGAGTAAGCATCAGTTATCTCAATCACAGTAATTGATTGAAATAAAAAACCCGGGAGATTTTTCCCGGGCTCTTATCATTGTTTGGTAAATTTCGACTGATATTCCTTTTGCAAAGTTTGTATCTTCAAGAGATATAAACCCTGAGGTAAATCTGTTAACGGAATCTTCATGTCCTTTCCTTCAACTGACTTCTGAACCAAAAGTTTTCCATTCAGGTTGAAAATGTAAATCACACTTTCTTCCGGTAAGTTTTCAAGGTAAAGAATATCCGAAGCCGGATTGGGGTACATGCGTACACCAATTTCCTCAAGTTTAATTATTCCCGTTGTAAATGCAAGTGTTGAAGCAGTTTCCGATCCTTTGAATCTGGAGGATGTTGCCTTAATTCTAAGTTTGAAATTGCCTGCACTAACATTCAAATTTGAAATACTCATGGGTTTAGCATTCACTGCAATCCAGCTGTTACCACCATTTGTGGAATACTCATAATCGGAAACTTCTGTAAAACCTGGAACAATGTCCCAATCGAATGTATTTGAACCATCATCAGTAATCAGATTGGTTGGAGCAGCTGGCCGCGCGGGTACCTCCAAAGTCTGGATCAGAGATTTAAAGGCACTTGATGTCGCTTTTACCTGAATGTAAATTTTTTCGCCGGGAACAACCTGAATTTTTGTATTGTTTCCTGTAGTTGAATTGCTCATATCCTGATTACGCGAGTATTCAAAGGAACCTGACACATAGGTCGATGTGGTTTCATTGGTAAAATCAATTCCATAAGAAGGCGTAGCAGGTCGAACTGGTGAGGTCAGTTTTTGCACAGCTGAACTAAAGGCTGAGGATGTTGATTTCGTTCTTAAGTATAAACTTTCTCCGGGAGTGACGGCGATTTTGGTTCCATTCCCTGTAATTGAGCCGCTCATGTCGGAGCTTGCAGAATACTCGTATGCAGATGAGATTATCTGGCTGGTTGTTTCATTTGAATAGTCAATTGTAAAAGAAGGAGCATAAGCTCTTGCAGGAACAGTTAAAGTCTGAACAGCTGATTTAAAGGTAGAGGAAGTGCCTTTTGTCCTAAAATACAATGACTGTTGGGCAACTACTCCCAAGGGTTCGCCTGTACCGCTGGTTGCATTGCTCATGTCATAACTTGCCGAATACTCAACATTAGATGGAATTACCTGGGCTGTTTTTTCAGTCGCAAAATCAATTGTAAAAGCCGGAGCGGAAGGGCGTGCTGGAACAACCAGATTTTGAACAGCCGATGCCATAGTTGATGCGGTTGCTTTTGTTCTTAGATAAAGGGTACTGCCTAATGAAAGATTTACCGGAATATCAGTACCTGTTGAACTATTCCAGAAATTGGATGAGGTAGAATATTCAACTGTTGCAGGAATGTTTTCGACGGTTGTTTCAGCTACAAAGTTAATGGTATAAGCAGGTGCCGCAGCCTGTGGAGCAATGGTCGCCACTTTCCTGTTATTTTTTGTGTTATAGCTTTGACGGATCCATAAGTCGCATCCTCCTGTACTTAAGTTTACATAATTCTGATTACCATAGCAATTAGTCCATGTACCATTAACTCCATCAGTACTGTTAATGCTGTACTGCATTCCCGATTTCGTATTAATGATGTACGATGTTGCAAAATCCAGACTTACCGCGGATAAATCGAAAATGCTGTATGAATTTTCGGATGAAAAGCTTCCACCCAGCATACCAGCATCCACCGCCTGCATGGAAATCTTATAATCCCCTGCGGGTAAACCTTTAATGGTATAACCATTTGAATTGTATTGAAGATCACCAAAAGATGCCACTAACTTACGTCCGTTCAATGCATGGCTGTATGTAAAAGCTTCGCCCGATCTGGTGAAAATAGTTTTGGAAGTTTCGTAAACATAAAGATTGTAAGACATTCCGGCAGCAGCAGTTTTATCTCCTCCTGGTTTATACCATGTAATTTTTACATCGCTTCCATCAAGCGTATAGGAAGGATATATAGTACCAGGTCTCGAATTTAAATTAGCGCCGTTATTCCTGAATACTTTAGATATTCTCCCATTAGCGGTCATTCCGCACATAAAGAAATCGAGATCATTATCATTGTCGTAGTCGCCCCAATTCAGCGATCCATACTGAATTCCTGGAAAGCTTACCGTTTTAACTTCTGTATAGGTTTTATTCCCATTATTTTTGTAAAGAATTGTATAATAATCGCTTCCATCGTAAGATCCAGAAACCAGTAAATCGCGATAGCCATCATTGTCATAATCGCCAATAGCCAGGGACGATCTGTATAGTTCCTTAAAGGGAGTACCGGCAATTTCGGTGAAAGTATTATTTCCGCCATTATCGTAAATTTTGGTAGCAAAATCATAGTCGGCTCCCGATATGATAATGTCAAGATCACCATCATTGTCCATATCGGCCCAATCTACGGAGCAGTTGGAAATTCCGGGCAATACGATCCCTGTTTGTTCAGCGAAAGCAAAATTGCCATCGTTTCGGAAAACTTTGGTTATAGCTGCAGAACTGTTCAGACCAGCAAGAAGAACGTCCAAATCGCCATCATTGTCATAATCGCCGCATGCTATGGAGCTATGATTAGATAATCCGGGCATGGTGGTTGTTTGCTGTGTAAAAGTTTTGTCCTTATTATTTTTGTAAACTTTAGTTTCGCTCATTGTAGTGAAAATAATGTCCTTATAACCGTCGTTATTCAGATCGGCCCATTCACCCTTTCCGCCAGACATTATAGCCAGAGAAGCTACAGCGGCAAAAGAACCATTACCTGTATTCTCAAACACTTTGGATCCCCAGGAACTTAAAACAAGCAAATCAAGGTCATTATCATTATCAAAATCACCCCATTGCAGATCGTCGTAAGAATTGAGACCTAAGTTAAGTGATGTTTTTGTAAAAGTATTGTCACCATTATTCTGATGTAGCTCTGCAACATTCTGAGAACCGGTATATCCGCCAATAATCAGGTCGAGATCACCATCATTGTCGTAATCACCCCAGGCATTGGTGTTACCTGAAAGGCCGGTTAGCGAGATTTGAGTCTGTTCCGAAAATGGAGGCAAATACTGTGTTGGATTATTCATTCCTGCGGCGGTATAATAAACTTCCGCTCCAGCAGCACCCGAATATTCAATTACGTGAAACCTGTATTCTATACCAGATTTCAGACGTGATATGGTAGCTGTATCCAAATCGCCATTATAAACACAATACCAGCCTGAAGTGCCAATTTGAGTTCCTGTCCCAAACTCTTTATTTCCTGAGTAGGTTATATTATTTTCGGGAGATGCCAATCCGGTGCCGTTCTCCTTAACAAAAACAACACATTTTTCACCATTTCCTCTCACCCAGGACGACTTGGCCGAAGTCAGGTTCTTAAACAGAGTGCCAACATTTGAAGCTTGTACATCAACATTATAAACAAAAGACTGCTCGGGAGCAAATAAACCTCCGGCAAAACTGTTATCCACAGCCTGTACACTCCAGTAATAAGTGCCTTTTTTAAGATTTTTCAGGATAAACGTGGTGTCCAACTGCGCGTTACCCATCCGGGCTACTCGCCGGTAACCAGCATTGGGTTTGGTAATGGTATCGTTGGCCATAACTGAGGTAAAGTCCGATTTACCTGGTCCGGAACCAACCCTCACATTATAGCTTAATGCGGTATAAAGAGTTTCGTCAGTGCGAACTGACTTCCATTTTAAAAGCAATTTTTCGCCTTCCAGAGAACTTGTAAGTCCAACAGGAGCAGCAGGAAGATTATCAGGAGTTACTGTTTCGTTTTTGTATATTTTTGCTACTCCCCCGTTACCTATATAACCACAAACAAAGATATCGAGATCTTTATCATTATCGTAATCGCCCCACATTACTTCGCCCTCACTTACTCCTGCAATGGCCATATTTGTTAGTTCCGTAAAGGTTTTATCACCATTGTTCCTGAAGACTTTGGCATATTGCATTATTTTAAAGGTCTGATCATAACCCGATTCGAGTATATCGAGATCACCATCGTTATCGTAATCTCCCCAGGCTACTGTTCCCAGGGAAAATCCGGCAAGTCCGGTACCCGCATCGTAAGTGAAAGTGCCATTACCATTATTGGTATAGATTTTTGCAACTGAATTCGGAGCCCCCGCAACAAGGATATCGAGGTCACCATCATTGTCATAATCGCCCCAAACACCGCAACTTCTCCAAACCTCTTCAATGGAGTTGTCAACATTTGAAAAGGTATTATTACCGTTATTCCGGTAAATTTCAGTATAGTAGCCTGATCCACCTCCGGTAAGTAATATATCCAGAAGACCATCATTATCGTAATCACCCCAGGCTACAGAACCAGTATCAAGGCCCCGTAAACTGATGTTTGTCTGTTCAACAAAATTATTAGTTCCTGTATTTCTGTAAATCTTTGTCACCGGTGTGCTGCCAGCAGATCCCGAAATAATAATATCCAGGTAGCCGTCGTTATCGTAATCGCCCCAGTCCATAGAACCCTGGGTAACACCTGTAAGAGTTATTTGTGTCTGATCTTCAAAAATGCCATTATTATTTCTGTATATTTTTGCAATACCTTTGGATGAATAATATCCTGTAAGTAGAAAATCCAGATCGCCATCGTTATCATAATCTCCCCAGGCCACATTTCCCGAAGATACTCCGGCTATTGACTGGGCAAGCTCGGTAAATGTATTGTTGCCATTGTTATGATAAATTTTGGTGATGCCTGTTGAGCCATTCTCTCCACAATAAATCAGATCGAGGAACCCGTCATTATCGTAATCACCCCAATCGGCGTTTCCAAAACTAACACCTGGCATAGAAATAGAATTTTGATCCGAGAACAGACTTGTGGTATGCGAAGCATTGTCGCCAGAACCTTTTACAGTATAATAAACTTCGTTACCAGCAGTTCCTGAATATTCAACAACATGAAACTGGTACTGCGTGTTGGGTTTCAAATTACCAACAGTTATACTATCCTTATCGCCATTGTAAACGCAATACCATCCGGATGTGCCAATCTGGCTTCCTGAACCAAAAGACGCATCAGCAGTATATGTGGTGTTATTTACAGGAACTGATGAATTACTCCCGTTTTCTTTGGCAAACAGAACACATTTATCACCATTCCCTCGGTTCCACAAACATTTGACCGACTTAGCCATTATATTCCTAAAGACCAAAGAATTTGCAGGAATGTCCGTATTGAAAGTGAAGGATTGCTCCTCAGCCAAAGGTCCTCCGGCAAAGTTGTTATCCACAGCCTGAACAGTCCAGTAGTAGGTACCTTTTTTGATGTTTTCAAGGGCAAAAATTGTATCCTGCTGCGCATTTCCCAAAGAGGCAATTCGTCTGAAACCGTCCGCAGAACTTAAAGGAGAAACAATATCATATGCTCCCGGGGTTTTCCCTAAACGGACATTATAAGTTAATGCTTTGGTTGGAGTTGCAGCACTATTGATATTACGCCATTTTAGAACAACCTTATCCGAAAGAACAGAAGTTAATCCGGTAGGCGCAGATGGGACCTGATTTTTCAGAGATATTTCGTTTCGAAAAACCTTTGTAATTATACCCGTTGCTGTTTGTCCCGAAAGGAGCAAATCCAGATCTTTGTCATTATCAAAATCGGCCCATGCAACTGAGCTATAGTCAACAGCCGGAAAGGCGAGAGATTCATCTTCAGTAAATGTATTATCTCCATTATTCAGGTATACTTTCGAATATGGAATATAGTTTTTTGTACCGGTTATCAGAATGTCCAAATCACCGTCATTATCCATATCACCCCACCTGGCTGAACTGTTATTTAACTCGAAAAGGTTTATAGTTGACTGCTCCTGAAAGGATAAATTCCCATTGTTTTTGAAGATTTTAGCTACATTGGAACTGTAATATAAATTTCCGGTAAATAAAATATCCAGATCGCCATCGTTATCATAGTCACCAGCATCCAGAGATGAGTTGGATATTTGAGGAAAACTTAAGCCGGTTTGAGCAACAAAGCTGTTTTTACCATCATTGCGATATAAGGAAGTAATATAAGAAGACCCGGTGTATCCGGAGATTAACAAGTCGAGATCCTCGTCGTTGTCAAAATCACCCCATAAGCATGATGAATAATCAATGCCCGGAAGTTTAATCACTTCCTGCTCAGCAAAAGTACTATTCTTCAAATTCATGTAAATTTTTGATATAATACCCGATCCGGTGGAACCACAAAGGAATATATCAGCATATCCGTCGCTGTTGTAGTCGCCCCAAATCACATTACCAGCATTGATGCCAGTTAAACCGGCTGTTGCCAGTTCGCTGAAAGTACCATTTCCATTATTATGATAGACTTTCGAAATTCGCACCGATGATGTACTTGTGCCGGCAATGACCAGATCAGCAAATCCATCATTATCATAATCGCCCCAGCTCACCGAAGAATAATTTACCTCAGGAAAAACTACACCTGAATTTACAAAAGCACCTCCGCCGTTATTCCGGTAAAGAATTGTTGAACGGCCAGAGGCAGTTGTGCCTGCAGCTATAAAATCCAGATCACCGTCATTATCATAATCGCACCAGGCAACTGAACTATTTTTTACACCGGTAAAGGCCGTGCCAATATCGTTAAACAGGTTGGTTTTATAAGTTTTATAGGATGTTAGTTCGTCTACCGTTGAATATTGCTCGGCACCGGCACCTCCGTTATACTCGAGCACATGCACAGCGTAAGAGGTATAAGGTTTTAAACCGGTAACATTTACAGAATTTGCTGTTCCTTTATAAACACAATACCATCCTGTACTGCCAATCTGAGTTCCGGAGCCATAAGCTGCATTTGCAGTGTATGTTGTATTATTCACCGGAGTTGATCTTCCAGAGGTATTTTCCTTTACAAAAACAATACAATTGCTCCTCGAGCCTCTCACCCACTTCAGGTTAATGGAGTTGGCTGTAAAATCTGAACATTCTAAATTACGGGCTTCGTAAACAGGCACGCTTATCTGAAGCTGGGGAATTGTACCGTCAATCTTATAATTTGTAAGGGTATTCGGATTTGTGAGCGGAAAAATCTTCATGTATATGGTTTGATTGCCGGCTGAATCAGACCAACCTTTAAATTGCTGAACTCCTTTTTTTACATAAACAGCACCTGTTCCGTCCTTCAGATCCAAATCCTGAGTTAGTTCCACACCATCGGCAGGATTTGTAATGGCTGCAAAACTAACGTTGGATGTTTTAATTAAATATCTGTCGGGAATTGTTGTACCAACTGCATCAATCCATTTTACTGAAACACTGCCAGGATAAAATGTTTCGAATCCGGTGGCGTGGTTGGATGGTTCCGGATTTATAACTGGCGTAAACCTGTAAACCTGTCCTGAAACCGGAAATGAGGAAATGTTAGAGGTGGATACCTCGGAACTTGCCGTGGGACTTGCTCCTGAGTTATTTAAGGAAATAAACTCGCCAGTTTTCTGAAAGGCAAGTCCAATGGAGGCATAACTCGAAAAAGAAGCTGTCTCGGGCCTGTAAATGAATTCGATTTTGTTTGATGTTTCATAAATTTTTATCTGCATTGAGAATTTTGCAGTACCGCTAGAAAAACCCCAATTAAGCCATTCAACGGTAAATGTTCGATTAGGGGTTGTCCCTTCTGTTTTATGAGAACATAGGCCGCCATTTGCACCTGACATATACTGATAAAAAGGTGCAATGATGGGTGCAGGAACATTACTTAAATTAAATCCGCAGAATGTAACACCTGAGAAAGCAAGAAAACCCTGAGATACATAAATATTAGTATAGTTAACTCCATTATACCTGAAGGTAAACCCGGGATTGACTGAGAATGAAGTGTTGCATGCACCTGATTCAACAGATGTTAAACGTGTACCCCCGGACAAAGGCGTAAATGTTCCCTGAACTGCAGTAAAGGAATAAGTTTGCGATTTCAGACTTGAATACCCTGCAATTTGAATGCATAAGCAGAGCATAATAAACTTAGTCAGGCTAAAATTTCGGTAAAGATTTTTCATTCAGTGTTGTTTTTGTGATTAGCATTAACATAAAGATTTATGAAGGGAGATTGTTATCATTGACCGGCATGTAAGTAAAATCAGGCTATGGTTTATTTTATGGGCTATTGCGCTATAAACGGTTAGCATTCAATGCAACCTTATACGGGTATAAGGAGATTTGGTTATTAATAAATGAATAAAATACACTTAAAAATTTATTGCCAAATGAAGCAATATATTTTTAAAATGCATGACAATACCTTCAAAATTTAATTGATTTTTAACAGGATGTTAGCAAGTTACTTAAAAAACGCTCTTACTCTTTGCATAAAATATTCCGGTGGGCGACAAGGTTTGCGACTTACGGCATTGGTAAAAACAAGGGTGGTTTCGCCATAATTCAGCTTCTCGCCTTTTGAATTGTAAATTTCATATTCAAAACGGATGCGCACTGCCGGAAGCTCTCTAAGGTAGGTTTTAACGGTTAAAAGATCGTCATAAAAGGCCGGAGCAAGATAATTGGACTGAAGGTTAATTACAGGCAGGATAATACCGCTATCTTCCATCTCCTTATATGATAACCCAAGTGTGCGGAGCATCTCGGTGCGACCCACTTCATAATACAAAGGATAATTGCCATAATAAGCATAACCCATGCGGTCGCTTTCTCCATAACGTACCCTCACATGGGTTTCGTTGATATACATAACTTTTTAATTTGAATACAATTTGCAAATATAGAAGTGCTGACACTTTCTTTGATATAATTCTTGTATTTTTGTTTTAAACAAAATATCAAATGAAGCTAACAGCCAGCATTATTGCTATACTTTTATTTCTGAATACGAATCTGTTGTTTTCGCAGGAGACCGATCCCGACAAGCTTTTCGAGCTAGCCCGTAATGAAGCTTTTGCAGGTAACTATAACATTGCCCGAAAGCTTTGTCACCAGGTACTTGCCAAAAACAACAATTACCACGATGCAAGAATTCTGCTGGCCCGTACTTTCTCCTGGGAACATAAATTCGATTCGGCCCGGTATCATCTCAGAGTAGTCTTAAAGCAAGATGCCTTCAATACCGATGCCTATCTTGCCCTGGCAGATGTGGAAACCTGGAGCAATAATTGCGATAAAGCTGTAGCTGTTTGCGATACCGCGCTGTCGAAAATTCCAAATAATTACGAACTCTTCGTTAAAAAAACCAAAGCCTGCCTGTGCGCGGTTGATATACCCTGCGCTAAATCTACCCTTGATTCCCTGTTAAAAGTTCACCCAATGAATGTTGAAGTGCAGGATTTACTGAAACAAACGCGCCAGGGCACTTATCGTAACAGGTTAATTGTAGAACATAGCTTTGAGTTTTACCGTAAGCCTTATACCCGCCGGTGGCATGTTACTTCGCTGCAGTATCAACGCGATGGTAAATGGGGAACGGCAATTGCCAAAGTCAATGCCGGACAATTAATACCCGGCAACGGAAAGCTTTTCGACCCGGGTGCTGTTCAATATGAGCTGGATGCTTATCCATTCCTGGGAAAAGGTTATTATGCCTATGTAAACTACGGTTTTTCCGATGGAGAGCTTTTTCCAAGGCATCGTGGAGGACTGGAATTATTCAAAACATTTCCCAAGGGCTGGGAAACATCATTGGGTGCCCGTTATCTTTACTATAACGAGTTTGTGGATATCTGGGTATATACCGGATCTTTGAGTAAATATCACCAGTCTTGGTGGTTTTCTTTCAGACCCTATTTATCGGTTATTGGTGGCGATATTTATCATTCCTACTTTGGATTTGCACGAAAATACAGTTCACAATATAATTATCTTGGAGGAATGTTGGGGTACGGTATTTCACCTGATTATTTCCCTAACAATGCCGGCATTTACGAGCTATATAATCTGAATAGTTATCAGGTCAGGATAGATTTTCAGCATCGTATCGCCTCTCATTTATTGCTCCGCACCTTAACCGGGTACGCTTACGATCAATACAGGGCAAGCGAATACAGACACCGGTTTAATGCACAGGTTTATCTGGGTTGGATGTTTTAAGAAGAGGGATTTAGCTGTTAGAGTCTAGGCTTTAGGGAATACAGAAATTTATTTTCTCTCCTAATGCCTATTACCTAAGCACTAACCACTATTTCAGCATCACCATGGTTGCCCCGTAGCCATATTCTTTGAAGGAGGCATCCTGATAGCGGTATTTTTTATATTGGGTATCGAGGGCTTTGCGGATTTCAAATTTTAACTTACCGTTTCCAACGCCATGAATAAAAATAATCCTTTTGGTATTGTTCCTGATGGCACCTTCCAGAGCAATATGGAATTTGCTCATTTGAATATCGATTATTTCTGAGGGTTCTAGCGACTTATGATCGTCGGTGAGTTCTTCAATATGCAAATCCACCTCTTCGCTTTCAGCGGCCACTTTTATCTGCTTAACACGGGCAACATCCTTAAATTCCTTCCCTTTGAGAAGTGCCTGCTCATGTTGGGAGGCTTTTTCAATTTCGGCAAGCAAATCCATTTCGGTAATATTGATCACGTAAGCCTTTTCGTCGAAATAGTCGTTATCGGTATAATTATCAGGGTCGGAAAATTTGAAGGTATCGACTGCCAATTTATAAACAAGCGGTTCGTGTGGGATATAAGAAGTTTTCTTGTAGAAAATGCCTTCAATATGGATGGATTGAATCTGCGAAAAATCTTTGGCTTTGAAAGTTTGAAGAAAAACTTTGGTTTCGTTTTCCAGCATTCCGGCGTTAATGGTCCGATAGTGTCCCTGTTCGGTAACCGAGAATGTATAAAGCGAGCGGTACAGGCAGTCGTTAATCAGGAAAGCATGGTAAAGCCTGCCATCCTTTTTTGAATCTTCGGAAACAAAGCCCAGCAACATATTCAAAGTACCAAAATCGCCTAAAGAACCAGGTTCATCCTGTTGGGAGAAATCTTCTTCAAAGTCGTCTTCAGGAACAGAAACCGGTACAGGAACTTTCTTTTCTTCCTGTTTGACTTTTTTCTGCTCTGTCTTGGTCATCACAGGTTTGTCGTCCTTTTCAACGGGGAGTTCAGAGCCTATTTTAACAAGTTGCGATAAGGGCACCGGAATATCGAAACCATCGTCTATCATTACGTATGCCTGTTCTTTAACGACTTTGGTAATAGTACCGCCACCTACATCGTTCAAAAATTTTACTTTGTCGCCTGCTTTAAATGTCATTATTATAATTTTAAGGGGATAAATTTAGATATTTTTGCGGGTTTAAAAGAAATATGATTCAAAATACATCGCCACTTCAGTCAAAAATAAGCATTAGTGAGTACGATTACGATCTGCCCGACAGTAGGATAGCAAAATATCCGCTGGAAGAAAGAGATAATTCTAAATTACTCATCTACAGAGAAGGAGTTATTGCCGAAGATATATTCCTCAATCTTCCGAAACACCTGTTCGCTAACGATCTGTTGGTGGTGAACAATACCAGGGTAATTCACTCAAGACTCTTTTTTCAGAAACCAACAGGAGCTATTATAGAAATTTTTTGTCTTGAACCATACCTTCCTTCTGATTACCTTTTTGCACTTCAGTCGACCCGGTCGTGTACCTGGGTTTGTTTTGCTGGTAACCTGAAAAAATGGAAAGAGGGTACTTTAAAAAAGGAAATAGAAACGCCCCAGGGAAAAATATTACTGGAAGCCATCAAAAAAGAACAATCAGTCAACCAGCTTATTATTGAATTCCGTTGGGATAAGGAAATTACATTTGCTCAGATTCTGGAACTTACGGGTGAGACTCCTATCCCACCTTATCTCAACCGGAACTCCGAAGATATTGACAAAGAGCGATATCAAACGGTGTATTCCCTTCGCGAAGGATCGGTTGCAGCTCCTACAGCCGGCCTTCATTTTACAGGAGAAGTGTTTGAAAGGCTTCGGCAGAAAGATATTTCAACAACAGAAGTAACCCTGCATGTTGGTGCGGGGACCTTTAAGCCGGTTCAAACCGAGAGTGTTAGTGAGCACGAAATGCACAGCGAATTCTTTTCGGTTTCGGCAAAAACTCTGGAATTATTGAAAAATAACAGCGAAGTTGTTTCAGTTGGAACCACTTCGTTGCGCACACTTGAAAGCCTATACTGGCTTGCTTTAAAAATCTGGACCAATCCTGACATTACCCATTCCGAGCTTGGGCAGTGGGAACCCTATTCTTTAACCGGCAATATAAGTTACCCGGATGCCATGGAAATATTACTGAAACATATGGCAAAGAACAAAATGGATACTTTCCATGCAAAAACAAAAATTATGATTGTTCCGGGTTATGAGATCCGAAGTGCCAAGGCCCTGGTCACCAACTTCCATCAGCCTAAAAGCACTTTATTGCTGCTTGTAAGTGCTTTCGTGGGAAGTGACTGGAAACAGATTTACAGCTATGCACTTGCTAACGATTTCAGGTTTTTAAGTTACGGCGACAGCTCGCTGTTATTCAGAAAAAAATAAAATCAGGGCACTTTCTTTTAACCTTCTTATTTCTTAAATTTGAAACACTAAGAAGCTTTCTAAGTTTCACTATTACCCTATACCAATGAAAAACCTGCTTAAATTAGGGATGCCTTGCCTGATTTTGATTTTTTCATTCATTCAGAGAGTTGAAGGACAGGAAAAGGAAA
The DNA here is from genome assembly GCA_021779665.1 of Bacteroidota bacterium. Taxonomy (GTDB): domain Bacteria; phylum Bacteroidota; class Bacteroidia; order Bacteroidales; family JAAUTT01; genus JAAUTT01. The sequence goes on along the minus strand of JAJYAG010000018.1, from coordinate 13,253 downwards.
TTACCGCCGGAATAAGGTTGCAGAAAACCCATAATCTTTATTTTGAAAATGGCATAACTGCTGACTTCACAAGCTCAAAACTTTGGGACCAAAGACTTCATTTAGGAGTAAGTTATGTCACCAGTCGCCTGGGAACAGCTCTGGGTTCAAACGCTATAAAACAGGATAATTATCTGGCCACAATACAGTATAACTTCCGCCGCACTAAAATAATTAATCCGATTGTCCGGTTGAACGGAGGATTTTTTCATGCAAATCTCGAAAGTCCTTTATTTGACGATTTGCCCAATAACTCAGCGCTATGCTCTCTGGAAGGAGGTATAACTCTCAATCTGAAAGTTCCTGTGAGGCCATCACTATCATTTGGGTACAACCTTATAACAGGCGACGGACTTTCGGGGCCGGGTACTTTGTTTCCTTTGTTTTACCAGTTGAGTATCAGCTACAAAATATTATAGCCATGAAAAAAATCTTTTCATTTTTTATCATAGTGATTGGAGTATTTGCAATTTTGCTTCAATCGTGCAACAAAGAACCTGATATTGATAAAAGCACCATGATCGATGGTGGTGCTCTTCCTGATCCTTCTATTGCACATCCCGAAAAATACCTGGTTTCGTATGCATATCCCACCCCCACTCAGCTACAACTTCTATCCCCGGTGGTTATTGCAGTTCATGGATATAGCGCAACAACCTGGGAGTGGGATGAGTTCAGGCATTGGTCCGACTCGGTGGGGCATTTCATGACTTCACAGGTATTATTGGGCGGTCATGGGAGAAGTTACGAAGAATTTAAAAAAGCAAACTGGCACGATTGGCAAAAACCTATTCTGGATGAATTTAACCGCTTAAAAAACCTGGGATATAAAAATATAAGCGTGATAGGCTCATCTACTGCCGGACCATTAATTCTTAACCTGATTTATACCGGAGCCTTTTCAACAGGCAACATGCCTAACCAGGTAATTTTTGTGGATCCAATTATTATAGCATCCTCCAAATTGCTTTCCCTTGTAAATATTGTAGGACCGGTTATCAGTTATACCGAGACCAGCCTGGATCCGAAGGAGATGGGACATTATTATCAATACCGCCCTCAGGAAAGTCTGAACGAATTACAGGATTTGCTTAATATTACGCGCAAAAAACTTGAAGACGGTATTCAATTACCAACAGGGTTAAATCTTACGGTATATAAATCGTTAAAAGATCCTTCGGCCGATCCTTACAGTGCAGTTCTTCTTTATAAGGGAATAAGTACATCAGGCGGAGAGAAACCGGATATCAGGATGGTTGATTCTGATCTGCATGTATTTACAAACCTTCAGGGAAGAAAAGCATATTCGGCAAAGGACAAAGCGCTGCAAATTAAAACCTTCAGGGAAATTGACCTAATAATCAGCCCTGGTTTCCTGAAGCGTTAAAATATCTGGAAACTTTCATTTTTCAGCTTCTATATCCAGCGCACACTTATTGAGCACCACATCCAATAAAAAACCTGAACAGATACCTTTGATAAAGAGTTTCTGACCTGGTTGCAGTTTGCTTTTATCAACCGATTCTTTTTCGAAACTGCAGGTTACACCTGCGCTGCTGCCTCCATCCTTTAATGTAACCGACACTTCTTCTTCACTTTCAGAAACTCCGGCAACAATGCCGTAGACCTTTATAACTTTGTTGAGATACCTGGTATTGGCGGCATTTTCATCTGTTTCAAATTCAGTTGTCAGGTCTTTAGCCGAAATGGTATAAACTGCTTTTTCGGAAGCTGCGGTACGTTGTGGCTTTTTAAAGGCATAAAAATACAAAGCAATGGCTCCAGCAACAAAAATGAACACTAAAATTAAAATCCACTTTTTCATAAATCTTACATTTTGGAATAGGTGAGATCAATTCTCACTTCAATCTGTTTGGCAATTTTTCCTTCGACCAATTTAGGAATTTGAATATTGTAATCCGAAGGTTGAACCAAAAATTTTGATTCAGCTGAGACTGTTTCGCCCTTTACTGAAATGGATCCTTTAGCCGTTACAGGTTTTGTTACTCCATGTATAGTCAAATCACCGGTTACATCAACATTATAACAGCCATCTTTTGAAAAACTGACAGCTGATATATTGGTTATTTTTCCTTTAAAGGAAGCTTTGGGAAACTTATCCGATTCCATGTAATTTTCGTTAAAATGCTCCTGCATCAGGGCATTTTTAAATTCAAACGATTTAATGAGAACATTAAACACAAGTTCGCCCGTGGACGCATCTAGAATGCTTGCAGCCTGATTGTTATTAGCCTCAATATTCTCAATTGGTGTACTCGAGTAAAATGAAACATGTCCGTTCTTCGAGATATACTTTTGCGCATTTGCTGCATAAACACTTAAAACGGAAAGCAAGAGGACAAAAATTTTCTTCATATTTTGATTTTTTTGTTAGACTAAAAAACTCTGAACATTTCTATTTTAGAGCAAAAACGCGGGAAACATTAAAGCCAAAATGAATACCGCTATCGGCCCAATTACCTGTAGTTTCGCCAATAAACCCTTTTTCAATCATAGCCAGCGAATTAGACAAAAAAAGCTGGAAAACGTGTCCACCTGTCTCTATATCGAAACCAACCGACAGAGGATCGTAAGTCTTCTGGCTACGGTAATCGTTCATCGGAGGCAAAACATAATAATATTCTACATTGATGGATACTCTTTTCGATAGTTTCAAGCGTGCACCTGCACCCATTGAAAAAAGATCGTTTGGATCGAGTTCTGTGGCTACCATGTTCCGGTGAACAAAAGTAGGATTCAGTTCGAAAGAAAACCTTTCATTAAATTTACGTCCAATCAGCAGCTGATGCACAAAGCTGGTGCGATCCCAGAAAGGAAGCGTTGTATTGGGCACTTCCCACTTTAAAGTATTCACGGCCATGCTGGTGAAATAAGAAACACTAATGGGCATCTTCCTTTCGCCGGTACTTTGCCGCAGGATCGAGAACTTTGTAAAACCATCGAAAGTTTTTTCGTATGTTCCCCTCCCGACACCCACCATAACCCAGTTGGTAATTCCGTATTCGAGGCTGAAATGTATATTCGCCTGATCCAAACCCCAGAGGTTATACGCGCCAGTGTTCAATTGCCCGAAACGGTGCGATATTCTGAAATCGAGCTGCCCTTCGGACATTCGTTCCACAGAGTGGCCATTCACAATACGCGTTGATTTAAAAGTTGCTGAAACATAATTTACACCATTTCCGGTGGATTCATCAAGAAGCTTTTCAAGGTCCTGTCCTTTGGCTGTTAATAGGGTTAACAATGAGGCAGCGACAAGCAAATATAACCTGGTCATTTTTCAGATATTATGATTAGAAGAAAGGTTTGTATATAAAGGAAATAAATTGAAAATTGTTCAATCAATTGATGAGAATAACTATACATGGTTATTTTTTACATTTCTTTTAACCAATTTTATTTTCTGATGTTTGTTAAGATAAAATTTAAAAATGATCAAAGCACTGTTGGTTGTAGCCGGATCCATTTCTCTTAGCCTGGGAGTTGTGGGAATTTTTGTTCCCGGACTTCCTACAACAGTTTTTTTGTTAGGTGCCGCAGCCTGTTATGTCAAAAGTTCGGATAAAATGTATAATTGGCTTTTACGCCACCGCATTTTTGGAAAGTATATCCATAATTACAGAAAATACAGGGCAATGCCTCTGAAATCGAAAATAATTGCCTTAACCATGATGTGGACAATGATTGGTTTGTCGGCAGGACTTTTTATTGAAAATACAACCGTTAAAATTATAGTTGTTCTCTCGGGCGTTATTGGAACAGTGGCTATTCTGATGGTCAAAACGTTAAGGAAGGAATGAGTTACGGGTTATGGGTTGCGGGTTAGATTATCCAGTTGCCGGATATTCGGCTGTTCTCTATGGACTATCGACTATGGACTATCGACAATTCTTTACTAAAATGGCTTCGACTTTAACCAGATAGATAAAGTCGAAGCGTAATTATCTTTAATACTGATTTATCTCGTAAAACTTTGCGAAATAAAAGCCAATGCATCGATAATACCAGTCCGCCAGTACCCCCAGGTGTGACTGCCTTCACGTACCCTGAATTCATGAGGAATTCCCAGATCTTTCATCAGCAGATGCGTTTCGCAGTTTCCACGGATCAGAAAATCTTTGTCGCCACAATCCATATAAATTCTCACACTTTTTATATTGGCTTCAGGAATGGTTTTGACAACATCAATAATATTTGTCTTTCTCCAATGGTCAGTTAAACGGGCTTCGCCTTTGTTTGTGCCGTATACAGGACCAAAATACTGGTTATATTGATTTTCGGACATGGCGGTAATTTCGGCATCTGTAAATATCCCGGCACTCAAAGGAGCACATGCGGTAAACATGTCAGGATGTTTTAACGATAAGTAAAGAGAACCGAAGCCTCCCATCGAGAGACCTGCAATTCCGCGGAATTCTTTTTTGCTCTTGATTCTGTATTGTTTTTCAATTGCTGGTATAAACTCCTGGACGAACATATCTTCAAAACGAACCTTGTTCTGGTAATCGTTCATATACCATGCGACTCCACCGTCGGGCATAACGATAATCATCGGAGAAATTTTTTGTTCGGCTATTGCTTTGTCCAATAACGAACCTATCTGGCCAAACTGCACCCATCCGGTCTGGTCGTCGGAATAACCATGCAGCAGATAAACTACCGGATAGCTTCTGTTAGAAGCATCATAATCGGGAGGCAGGTAAATGGCATAATTCACATCCTTACCCATAATTGTGCTTTTGAGAGTAAGCTTATCCTGCAACTTCCCTCCTGAATAATTTTGGCAGATTGCGCCGGAAACTATCAATAACAAACTGATAAACAGAATACTTCTTTTCATAATTTCATAAAATTACTGATCATTATTTTTTTTCTTAAAGAAAATGAATTTTCTGGTTCGGACCATTATATAGACCACAAATACAAACGCCAGGAGCGGCCAGATATTAACAAGAAAAACAAAAAATGAAACCAATCCGTTCCACCCGTTTCCTATGGCGTGTAAAAATCTTCGGCTAAAAGAAGGTCTATAATCGGAAATGTTAATGTTAGTCACGATCTCTTTGTAAATCTGGTTGGCCTGATGAAGATTTACCTGAATCGAACTGAAGTTAACCCTTCGTTGCAAAGCAAAATTGGCAATTTTATTGCTGATGGCGCTCTCTTCCATGGAAGAAGCAGTTCTTTCGGCTTCAACAATATCATCCAGCTTTTTACCTTTCGATTCAGTGGCATTTTTAATACGGTTGCCCGATTTTTCCGAAACATTCGCCTTTAAAGTGTTTTCGAGGTATTGAAGACTTATATCCTCAGCTGATGTTCTTCTGTAATTCAGGAATAGGGCTGAGTTTTGAATGGAATTAACTACCGAATCAAAAGATGCAACAGGAACCCTCAGGGTAATATTTCCGAAGATGGTGTATTCCGTTACCTGAAGCAAAGAATCTTTTGAAATAACCTTTGTGGTTGTTCCAAGTTCGGACGATTCTATATTCGAATACTCAACAAAACCACCTATTGATTTTGCCATTGACTCAAGTTGTGCCACCGATTTTTTAACATCTTTAACTTTGAGGCGAAGTTCGGCAGTGCGGATAACACTTTTAGGAGTATTGGGAGCAGGAGGCGCTGCAGAAAACGGGACTGTATATACTGTGGAGTCTGCCAATGCCAACGACTCTCCCTCCATTTTGTAATTTGAACTTTTACAACCGAGAATTAACAAGACAAAGATTAATGTCAAAATGAGGTTAGGTAGCTTCATAAAGGTCATGGTTAGATTTGATTATCTTCAAAATTAACAAAGATATCCGACCTTCAAAGAAACTATATAAAGAATTGCTTAATTATTGAGTGCGCCGGCGGCAATCCATTTTTTTATTACGGTAATATAACAATCGTTCAATTTATTACTACCTTTAGGCATGGGAGAAAATCCAGATGCATGAGAAATAGTTCCTGACAGTTTCTCATTTAAAGCAACAGTCTTCACATCGGCATAATCCTGCAACTTTACATTTCCGCCCATCGAGGCAGCACTTCCGTTACTATGGCACGAATAACAGTTTTGATTTAATACAGGTTGAACCCCGGCAGCGTAAGTGATCACTGTGGTATCGGCACAATTTCCTCCCGGAGTTCCATATAAGTATTCTTCGCTGTCGTAATAACAGGAACTTATAACTATGAGTAAAACGATTGAGGTAATATAAATTAAGTTTTTCATAAGAATCAATTATTTGCCATACCCTGACTAATCCATTTGTCTATTGTTGCTATTTTGCATTTATCCAGTTTGCCATTTTGAGGCATTGGTTTAAAGCCAGTCTGCTGATGAACAACTCCCGACAGGAGTGAAATTCCATTCCGCATCGATCGTGCTGCAGCCGAAACCTGAGTATAATTACCAAGACTTACATTATTGGTTGTACCGGTTGCCGGATGGCATCCCAGGCAGTTGTTCTGAATAATTGGCCAAACCTGCGAAGCATAGGATATTGTTCCTGATGTATCGCAAGCAGTTACCAGGCAGTTACTGTTTATAGCTCCCTGAGAAATCCAGATTTTTATTTTTTCAATCTGGTCCAAGGTCAAACGACTTGCAGGTGCAGGTGGCATACGATCTTCTCCATTATCAACAATAACTTTGTACAACTTACTATCGAGATAATTACCTTTTTTTACAAGACTTGTATTTTGAGCGATGTTGGTATAACTGGTCATCCGATAACCTTCTTTTGCGGTAGTATTATCATGACAACCGGCAGTAGCACAACTGGAATTCAGTAACGGCAAAATATCGAGGTTAAAACAAACGGTATCCCTGGTTTGCCCGGGAATGCCGGAAAGATTGTCACAGGTAGTATTCTTGGCCCCCTGCTCAATCCAGATTTTTATAAGATTCCTGTCGTTTTCTGATAATGGATGCTCAGGAGGCATCATCTCCCCATAAACAGCTGTTAGGACTCGGTAAAGCTCACTTTGACGGGCATTCCCCGGTTTAACAGCCGCTACAATTCCTTCATATGAAGAAAAGTTATAACCTTCTTCAGCTGTTGATGCGTCGTGACAACCTGAAACAGCACAGCTGTTCTGAATCAATGGCTTAATCTGGGTTTCAAAACAAACCGGGTTGAGATCAGCAATACCCTGTGGATCGTGAGAACATGATTGCAAAAAGAAAGCAACTGATATCAGTAAAATCACTGCTTTCGGAAATAGTGACTCGTATTTGAACATAAAAGCGGTTTTATACTGTCTAAAACAAGTATTACCGCCAATAGTTCAAAACTCTGTAAACCTTTTCCAATGCAACGATCTGTAGCAATTAACTTCCCCTTACCTGCCTGGATTTATTTCAGCAATCCTTTAAGAATCCTGATAAAATCTTCAATATCATCAGCAGTGGTATCCCACGAAGTCATCCACCTGACCTCGCCTGTAAATTCGTTCCACTCGTAAAAGAAGTAGTGCTCCTGAAGTTCAGGAATTATTTTTTTGGGTACAATGGCGAATACTCCATTCGACTGAACTTCCTGTGTAATTTTTACCTGAGGGATTTCCTTTACACGCGTTTCAAGGAGTTTGGCCATGTCGTTTGCATGGGTAGCATTTTTCAGCCACAAACTATTATTAAAATAAGCAAGGAACTGGGTTGAAATAAATCTCATTTTCGATGCCAGCTGCATGCCTTGTTTACGGTAATATTTAAAATCGCGTGCCAGCTCCGGTTTCAGAAAAACGATAGCTTCTCCGTACATCATACCATTTTTTGTACCTCCGAACGATAGAACATCAACACCCGTATCTTTAATCATTTCGGTAAAACCAACATTAAGCGAAGCTGCGGCGTTAGCAATACGTGCTCCGTCTACATGTACCAGCATATTGTTTTTATGAGCATAATCGCAAATCCCGGCAATTTCTTTTACAGTATACACAGTCCCCATTTCAGTCGACTGGGTAATAGATATGACCGCGGGCTGAGAATGATGCTCAAACCCAATTCCATGAACATGTTTCTGAATATCAGCAACGGAGAGCTTTCCATCTTTGGTTTCGATAGAGAGTAGTTTGCAACCGGTAAATTTTTCAGGAGCGCCACATTCGTCAACATTAATATGAGCAGTTTCAGCACAAATAATTGAGTTGTACGACTGTGTCATGGCTTTTAATCCCAGCACATTGGCGCCTGTACCTAAAAACACAAAGAAAACCTCTGACTCATTTCCAAAAATATCTCTGAAAATTTCACGGGCTTCCTGGGTAAAAGGATCGTCGCCGTAACCAACACAATGGCCTACATTTGCATTCTCCAAAGCCTTCATAATGTCCGGGTGAACACCTGCGTTATTATCACTTGCAAATCCGCGTTTCATAGTTATAAAATTAAAAAGTCCAATTTTACAAAATAAAAAGTGCCAAAAAGAAGTATTTTGTCAGGTTCTGTTAAAAAATTGAAAGCAATTCAGCTATTTTTGCTTTGTTTTAAAAAAATGTGATTATGTTTTCAATCATTAATGCCAGCGAGGACCTGTTTCCGGTTATCAATTCACTGGCTCACCGCACCTGGCCGCATACTTTTGGAAATATCCTGTCGAAAGAGCAAATTGCCTATATGCTCAGTTGGATGTACAGCATTCCATCCATTAAGGAACAGGTCGAAAAAAAAGGTCATAGCTTCATTCTTGTTAAAAAAGATGATGAGTTTGTTGGCTATGCCTCTTATGAAGTGAATTACAACCAAACCGGAAACACGAAACTTCATAAAATTTATGTTTTACCCGAATGTCAGGGTACCGGAGCAGGGAAAATATTAATGGATGAGGTTATTAAGCGCACAGCCATGGCTGGTAACAAAAGTCTGTTGCTAAATGTAAACCGCGAAAATCCCGCGTTGGGCTTTTATAAGAAAAAGGGCTTCGAGATTATCAAAACCGAAGATATTGATATTGGAAACGGATATTTTATGAACGACTATGTGATGGAACTGAAAATAGCCCGGTCTTTTTAATTTACTGACTTCTCCGGTAAATACTTTTCAGTTCCTTAACCTTTTCCTTATAAAACGAGCGAAAAGTATCGGTAGGATGGGAACAGAAAAACACCTTAACCCCGTTTTCCCTGAAATACCGGTTCTTTACCTCACCTTTTAATTCGTAATTCTTGTAAAGGAATTTTATGTCTCCAATTTCATCATTGATATAAATCAGATTATCCTGTGTAATGCTGTCGGGCGCCCATATTAAAAAGTTATCACTAAAACATATGGGACGTGGAAGGCTGTCTTTTCTTCCATAATAATACACTGCTCCGGCCTGACCGTAGTTTTCAGCATAAATTCCGGTATTTGCTTTGACCTCCGGGGGTAAAGAGTTATAGGTACTGATAACAATATCGCTTAGTTCCTTCCAGCCAGTCATATCCGCATAATCCTGCGGTAAAGGATAAATTTTCCCGTCTTCCCACCTGTTAGTGGCATCGGCCATGGGTGCCGAATATTTTTCCATAGCCGGGAAACTCAAAATTGGCAAACTAAAAGGCAGCACCGGTATTGACAATAGAACAATCAAACAAATAGTGACAATCTTAAAAGCTTTGTTATAATACTTTTCAATGGCATAGCCGCCCATAGCCATCAAAAGCGTGTAAGCTCCAAGGGTGTAATACGATTTTCCGTGAGTGATCATCAGCAGAAAAACCACAAACAGAGACGCATAGGACAAGATCCTGAAATTCTTTTCCGATTTGTAAAACAGGAAAATGAGTAAACCTGTCATCCACACGATAAGCGCCTGCAAGTTCATCATAAACTGATCGATGGCAAAACCAATCATGGAAACATTCACCAGCTGATTTTTGCTTAACTCACTCATATGATGCACCACAGGCCAGTTATGCATATACTGCCATATAAGATTAGGCAGAACAATTATAAAAGCAGTAATGGCTCCAAAAACAAAATGCTTCGAAAACAACAGCTTTCTGTGCTTTGTAATAAGCAATGCGACTGCAAAGCTAAAAGCATATCCGGCAATAAGATATTTATTCATAAAACCAACCGCCCAGGAAACCATAATCCAGTACCAGAACCTGGGATCCTGAGTATTGATAAGCCTTATAACAAAATAAGCCGATAATAACCAGAATAACTGATCGAACGATACCGGCTGCATTAATGAGTTTGATCGTAAATAGGCTGTAGATAGCAAAAATGAAAGGCCTGCAACAATTATTGCAAATGTTTTACCGCCAAGTTCCTTTATAATAAAGGCAATCAGAAATATTGAAACCACACCTGCAATGACGGGAAAAAGATTCAGCGAAAACTCAGAATAACCGAAAAGAGTGGTTGCCACCTTTGTGAGAAAGCCGATAAAAGCTGGAACAGATGCATATCCCCAGTCCAGGTTCTCACTTAAAGAATAATACAGAAATGTATCGCGGTGAAGATCGTAATTGGTATTGGTAAGAAAATGCATCAGCAGTTTAGCTGCAACAAACAGAATTATTACAAGCCACTCTTTGCGAGACAGATTTTTCATTTTTGAAACTTGTTACTTTTTACTATAATCTCTTTTCGAGAATGTAAGACAGTTCTTCAGTACTAAAAGTTACAGGGTTATTTTTATTTTCGGTTATTGCTGCTAACTGAGGAACAATCTCCCTGGTAACCCCGAATGAGGAAAGAGCCGGAATCTGCATTTCTTCCGTAAGCCGATGTAAATAGTGAGTTAATGCATTGCAGTAATACTCATCGATTTCGTTAGCTTTGGAACTGACCAACCTGCCCACTTTTGCATATTTCATATAAGCTTCCGACGATTTTTCAAGTTTCTCAATGGTGAAAGCTGCACATTCGGCCATTAAGGTTCCGCAAACCACCCCGTGAGGAATTGGAAACATGCCTCCTACTGAAGAAGCAAAACCGTGGACGGTTCCCAAGCCTGCGTTTGCCAGCGCAATGCCCGACAGCAAGGCAGCATACGACACTCCGCTTCTTGCTTCTGTATTATTGCCATCTTCCCAGGCAGGCTTTAGAAATTTTACAACATGCTCCAGACCATCAAATGCAAGTGCATCGATAAAAGGTGATGACTTTGTGGAAACATAAGCCTCAAGCAACTGGGTGAAAGTATCAAGACCGCTGGCTGCGGTCACTTCTTTACTGCAGCTGATGGTGAGCTCCGGGTCAATCAATGCAAGATTTGGTATGTAATTATCGTGGCGGAGCGATTTCTTAAATCCATTCTCTCCTACCCTCGAAATAACCGCATTTTTAGTTGCTTCGCTTCCTGTTCCCGAGGTTGTAGGCACAGCAATAAAAGGCACTTTGGTTCCATCAGGCTGTTTTGTACCTACACCTTCCAGGAACTCAATCACAGAGTTATTTTTACCAAGCATTGCCGAAACAGCTTTACCGGCATCCAATACGCTACCGCCACCAATGGCGACAACCACATCAAATGCGACAGTTTTATATTTTGAAACTGTTTCGTCAACCATTTCGGGTGTCGGTTCTCCTGGTACCGAGGCAAAATAGCAGGTGTTCAAACTTTGAATATCATCCAATAATTGGCGTCCGGCTTCCGATTTGCTGAATGAGCCCGAACCTGTAATTATAAGGACCTTTTTTCCGAATTTCTGAAGTAGCCCGTGTAATTCCCGGCGCTTTCCAACTCCAAATATTATTGAAGGTGTTGGACTGATGGAAAACGATTTTACCACTGCTCGCGGGTTTTAGGTTCCACCGGACTGTAACGGATTCCCTGGCGGGGTTGCTCCATCCAGTCCTGAACAGTATCGCGCCATTTCAGATAATGTGCTGTAGTTTTATGAAAAGCAGCCGCTTCCTCCGACTCAAATACTTCGTAAAGGAGAAACTTCTGCGAAAACTGATCGAGCTGTAATATGTCGAACCTTACATTTCCGGGTTCTTTTACAGTATTGGAGCGATTTTCGACAGTAGCAGCCTTGAATTCTTCAACAAATTCTTTTTTAACAAAAACATGGACACAAGTGATAATCATATCAGGTAATTTTAGAATTACCCAAAATTACGTCAAAATTTTCAGTAGAATTTAAAGAAATATATATTTTCTCAACGCACTAACACCTGAAGGTCCTCAATCAGCTCGTCGTTATCGTAAATCCAGTTGCTACCGGTAAAAGGGATGTAACCAATGATGGGTTTGTTATTGCTTATTCTTTTACCCGAAAAAACCAGGTTATCATCAGCCGAAGCTGAGAAATTTTTTATTTCCACATCTCCGGGAGCCATAATCTGTGTATAAACAGGCGTTAAACCTTTCATATCCAATCTTACAAAAACTTTATTGCTTACAGGATCTTCTCCAAAAATAAAGCAGTATTTTCCGGAAAACTCTGACGAATATATTTTTTTAAGATTGAGTTTTATTAAATCAACCTTTTTAATTGTAGTTCCTTCAATTTGCAGAATAGCGGAAGCCATCATAACAACAGTTTTGTTAAAATCGGCAAATGCATGTGAACCGATAAACTCAGATTCATTGGAGTCTAAAAGGAATGACGGATATAACATTTTCTCAGTGAGATTACCTGTGCTGACATCAACTTTAGCACACTGAACCGAATCGCCTTTGCGGAAAACATAATACATACTGTTAATGGTGCTTCTGAGCGGATAAGTATAATTTTGATCGGCCCATTCGAGCGGTTTTGAGTTGCCATTGATGGAATAAACCTTTTGCTGCGATATCACATTTCCCAGATAATCCACTGTAAAATATTCTCCTAAACTTTCGCCCTTCAAAAAATCATTATGTTTGGGAATATTGATGTCGAGGAGATTCGCTTTCCAGTTTCCAAGGGAATTAAGGTAATAATTTCCAAAGTTATTGTCGGACCTGATGGCATGAATATTTAGGTCAGTCCCGCCTGCGTTTTCAACCACAACAGGTTTGGCCAGCTTTTGAGCCAACCCGTCGATTCTGCGGATCAGATAGCTTTCATATTCGGTTTTACTTATATTACTGAAGGTTATTATAAAATATGTTTTATTGAGATCGTACATTGCGAGAGGTACGAAATTGATTTTCACCTCACTCTTAGCATCATTCAGATACCTGATTTCAACCAGATTGTCGGTTTTGTTTATCTTATAAAGCTTTTGAGCATCAAAACCGGCAGATGAAGGTTTCCCAATTACACCA
>JAJYAG010000297.1 GCA_021779665.1 Bacteroidota bacterium | reverse complement strand
GAAGGATAATTTTGGTGATAAACAGAAGCTTGAAAAGTTTTCAGATATTATATCACAAAGAAGTAATGATTTACTCGACATCATTAACGACATTCTCGATATCGCCAAAATAGAATCGGGGCAACTGCCCATCAACATGGAGGAATGCAATTTATTTGTTTTATTCGAAGATATTTCGACTTTCTTTAATGAATACAAAAACAGATTAGGTAAGCCCCAAATTGAGTTTAATTTTAAAGTTAATTGCTCGTTAGATGAGGCTAAAATTATAATCGATAAAGGCAAGTTAAAACAGGTATTGATTAATCTTCTGACTAATGCTTTAAAATTTACCGATGAAGGAAAAATTATGCTTGAATGTAAAATTGATGACGCTCAAAACTTGTTCTTTTATGTTTCAGATACAGGAATAGGTATTCCGAAAGACAAGCAGGCTCTTATCTTTGAACGCTTTTCCCAACTAAATCAAAATCCTAAGAAAAACTTAGGAGGCACCGGATTAGGATTATTTATTGTAAAAGGTCTGGTGAATTTATTAGGTGGCGAAATTTTCGTTGAATCTGACCTTGGTAAAGGCAGCACTTTTTCTTTTACCATCGCATATAAATTTGATAAGGATATAAGCTCCCAAAATGCTTATGCCAAATCTTTTGCTCTAAAGAATACAGAAAATGAGATTTGATTATTAATAATAATTTATAGTAAAGTTATTACAACTGGCAGCTTAACTACTTGTTAACGGTTCGTCTAGGTTTGATAGATTGGTTCTTTTGTTTTTTGTTTTCCTCAAATTTGCCGATATAATGAAAAAAATGAAAACTAATAAAATTGTCCCCAGGCTTTGGTTTAGTAATGAAACCGTGGAGTTAAATTAAACGTGAATTATAAATTCAGCAAATCCTTCACTTTTTCCGAATAATATCTGCCCGAGACAATCCTGGATTGATGCACGTCGTTCAGAGTGATGGAGTAACTCGATCCCATGTATCGGCGAATTTCCCTGATTAACGATGTATTGACGATAATTGCCCGGTGAACCCTAAGGAAATGTCCCGGCAGTTTTCCTTCAAGATAGCTCAGGCTTTGGTCCAGTAAATATTTTTTACCTTGACGTATAAAGAGCTCTACGTACTTTTCGTTTGCTTCGAAATAGGATATATCGTCGGTTTTGATAAAAATTACCCTGTCACCCACTTTCACTGGGAAGGAGGTAACAACCTCCTTCTTCCTGGTTTCAATTTTCTCCTCCACCCAATACAAAATTTGAGAATAGTCGTTGTTTCCGCTTAACCTCCTTACTTTTTCCATTGTTATGGCGAGTCTTTCAGCCTTTACCGGCTTTACCAGGTAATCGATGCTGTTTGTTTCGAAAGCCTGAAGCGCATATTGGTCGTAAGCGGTACAAAAGATGATATAGGGTACATGAGACAGATTCTTGATCACTTCGAATCCGTCTTTGCCAGGCATGCTAATGTCTAGAAATACGATATCAGGTTTCAGGAAGCTGATCATTTCCACGGCTTCAATTCCATTGGTCGCCTCTCCGATAATAGTAACTTTTTCCTGATAATTCGCCAGAAGCTGAATAAGCCGGATACGCGCGGGTTCTTCGTCGTCGACAATAAGTGTGCGATATTTATTAGGTAAAGCCATACGAATATTCGAATTAAATTAAGCCAGATTTTCTAAAGGTACCACAACTGCGATATATTTCGCCGGTTCGTTTTGCCAGTTTATAAAGGCTTGACCCTTATACAAAATTTCAAGTTTATCATAAATACTTTGCAATCCATATCCCTTAGTGGGAGAAATGCTGAAAGCTGGACCATTATCGTACAATTCAATTTTAAGGGCATTGTCCTGAAGGTATACTTCCAGTTTAATAATTCCTTGTCCGGTTATTTGTGTAATTCCGTGTTTGATGGCATTTTCAATTAATGGCTGAATTATAAACCGGGGAATGGTTATGCTTCCGGCTTCATCGCTGATATTACACGGGTATTGCAGCTTGTCTCCAAACCGGGTCTTTTCAATTTCAAGATAAATTTTTGCCAGTTCGGCTTCTTCCGCTACAGTTGAAAATGTTCCGTTATTCTTATTAATCGTATACCTGCAGAATTCGGATAGAGCCAAAGCCATCCTTTCGGTTTTCTCCGGATCCACTTTGGCTAGGGCAGCAATTGAATTCAGGGAATTATATAGGAAATGTGGATTAATACGCGAATGCAATGCCTGCAACTCAGCACGATGCTGCATTTCGCGAAAGTGCAGAATTTCAAGATCTTTCTCGTTGATAGCATTTAAGGTCTTGAAATGAAAATAAGTGTATGCCAGCCGTCCTATAATCATAATAAGGCTGTAAACTACAACAAAGCTCAGGAAAAGGGTGTAACGGTGAAAATATACAAATAAACCGAAAACAGGCAATATCGAGAGGAAAAACTGGATATGCAATCTCTGAAGGATAGTGGTATCCTCCCGTATGGATAGTTTTTCGGAAAAATAAAGGAAGTTCAGGGTAAGAAAATTGAATATATTCGGCAGGATGAGCGCATCGCCGAGCATTGTTGTAACACGTTCGTGAAAAATTCTGCCTCGTAAAGCTTGTATAGTATGTACATGATTGTTGCTGATTGCATAATCAGCATCCCCGTTTTGATGTAGTCGGCCCACGACTTAGAAGCAACGGTAAACCTGTTGAGTTTTATTAGAACCAGTAAATACAAAAGAACAATGATAACGGAAGATGTGAAATACAAAATCAATGAATAATTGCCGTAGCGATGTTTCAGATTGTTAAAGCGGTAAAAGATACTTTTCAGGTACAGCTTGGGATATCGTGTGTATAACTGAATATAAATGTCGTCAGCATATGCCTTAGAGAGGATAAAACTGTCCTTTTCGTTAAATTGGGCAATTAACGGCAAGTTTGTTCCCAAAATACCATGTTCAGTTCTGTCGGCAACTACTCTTCTCGGGATAATCAGTTCTCGCAGCAAATAATATTGGAGGGCTTTGTTCCGCACAACCTGTGGAGCTGATTCACGGATTTGTATTTGAACGTAACCCCGGTTTTGTTTTTTCAAACGAATATAATAATCCCATATTTCTGAGATATAATAGTTGGTTAACGTAGTTTTGCCGGCCATGATGTCTTCGAGTCTGAGACTATCCAACATAGCCCGGATTAATTCGCTTTCACGAGGTTGGGGTTTGGGTTTGCTTTTAATTTTTGGATCAGTACGGTTTGAAACAGTTTTCACAGGTGGTTCATAAACCGAATCGGGCAAAGTTTCGATATTAAGAATCAGGTTGCCATCGCTGTTTACCCTGTAAATTCTTACCCGCTCCAGAATACCATCTATCTCTGAAACCAGTTGGTCAATAGATGCGGTATCCTGAGGATTATAAATACCTTTCAGCTCTATTTTAATATCGTTCGTAAAGGTGGATATATGGAAGTTGCGATCCAGATAATTGTTCTTAAAAGATTCCCATAAAGAATCCTGCTTTGTCCATTGACGCTGGGCTGTTGCTGTAACAGAAGTGATCAG
>JAJYAG010000173.1 GCA_021779665.1 Bacteroidota bacterium | reverse complement strand
CTGTAGGAGCTACAGAATTTGTGATTGATACAGGCTTTGTATTATAACATATCGTTTGGTCACTGCCGATGGAACCGGGTGTGACTCCCTGGCGTACATTGATTGTAGCTGTGTTTGATGTGGCACTACCACAATTGTTTGTATAGGTAATACGGCGAAAATAGGATGTCTGGGTCAGGCCAGAAGGCTGGTAATCTTTCGAGTTGCTGTTGACAATGTCGCTCCAGCTTTGGCTGTCTTGTGATTTTTGCCACTTGTAAGTATAATTTCCATCACCACCTGAGGGTGTCTCACCTGTAATGCTATTTACAACTGCTCCTGCGCAGATGGTCTGGTCACCAGCAATATTTATGTTTTTGAGTTCGGGATAAACTGTAATGGTAACAACATTCGAGGGAGTTTCGCCGCATTTGGAGGAAACTGACATCCGCCTGAATGATGTGGTTTTATCAAGCACACCTGGTGAATAATTTAACATATTAGTGCCCGTCAGATCATTCCAGTTAACACGATCCAAAGACAATTGCCATCGGAAGGAAAATGATCCGTCAGCTCCTGAGGGTTGACCTCCAACCAATGAATTGGCCGTACCCCGATAACATATTGTCTGATCCGATGCTATGGTTCCGGGATTAACCTGAGGCAATACAGTTATAGTAACTTCATTAGAATTTACCGAGCTACATTCATCAGTAATTACCCTTCGAAAACGGGTTGTGGATGTTAATTCACCGGGAGATAAACTTAAGTCCGATGCCCCTGGTATATCATTCCAGGAGCTGTTGTTGAATGATTGCCATTTTGTTGTATAGGTACCTGAAGGACTCGATGCATTAAAAATCGAGGAAGGACGGGTGTTGTAACAAATCGTTTGATCAGATCCAATTGTTCCCGGATTGGAGCTGGTTTTTATAGCAACAGTTACAACATTAGAGGTCGCACTACCGCAGCTTGTCGTATTGGTAATTCGCCTGAAATATGTTGTTTCCGTTATGTTACCGGGCTGCAGATCCCTTGAATTGCTACTTACTATTTCTCCAAAGTTGAAATTGTCAGTTGACTTCTGCCATCTATAGGAATAAGATCCATCTCCACCTGTCGGGTTTTCTCCCGTTAGGGTTCCAACCGCAGCTCCCGCACAGATAGACTGATCGCCCGCGATTGAAGTTCCTTTTAGCTCCCCGTTAACTGTAATGAGAATGGTATTTGAAAAAGCACTTCCACAGTTATCAATTATCTTTCGCTTGTAATAAGTCGATACTTTTAGCATAACCGGTTGATAATCCTTGCTATTGGTATTCGAAATAGCATAGAAATTATTGTTGTCATAGCTGTAATACCACTCATAGGTATAACTTCCATATCCGCCGGTTGCTTCACTCCCTACAATGTTATTGGGAGAGGTGTTATAACAGTTCGTTTGTGGATTGCCTATTGTTCCTCCTTTTATTTCAGGATATACATGCACTACCACGGATGAAGAATTAACCGATCCACATGCCTGGTTGGTTGAAAGCAAACGATAGTAAGTTGTTTGTGTCAGAGCTCGTGGAGAATAGTTCATCCGGGTTTCTCCGGTATTGCTCCAGCTGGAGTTATCGAGAGAATATTGCCACTGGTATGAAAATGTCCCATCACCGCCATAAGCTGTATTGCCATTAAGTGGAGCACCGTCTGATCCATAACAAATACTCTGATGACCTGATATGGAGCCGGAAACAAGCTGGCCCAGAACTGTGATTGTCACCGTATTGGAATAAAGATCTCCACAGCCTGATCCTGAGCGGGCGCGAAGCCTGTAATAAGTCGTTGATGTAAGGTAAGAGGGCGAAACAGATAATTGATTTGCTCCATGAATATCGCTCCAAAGGTTATTATCAGTGGAATACTGCCATTGATTGGTAAAAATCCCGTTTCCTCCGCTGGCCGGTGTGGCGGAAATTGTTAGCGGCGCAGTATTATAACAGATCGTCTGGTCTGACCCGGCAACCGGTTTTGTAAAAGGTGCATAGATCGTCACCTTATGAACCACGCCGGTTTCCAGGATAGTTCCCCTCGGCTCGCAACGCAACTTATAATAGTGCGTACCTTCAACATTTGCTGGTGTAAAGCTGAAAGTATAATTACAAGGGGCTTGTTCCCAATTGGTAAACTGACTCCATACAGTTCCATCTTCCGAATAAAGCCATCGGTATGTATTTCGGGTATTTAGACAATCCCATCCGGTATATACCTCTGAAATGCTTGTTATTGCTGCTCCCGGACAATAACTATATTCCTTGATGGTTTGGGAAAATATGGAGGTAAAGGCACAAAGGATCCCAATAAAGAGTATTGCTCTTTTCATAGAAGTTGATATGTAAATTAATTATTTTGTTATTCTTTCGGCTTTTTGACTATCGTTGGTCAGTTCAAGGCATAATAAAACGATAAGTAATAATGAGTATAATAGTTTGTGATTAAAGATTTTTGAAGGAACCGCTGTTCAACTCCCACCTCGGATTTTAGATTGTGTGAAATGAAGATCTCACAACTGGCCCCAATTGATTCGCCAAGGTAAGTAGCGGTTTTATTGCCAAAGGCTTCATTGCTTATTTTCTCAAAACCTAGAATTCCCCCAGCTTTTGCATTAAGATAAAGGTTCCGGTAATTTGAAAAAATGGTATAATTTACCTCAGGAAGAATTGCAAAAGAAGAATAATCTGATACGCGAAAGTTAACTTTTGAGTATTCAGCGCTACCTTTGAGTCCCATGCGATTGGAAAGGTATCTCTGATAAGAGATAAAAAGGGATTTTTGAAAGCTTCCTGTTCCATACCCCACACCTGCCATATCCAAGCCTTTGCAATGTCGGGGCTGAGCTGTCAAGATTAAAGGAAAAGCGAAGAAGGCGACTAGTAATTTGGTTAATCTGTAATCCATAAAATTTCTCTACAAAAAGTAATAAACATCACACCACACAACGACTCATCACGTTGGTTGTCAATCTTCAAGGCGGGGACAAAAGTAATATTATGTTCTTACCAATGGATAATAATTAGTCAAAGTGAAAAAGAGATCGAAAAACTGTTTAGAAGGTTTGATTTAATTAGTAATTCATGACTTGTATCAAAAATACCGTTCGTGTAAAATTAGAACTAGTTCTACCTTTCAATTTCAGAATTTTCTATAAATATATACATATGTTACTATCATACAGATATTTTGCAATTTACTTCGCGAAATAATTATGACTGAACAAAAAGAAATAAGCTTGATGTTTGTAGGCAAAAACAACATGGAGTCCAGGAGAATCTGAAAGTTCACTTGTTGAATAAAGAAATGCGTATTTTTGAAAACCCAAACATTATTATAATGAGTCTTGAAAAAAACAATACATCCGATTTGGAATCTTTAGTTGCTAAGATCAAGGAAATTGTCAGCACGGCAAGGTTAAAAGTGGCATTTGATGTAAATACAGCCATTTTGAATACATATTGGGAGATTGGCCGCCAAATTGTTGAACATGAACAAAATGGGGATTTGCGGGCGAAATATGGGGACCGCTTATTGCTAGATCTTTCAAAGGTGCTTTCAAAGTCCGTGGGCAAGGGTTATTCCCGCTCTAACTTGCAAAATATGCGATCTTTATATATTGTTTACTCAAAAAGCCAGACATTGTCTGGCAAATTAAGCTGGTCGCATTATTGTGAACTGGTAAGCATTGAAGACCCGGACAAAAGATCCTTTTACGAAAATGAGTGTATTAATTCCAAATGGAGCGTTCGGGAACTGCAAAGGCAGATAGATAGCTCACTGTTTGAAAGGATTCTATTATCAAAAGGAAAGGCAAACAAGCAGAAAGTATTGGCATTGGCTAAGGAAGGGAATAAAATAAGCATTCCGGCAGATATGGTAAAAGACCCATATGTTTTAGAATTTTTGGGTATCCCTGAAAACAAACCTTTTTTAGAAAAGGAACTTGAAGCCAGACTGATCAGACAAATAGAAGATTTTTTGCTCGAATTAGGCAAAGGCTTTATGTATGTTGGGAGTCAACAACGGGTAACACTTGCCAACAAGCATTATTACGTTGATATGGTATTTTATAACAAGATATTAAAGGCGTACGTATTGATAGATTTAAAGACTGGCAGACTGGAACCCGAGCATATAGGGAAAATGAACATGTACCTGAACTATTACAAAACTGAGATTAACGAAGACACAGATAGTGATCCAATTGGTATTATACTTTGCAAGGATAAGAACAATATTGCTGCTGAATATGCCTTAGGAGGCATCAATAATCAATTATTTGCTTCGAGATATACATTGTATATTCCTAACAAAGATATCCTGATTGAGCAGGTCAGAAAAGCTTTAGGTGAGTGATAATTATTCGATTTCGTATTACTTACCTGTTCGACTATTAAATTTCTCTAGCTTCGTCAATAATTCGGTTAAAGACTTTTTCAACCTCATATTTAGTAATATTTCTAACCATGGGAAGCTGCACCGGTTTTTCCTGATAGCAAGCAAACCTAGCATTGAATTCCTTCATATTACCATCTGCAATTACTCCTAAAAACTCTCCTGTTTCAAGCTGATGAAATTTCTCAGGTTTGTATTTTCGTATCTCCCGAAGTGAATCCGTATATCCTGAGTTGGACCATGCTCCGGCTTTCCGGCTTTTGCTTGTATAGTATTTATCCACTGTTCCAAACATTTTACTATACCTTTCTGCAGTATTTGGATCAGTAACTTTTCCGTAAAGATGAGTTGAAAGCGTTGCCAAAATTTTGTCTCTTCCAATCCGGCCATATCCATCCTCACCTTGCACCATGTCCTGGGCAATAAAAAAGGTTGCAATTTTGTTACTACGGGCTGTGGCAGGAATACGGTCGAATTCAGGCACTATAAGTGTGGGTGCCTCATCCAAAACAATAGCAGAATGATGCCTCCCCTCCTGGTTCATCAGTTTCAGACTCATACTGATAATTAGGGCCAAGACTGGTGCATAGGTTTTATCCAGCTGCTGAACAGTAGAAAGTGTTAACAGTGTTGGATGATCAGGATGGTTAAGCTCCAGATCAACTTCGTTACCTGATAATAAATAAAAGATTTCGGGTAAGGCAACTTTGCTGAGTGAGCTGGCCAGTGTCCCCAAAATTCCAGCAACCTGTTTTTCACTTACAATACTCTTAAAATAAGACGCTGCAAGAAAAACAGACTGATCGTTTTTCTTCAGGAATTCCGTCAGCTCTTCCATTGGTTTATTGATCACTATGGCTATTGCATGAGGAAGGTCGCACATTTCAGGATAATCCTCGCGAAGCCTCCAGATCACACCGGCCAAAACTCCGGCTGCAGATTCTATCCAATACCGGTCTGAACTCCCCTGACCTTTTGAAGCTCCCATCATATTGGCCAGAAACACCATGGAAGCTTCCATTGCGTAAGCCGGGTGTTGTAGGATATTTGGATTAATGGGGTTTAATCTTACTGAATAGTTCAGATCAAAAGGATTGAACATCTTAAAATCAACTACCGGGTGATTTTCATAATGGTAATAGGCGACTTTGGTAAGATCCCACTTTTTATAATCATAGATAGCTCCGCAGTAGTTTTTCAAGGCAAGCTGCTCGATTGTTGGTTTTACAATGGAAGCAGTTTTTCCCGCTTTGGGAACTCCCAGGATACATACCCCGGCAAAAGGATTGAGCATGAGGTTTCCTTTGTTTGTTTTATAGGACAAGCAAAGGGGATCATTATATTGGGCTGGCTTTTTTACAGGAATTAATATCAGGAGAATACCCAGTATCAGAAGTGAAGGGGCAATATAAACCACTAAATGCACCAGGGGGTGGTAAAGGCTTACTTTCGATAGTAAAACCCCAAAAACAACATGTAAAACCGGAATTGAAACGAATTTAAAAGAAAAAGAGCAAAGAACTCTTTGAAGTACTGCAAGAATAAGGATACTTGCCCCAATAAAAATCTTTGTCGAAAACCCTGCAAAAGTGATATAATGAATTAAATTTTCCATACTCCATGTAAATTATATTTCCAAACCACCGGAACCCAGTTCTATGATCGGTTTTATAACCTTTTCGGCTATTTTTTTGGCGGCTTTAGCCTCGGGTGGTAAAAGCTGAATTACCAGCTCATCAAGTTTGTTTACCAAAAGATCTTTGGCTGAATCCGGGTTTGAAGAAAGATTCGCCGCTTTATTTATTCCACTTGCCATGCTGGTCTTTGTGGCCTTATCAATTGCTGATATTACCAGGTTCTTTCCTGCCAGTTCAGGTTTTTCAGCTGCCTGCATGGCAATCCGTGAAGCTTTCTCTATTCCATATGCCGGATTACTTGCGAACTTGTAATAGCCATAGCTATTTTCAAAGGTCCTTTGAAATTGGAACTTCTTGTCAAATTCCTTCTCACAACTGGCAACAAATTCATCCCGGTTAAAACCAACTTTTACACTTTTCCCTTTTAAAACATGGTTTTTGCTACCCCGGCTGTTTGCCAGAGGGCTCAGACTTACCTTTTGTGAAACGTCCTTTCGCGATATAACAATATGAACATGTGTTTGAAGGCCTTCCTTTTTCTCCCCCGAGGTAGCCAGTCCTTCCTTTACTTCCTTATCAGTTCCTTTAAAATGCCTTTGCTGCTCAAGCTTTGCATAATATACCAGGTCGTTTCCTGAAAGTCCGCGATTGAATGCCTTGGCATACTCTTCCATTACATCACGGGCATAATTTTTTACCATGTTGTTATACCTTTCCAGCTCCGAGGGATTCATCTCTGAAATATCCCTGATGTGCCTTTTGCTTGCTATTTTGGCCAGGTGCCTGAGCTCCCTTTCCGAAGGGTTAACAGTTACCATAAAGAACTTTGCATCCTTGTCCTTTAATCCCTTCTTATTATTGTCGATCGAGTTTATTGCAAACTCAGCACTGATGCTGTTTGAAGAATGATTGAAAAATTGCTCCTGTTCCAGAAGGTTCAGTTCTTCATTTTCCTTTTCCAGGTATTGGATCAAATCGTGACAGCTTTGGGTATTACCCTTCACATAATCACGGTTCCCATGGATTTTAATATACATCGTGTCTGTTTAAAGCTTTTCAAAAATGGATTTATATTTATCAAATATGGCCTTATCGATTGTATACCCACCAAAAGCCGAAGATTTCACATTCTTCTCAAAGTCTTTAAAAAGAGCTTTCACATGTCGTACAAAGTTTGAATATTTCTCTTCATAGATTGCCTCGTGCTTGGGTTCCGGGAGCTTGGGCGTCGTAACTGGCTCAGGGTTCTTTCCCGCAACAAGGCTTTTGAGATCTTCTTTAGTAATGGCCTCATTCTTGTAATAAGCCCGCTGGTACTCGAACATTTCATTCATTTTTAAAAAAATCGGATCGAGTTTTTTCTTTTCCTGCTCCCTGATAAAGGAAATTATTGTGTTACGGAGTTTTGACAGCTCCTCTGCCGTTGACCTGGTCTTTGCCTGTGGATTGATACCAGTTTCCTTGAAATAAAGGACCATTGCATTGAAAAACTCCTGCTGGGTACCAATCTCATGTTCCTTGGTAAGTTCCCTTAGTATCTTCACGTATTCGGCATCTACCGTCAATGTGGTTTTCATTGTTTTCAGATTTTATAATCGACGGTAAATTTTGACACTAAATGACCAATTACCGCTTGCATTATTTTAATGCGGGCAAAAATATATATATAAAATGCCCGCAGCTTAACCATATGTCAAAACAGAAGAATAGATTATCATTCAATTATATCGCAGGAAAGAGATGGAAATTTTAAAAGACGTTAATGGAAAAAAATGACCAGTATTGGTATATCGCAATTGTCCGCAATTGCGCAAACAATTGCATCTAACATTGTTTTTCAATGGTTTATACGGTTCGCAATTGCGTAAACAATTGCGTGCAATTGTTTTACATCATTTATTACGCTGATATATTGCATTTTATAAAATATGAAATAGGTAAGAATCACGCTCTGCGTGATTCCATCTTGCTTTACCTATCTCCGCCCGAAAGTTCCAGGAAAAATGAAATTTTTCTGCCAGAACACGGACGGGTAAGCCAGTACAAAGTGGTAAACTTTTTCAAACAAATGTGTCGCCGACAAGTTAAACGGCGACTTTTTATTTTATCATGCCTAGGGTAGAGTATTCCTCATTGGGACTTTGCCCCAAACCCCAGGATTTTAAAAGCATTTGCACGCTCGAGAATATCAATTCTTAAAAAATTTTATTACCTCGGCCAACTGTTCAGCCTGGCTTGAAAGTTCTTCTGCAGTGGTTGCAATTTGCTCAGATGCTGCTGCATTTTGCTGAGTAATATGATTAAGTTGCTGGACCGCATGATTTACCTGGTCTGAACCTGAAAGCTGTTCTATGGATGCAGCAGTAATTTCGTTGATCAATTTTGCGGTTTCTTCAATACCGTTAACCATATCGTTTAAAATGGAATTCGATCTTTCAGTAGCAATAACGCTTGATTTTGAAAGTTTGGTAATTTCTTCAGCTGCAGTTTTGCTCCTTTCAGCCAGCTTTCTAACTTCTGCGGCCACAACGGCAAATCCCCTACCGTGTTCTCCAGCGCGGGCTGCTTCAACTGCCGCATTTAAAGCAAGAATATTAGTCTGAAATGCAATATCATTTATTACAGAAATTTTTTCTGAAATAACCCGGATTGATTCCATGCTCTCCTGGGATGCTTCTCTGATTGTATCGGCATTTTTAGCATTCTGGTTTGAGATGTTTTCAGTTTGTTTTGCATTATCTGTATTCTGGTGAATATTCGAAACCATCTCTTCCATGGAAGAACTTACTTCTTCAACTGAAGAGGCTTGTTCATTGGCTCCCTCTGACAAATGCTGAGTAGTAGAACTAAGTTGCATACTAGCATCTGCCACATTCTTTGCACCATTGCTTATCTGCTTAATAAAATTATTTAAGGTAAGACCCATCTGATTGAGGGCTCTTGCAAGATCACCCATTTCATCTTTAAGTGCAAGATCCCCCTTAATCATATCAACATTTAGATTCCCGCTGGCAATTCCTTCAGCTAACTGGACGGCTTTTTTAATACGTTTAGTTAGATAAACAGTAACAAAATATGACAAGGCTGCCCCAGTCAGAAGTACGAGTAATGTAATTGAAACAATGTTTATGCTTGTATTTTTAACTGTTGATACAACATTAGATTCGATGTCCCCGGTTAACTTTGTTAACTTGGGCAGAACTTTTTTGCCAGATTCGAACTGCATTGTCTCAAGCTGTTTCATCTGCAAAGCAAGTGACTTAAAACTGTCAATTGCCGCATGATATTCTCCTGTCAAAGCCAGCAGTTTTATATTGTTTACAATTTTAGGATGGGATTCCACTTCCTCAATAAGTCTTACCGATGAAATATAATATTCAGGGTTACTATATATCTGGAAATTTGCTATTTCATAATGACTCTGAGACAGTATAAATTTAATTTGATCCGAACCGGGAAATGAATGAGTTACCATTTCTTCAGTGATTTTATCAAAACAGGATTTACGAGCGGTAACCGACTGGATTTGCTTTAGGATAATATCCCTGTTTTGTGACATCAAAGTTTTATAATTTTCCAAACCTGACCTTACCTCCTTAATATCTGCCGATTCCACGTTATCCGTTTTTAAATTCTCCAGTACCATTATTGACTTGAGCGCTTCAGATATGCAATTATTGGCTCGACTGAAATATTGAGTATCTTGTAAATGAACAAACGTTCGCATATAAAGTCGCGCTTCGATAAACGTGCTTTGCGAATTTTTAACAAGTGTAAGCTCCTGATTTTTATTTTTTATCATCTGAATCCCCCAAAATCCAATGGCACCGATTCCCAAAGTCAGCAGTATTACTGCTCCAAAACTAAAACTTAGCTTTTTACCCGTCTTTAAATCTCTCAACTTCATTTTTTTCCAATCTTTACATGTAACGCAAGCTTTTAATCTCAGATTTAGCTTGCAAGAGAAGATATACGGGCACTATGTTTTGAAGGTTACCTGGAATAAATCAAAATTTATGTAAGGCTTATTTATCCCACCGTAAATCTCCATGAACAACATTAATCCAATTTGGAGAAAGAATTCCTATTCAGATAGGAGGATGATTCAAGGATTAACTATATATTTCTGTTCCTTAAAAATTTCACATACATACTTATTACTTTGAAGTGCATTAATTGGCTCTACGTATTAACTGTGAAAAAGAAAGTAGAGCCTTTGTTAGGTGCAGATTCAATCCATATTTTCCCATTTAACAATTCTACTAATCCTTTTACTATTGATAAGCCTAACCCATTCCCGCCATAAGCAAATCGGTTCTCATCGTGTAACTGAGCAAAACGGTTAAAAATTAATTCACGCTTATCATCCGGAATTCCAATTCCAGTATCGGACACGTAAAAAATCAAAGAATTGTCAGGTTGATATTTGTATCCGAATTCAATAGAACCTTTCTCAGTAAATTTGAAGGCATTATTTAGAAGATTTGTGAGAATTTGATTCAGCATCTTCTTATCTGAGTTAATACGCACTTTAGATTGAGTTTCCGGCAGATTACATCTGAAAAGAATTGATCTATTTATTTTATGACTGTATAACAATTCAAAAGTCATCCTTAATTCATCAAGCAGCCCCAGAAGGTCGAATTTTTGAATGTACACTTTGACCAGTCCTGACTCAATCCTTGCAACATCAAGAAGATCATCAATGATATGAAGCAAGTTGTTACAACGTACGTTAATCACTTTAGAATACTTATCCAGTTTTTCCTTATTTCCGAAATTCATCCCCATGAGTTCAGAAAAACCCATGATTGCATTCATAGGAGTGCGGATTTCATGGCTTAGGTTTTGTATAAAGGCCGTTTTTAACCTGTCGCTTTCTTCTGCTCTTTCTTTTGCTTTTATCAATTCCTGTTCGAATTTTTTCCGTTCGGAAATGTCTTGAACATTTATTACCCGGTAAAGCAGGTGGTCATTTTCATCCTTAACTGCAGTTATATCAATAAGTACCGGAAAACGAGTTCCATCCTTACGAATATGAACTGATTCCCATATATGGTGCCCCTTTTCATGTGCCAACCTGATATTAACAGGCACATGGGGCCAAGCTTCAGGAGCGAAAACAGTAAGTACATTTTTACCGATCAGTTCATCTCCGGTATAACCATGAATCTCAGCAAAGGCAGGGTTATAGACTTCAAACAGATCACTGCCAATAGAACCAACTGTTATACCTAATCTTGCATTTTTAAATATATTGCCCCATTTGTGAAGCTTAGCATCAGCATTTTTCCGGTCCGTAATATCATTTTTAACAGC
The DNA here is from genome assembly GCA_021779665.1 of Bacteroidota bacterium. Classification (GTDB taxonomy): domain Bacteria; phylum Bacteroidota; class Bacteroidia; order Bacteroidales; family JAAUTT01; genus JAAUTT01. The sequence goes on along the minus strand of JAJYAG010000173.1, from coordinate 3,564 downwards.
AACAAAGTTTATAATTTCACCATTATCATTTATTATTGGAGAAATAATAGCATTCTCCCAATACAATTCTCCATTTTTCTTTTTGTTGCAAAACTCTCCTTCCCAAGTATTACCAGCATTTATTGTATTCCATAATTCTTCATAAAATTCCTTGGGGTACAGATTGGATTTTAAAAATCGTGGGTTATTACCCAAATATTCGATTTCACTATAGCCTGTCAGAACTGAAAAAAAAGGATTGGCATATTCAATATTACCGTATTTATCTGTAATCACAATGGAGGCACTGGAGCTTTCAACTGCTTTCAGCAATTTGGACGCCTGCTCCTGATGCGCCTCAGCAATTTTTTGCGTTTTGCGTATCTGAGCTTCATAGATTTTATGTTCCTCAATGTTCTTTGCAAGCTTAATGTTATTATAGGCTAACTGACTGATTTCACGAGCCAGAATCCATAAAAAGTCTGTAATACTTTCAAACTGCCTGATATCCATATTGGGCATTCTCTCATACTCTGCAAGCATCATTTCAGGAGCTGCGCCTATTTCACAGGCATAAGCTATTATACTTTCTCTATTTACCTTACCGATATTTCCCTGTCCAATCATCCATATACCTAACTGCTTGCCTCCGATAATAATTGGAGCTCCGGCATCAATAAAGCCACAACTGTGACATTGTTCGTACACTACCCTCTTTTCAATGCCAGCTCTTGACCCAATAAGTCTATCAGAAAGATGACAATTTGCTTTTCCCTTTTCTGTTTCCCTAACCAATTTACATACGCCACTGAAGTTACTTGGTTGTGTAATCGGAACTCCATTGGGATCAGTTATAACAGAAGCTATCCCTGTGACTTTTGCAAACTTATCCTGAATTGTTTGCAATAATTCCAGATCAATAATATCAGTTAAAAACAAATCGTCCAGGGTATTTTCAGGCGATAATAAATATTCAAGTTTTAGTTTTAACCGGTTTTCGCTTTCTGCTATTTTGGCTTTATCATTTTCAATCTGTTCATTTGCCTGATGTAATTCTTCATTGAGTGCAGCATACTCTTCATTCTGGGCAGCCAATTCATTTTCATAATTTTTAGAATCGGTAATATCCATAAAAACAGTTGCAAATTGCCCTTTTGCAGGTGAGAATGCCGAAATTAAAAAATGCTTACCCATTGGTGCAAAATAAACTTCAAAATTTGTGGGTTCCGAGGTTTCAACAACTTTTGCATATTTATCCAGAAATGGAGCCTCTGATGTTTTGTATAGCTCGGTTGCTAATTTTCCAATTGCATCACCTACCCCGATATTCAATATGCTTTCTGTAACAGGATTAGCATCGATAATTCTATAATTTACGGCTCGACCATCCTCACCATAAACCATTTCGTGCAGATAAACTCCTTCCTGCATAGAGTAAAATAAGTTTCGAAATTTAAAGCTACTTTCCTCTGCTTCATTTTTTGCCTTGAGAAGTTCTTTTTCAGTTTCTTTAAGCTGGGTAATGTCAATAATAAAACCTTCAATCCCGATACATTTATCCTCCTTATAAACCGGATGTGCTGAAAAGGAGTGGTAACCAAAAGTACCATCCTTACATTTCCTGCTAAAATCACCCGACATATATTCCGGTTTCCCTTTCATTATACCATCTACAAATTCCTTTGCTCCCTCAATATCGTCTAATTGTTGGACCTGTACAAAATGTTTCCCTATAACTTCATCGGGTGAAGTATACTTGTAAAGTTCCAGCCATGCTTTATTTACATTCTGTAGAAACCCATCTGAATCAATGAAAAAGTAACCTGCCTGTGTATCTTTAAAGATGGCCTTTAATCGTAGCTCATTATCAAAAGTGGATCTAATAATTGGATTAGCTAATCTGAGAAAAACATGAATACTCCCTGGTAAGAAAATTAAAAAGAGAATGGTTGAAATCAGCAGAGCTTTGTAAAAAGATTTGTTTACCTCCAAAACCGGAATTTTTACAACAATTCCCAATCCCGCAGAAGGAACGTAGGAATAGGCTGCAAAAACATTATCACCCCTATAATCCTTCGCTTTTATAAAACCAGCTTTATTCTGCAGAGCTTCATACATTGGTCGCCCATACATTTCATCACTTTGATCAATAAAGAATGTGGTATCAGCTCCTGATACAAGAAATAATATTCCTGTGCCATACCTTTTTGCAATTACAAACTCACCGGATTCTCCAATATCATAATAGTCCTTCTTTAACTGTCCAAAGAATTGAATTATCTCCTGTTGTGATTTGCCGTTAATTGTAAGGGTATTAATTAAAGATTTTTGTCTTATAACAACATCCTTCAGGACCTTTTCAATTGTAGAAAGATTATTTTTATAAATAAAATACAAGGTTGATCCGGAAATTGTTAAATAAGATATAGAAATTACAAGTACAAACTTCACCCAACTCCTGTTTGTCAATAATGGGACAGGACCAAATTTTTTCTGCTTCATTTTTGTAAATGCTACTTATTAAAAATGTACGCTTTCACAAGCATCAGAAAGTTAGTAATTTTTGGTTACGATTTAGCATCCATTTTTGTTATGTTTTCTTTGTTTTATGTAAATATTTTAAAATCAGACAACTTAGGAAGTATTTCTTGAACGAATAATGAACTAAAAAAAATGTATTACTATCAGTTAAAAGACGACTTTCAGTTTTTATATGTCTTGGGAAAAGTACACTTTATTGTGACATTGCCCCAAATCTCAAAGTTTTAAAGCATATACGCGCTCGGTAATGTTGATAAAAATAATTCAATCCTATAGTTTAACTGAATTATTGGTTTTTCATGTCGAACTATCTCCATGGGCAAACATCCAAGAATCGGACGAACTGAGTTTAAGGAGATATCCTGAATAAAAGGTCCGATAAAAATAAACAAGCCTTACACTTACTTGAAGTAAGATTCGACTGAGGAGAATCTCCCCAGTCGAATCTATAAAGAAGATCAATACGGATACTTACGATTCATCAACAACAGGTGAATCAGGACCATTTTTCATTACGGATTTAATCCCATTCTCCATGCTAACAGCTGTATTGTACATTTCACTTGTACCAATTACCTGGCCATTAGAAGCTTTTAGGTTAAAATAAAACTGTCCTGAAGTTGATGTTTTCTTTTCAAAACGAGTTTCAATAGCACTGTTTTTTTTAACAGACTCAATTCCATTTTCACATGCTGGTTTTGTTGTGTAAACTTCACTTGCAAGTATAGGTTCACCATTTCCGGCTTTCAAATCGAATTTAAAGCCTGTTGCAGTTTTTTTGATGATAAATTTTCCCATAGTTGATTAATTAAAAGTTATACCCTAAATATAACAAATTCAATAATCCTAAACAAACTGGCCCAAGTTTACAATTAATGAACATTAAGTTTTAATCTTGATTTTATATTCAATTATTTATCACTGTTGTCCGGGATAAAATTTAAAGAGCTAGAAAGCATTTTGCCTTCATAGCTCTTCTTTGTAGTTTTGTTTTACCACAAACTTTAACTACAATGGATAAAAGTACACACTTTTACGGGAATT
>JAJYAG010000296.1 GCA_021779665.1 Bacteroidota bacterium | reverse complement strand
GAACAGGCAACACATGCGCCGCTTATTATCTCGGCACCCGGCATGAAACCTTCACAAACAGTTTCTCCAACAGAATTCGTCGACATTTTCCCCACCTTGTGCGAATTAACAGCAGTGTCCGCACCTGCGCATCTCGACGGGAAAAGTCTGGTTGCCATAATGAAAAACCCCGAAGCAACTGTAAAGGAATTTTCGGTAAGTCAATATCCGCGATCGAGAAACAAGCTGGACACCGAGCGACTTGGCTGGTCCGACGGTCAGCTGATGGGATATTCGCTTCGTACAAAACAATATCGCTATACCGTATGGCTCAAAAATAATTTCAGGAGTTATATGACATTCGGCCAGGACCTTGTAGTTGCCCGCGAACTTTACGACTACAATAAAGATCCCAACGAAACAGTTAATGTTGCAGACGAAAAAAGCTATGCCGCTGTTTCGGGCGATCTTCATAAAAAAATGATTGGTTTTCTGGAAGCCCAGCGTATAAAGCTTCAACATAAATAATTTCTATGAAAAAACACTTTTTTATCTTAACCTTAGGGTTATGCTTTTTGATGAATATTCAGGCGCAGACAAATAAAATGCGGCTGAACGATGGCTGGAAATTTTTGAAGGGAGATCTTGGTGGTGTATGGGAAGCAGTAAGACCCGTTAAAGAAGGTAGTCCCGAAAGTGTTCCCTTGTGGGAAAATGTAACTTTGCCCCACTGTTATAACGCTGCCGATGCGGTGGATCCCGATGTGAACTATTACCAGGGCCCCGGCTGGTATTCCAATAACATTGAAGTTAAAAATCCTTATCCCAATGGACGTACGTTGCTTCATTTCGAAGGTTCGGGACAAAAAACCGAGGTTTACGTTTACACAACAAAAGTAGCATCGCACATTGGCGGATACAACGAGTGGACAGTGGATATAACAGATGCTATGAAGGCATTTCTGCAGGATAAAAAATCTTCCGACCCTTTCAAAGGTAAAATACCAATTTCCATCCGCTGCGACAACTCGCGCGACCTGGAAATGATACCCTCGGATATGTCCGACTTCAATATCTATGGGGGAATTTACCGATACCTCAACCTGGAGTATGTTACGGCATTATCCATGGAACGCCTGTTTGTAAATGCCTCAACCGATCCCAAAGGCATGGAAGGCAAATACGATTTCATCCTTAAACTGATGAACAAATCAAAAGCTTCCAAAGCGCAGGTAAAAATTGAAGTTTCCGATCCCAAAGGCAAGGTCGTAAGTTCTAAGACGCAGGATTTAACTTCGCTTAACGGAGAAGTCAACATTCAAACCGGAAGCATCAAAAAACCCGAGTTGTGGTCGCCGGCGCAGCCGAATTTATACACGGCAACTGTTACCATTTCTTCGGAAGAAGGAGAGCAAACCATTACCGAAAAATTTGGCTTCCGCAATTTTGAATTTGTGGAGAAAGGTCCGTTTAAGCTGAACGGCGCGCGTCTGCTGATACGGGGAACACACCGCCATGAAGATCATGCCGGTGTTGCTGCTGCTATGACCGAAGATATGATCCGCACCGAGATGAAGATGATGAAAGAGATGGGTGTGAACTTCATCCGTTTGGGTCATTATCAGCAATCGCGCATTGTGCTTGATTTGTGCGACAGTCTGGGCATTATGGTTTGGGAAGAAATACCCTGGTGCCGCGGTGGTTTGGGCGGCGATCGCTATAAAAACCAGGCCCGCGAAATGCTTACCGATATGATCACCCAGCACCGTAATCATCCGGCAGTGATCATCTGGGGTCTTGGCAACGAGAACGACTGGCCCGGCGATTTCCCGGAGTTTGACAAAGAAAAAATCAGGGCTTTCATGTCGGAGTTGAACGACCTGTCGCATAAGCTGGATCCGACGCGTAAAACCGCCATACGTCGCTGCGATTTCTGCAAGGACATCGTGGATGTGTATTCTCCGTCGATATGGGCGGGCTGGTACCGCGGTATCTATACCGAGTACCGCGAAAATACTGAAAAAGAGATAGCCGGTGTAAAGCATTTTTTCCATGCCGAATGGGGCGGCGACAGTCATGCCATGCGCCACTCTGAAACACCTGATAAGGTACTTCAGAATATCAGGACAGGTGGCGGCACCGACGAGCGCCAGGGCGATGCCTCGCTCATTGGCGGAGCTGCAAGGGTATCCAAAGACGGCGACTGGAGCGAGTCGTATATCTGTAACCTCATCGACTGGCACCTGAAAGAACAGGAAAATATTCCCGCTCTTACCGGTTCGGCATACTGGCCTTTCAAGGATTTTTCAACACCTGTGCGCCCCGACAATCCCGTGCCTTACGTAAACCAAAAGGGTGTTGTGGAACGCGACTTCACCAAAAAAGAAGCATATTATGTCTTTCAGTCGTGGTGGACCGATAAACCCATGGCACATATTTACGGTCACAGCTGGCCTGTACGCTGGGGCGATGCCGGAGAAGAAAAAATGGTGAAGGTATATTCCAACTGCGACGAAGCCGAGCTTTTTGTGAACGGCAAAAGCTATGGAGTAAAGAAACGTAACAGTCAGGATTTCCCTGCTGCAGGATTACGCTGGAACGTAGTTTATAAAGAAGGTGAAAACACCATGAAGGTAATTGCCCGAAAAGGAAAGGCCACTGTTACCGACGAAATAAAGCAAATCTACCAGACTGCCAAATGGGATAAACCAGCCCAGATGACCCTTTCGAGAATAGCACAGGAAGGAAACATAGTCACCATAGAAGTGAAATTGCTCGATGCCAATCATGTTCCCTGCCTGGATGCATGCAACCAGGTAACCTTTGGATTAGCCGGTGACGGAAAGCTGATTGACAACCAGGGAACCTCTTCGGGATCGCGCAAGGTAGAACTTTATAACGGCCGGGCTATCATCAGGGTCGATACCAAAGGCGGGAAAAATATCGCGAGTGTATCGTGTAACGGTGTGCCTACGGTATTTTGCAATTTGTAAAGTTTAGAATACAGTTTAAACACAAAGACACGAAGACACAAAGGCATTAGCACTTTGAGCCTTCGTGTTTTCGTGTTTACCTTTAGGATAAGCTGGTATTCATTTGTCTGCCGGGGCTTTGTTGCACAAGAATGTAGTTTCTAAGGCTGAAGGCCTTTGATAATTCAGCCCGGGGCAAAGTGAAACGTCGCCCCGGGTTGCTATACCGAAGTAATATTTTGCGGCACGAAGACATCTCAAAAAAGCTTTAAGTTAAACATCGCTGCAAGTGATAAGATTTCAATAAAATGCACACGAAGCCACAAATTATTCAGGGCAGGGCAAACGCATTTAAAAAGTAATAAAAGCGGGTCTGCTTTTTATTTAGGCCATTATTGCAAGTCAAGTCAATTAACGAATGTAGTGGATCTGACTGACACTTTTTTCGGAGTTCGGCGAAGCCGTGGACCAAAATTCCGCTTCGACGGCTGTCCGTTCAAGGGAAGCCGAGGTACGAGGCGGACCGCGTTTCAGCCGTCAAAGACTTTTTTGGTTACCGTTAGATTTGTAGTACTCTTTCTTATAATGTAAATTGGTTGAAAAAGAGACTCCATATGTTGCGTTAACTTCCTTTTGGTCAAAGGTAAAACCTATAAAAAG
>JAJYAG010000172.1 GCA_021779665.1 Bacteroidota bacterium | reverse complement strand
TTACCATTGGGGTTAACAGGGCATTATAGGCATCCGACCGCGGACGGAGCAGGATATGTTCCAGCAGGTGGAAATCATCGTCCTCGCAATTTCCCGTGGCCAGGTCCTGGATATGTTTTAACCTTTTTTCAGGATTATCGGGATTTTCGTTTGGTTCCAGCATAATCGCATTTTCGGATGTTCTTTCTTCCACTGCAATTCCGCTCCAGAAACCTACAATATTATTATTTACAACACCATAACCATTTTTGTCTACGGCCATGTTCAGAAATTGAATGCTTGCCTGGAGTGCGGCATCGGGGTTGCTGAACTTTGCCACGCTCACCAGTATGCGGATGTTGCTGTCGGCCGAGGGTTTAATGTAATATTCGTGCTTGGTTCTTCCGGAGCCGGAACCGCCCTGACTTCTCATGGGACCTGATTCAACCACAAACGAAGGTTCGCAGGTGATGGTGTCGCGGTGACTGTCCTTCATTCCCAGGATGGCACACACTCTTTTCTTAACACCTTCTACATTTTCTGTTTTCCAGTAACGCGGAACCTGGTTCTGGTTAAAATGATAATAAAACCCTTTTGCTCGGTCCGATCCAAGTTCAGGGATCCGGGAAAGAAACCTTTTTTTGTCTTGTATCACTTCGTCGAGGCTTTCTTCGCTATCCCAAACAGCGGCGCTATCCAAGGGGCGTTCTATTTTGTATAGCTGAAGCGCAAAATCGGAGAATTTCTCCCCGAATCGTGCCAGCATATGATCCAGCACCTGGTTCATGAAGAGTTTTTTGCTGGTATCGTTTATCTCGCTCAACTGTTTCAGTGCGGTTATATAAGCATTGTTGTTATCAGCTTTGAAATCGTCCCAGCTTGTTCCATTTTCGGGGTCGAGTGATTTCGGGATAAAATCAAGCAAAATGTCCTGTATTCCAGGGATATTGTAAATTGGCTGATAGCTGACAAACTCTCCTGAATTGATGGATAGTATTTCCTTCACGCTCGAAAGCCGCGATAAAAAATTGGCCAGCAACTGGTCAAAATAAAACAGGTAAGCCTGAAGTTGTTTGGCTTGTGCCTGGCGGAGATCGGGCAGTTTTTTGTCAATACCGGTATTCCCGATTTTGTATGTTCTTGGAAAATCGACCTGTGTGCTAGTAAATTCTTCCAGACCTTTTACAGGAAAGCCTTTGGGCATTTCAAGCTCGGTGTTGCCTTCCCTGTTCAGTTTGGTGGTGGTAACAGGATGGCTTAACAGGTATTCTTTTAATTTTTCCTGGTTTACAGGAATTTCTATGCCACGTGAAGTAATCGAAAAATAGGAACAATCGAATTCAAGTTCGGGCAGGCATCGGCATTCGAACTGCAAACACCAGTTACCGGTTCTGTTTTCTGTTTCATCGCATTTGAAAATTTCGAGGCGGTCGATGTCCAAAACCCCTTCCACTTCAGAAATAACCTGATAAAGGTCGGAGCGAAAAACGGTTTGCCGGGGTTGCGCCTGCATCAGTTCCTCTTCGTCGATAAATCCATGCTGCAACAATGGGCCTTTAAAAATTGGATCAGCATCGTACTGTTTCTTCGCATGAACGAAAACATCATCGTAAATGTCTTCCAAACCGGCTGATACTAAAACCTCCGAAATCGCCTCTCGGAATGCCTTTTCGCCCATAAATTGTTTGCCGGTCAGTAATGCAAGTTCGTTAATTACCTGTTCGGGAACCAGAGATTCTGTCACCAGGTTTAGCACTTCCTGGTCGATTTCGAAGACTGCATAACGGTTGCGCATCTGCTCGAGGCTATAAAACTTTATTTCAGGGGAAAGATATTCCTTAACTGCCCGAAATACATTGCAAAGCACTTTCAGGGTGTCCATTTCGGGGTTCAACTCCACAGCCAGGTCAATGCCCATGCCTATTTTTTCGATAATGTGGACATCAGGATGAAAATCTTCGCAAAGGTTGCGATGTGTATGCAGCCGACTCAAAGCTTCTTCGATAAGATCAGCTTCTTCACCTGCTTTGTCTTCGTCGGGTAATACCGAAATGGAATAAACTCCCTGTGGAATAAAGAGATTATACAAGTCTGGATTATGTTCGGCAGGCATGACAGTTTTCTTTATACTTCCGGCAAGCATAAGGCCAAACAAAGGTTCTTCGCAAAGGAAGACTGATATTTCAGGGAAATGCTTAATAATGGTGAGCAGATTGGAATCGGCGGGAATGGTAAAAAGTACTTTATCCCAGTTATATTGTAACGACTCGTCTTTTAAAAGCTCTCCCAACAATTGAAGTTCAGAAATGATAATAGATACCGCTTGCTTTTCCCAGGCTGATCTTCTGGATGCTGATGCCTGTTCCTGCTCAATAAAGTACAGGCATTCCTGCAGAAAATTATCAACCATATAGAGCAGCAATACTTTCCGGAGATTATCCGACAAATTGAACGAATTTAGTCGGTCCAGCATGGTTTTTCGAAAGTCAGCTTTTGCTTTTTCTGTTTTCCGGGCATCCTGACATTTAAAAATTTCTGTAAGAGATATGTCCATTTCCATAATTGGAACAGCAACATCATCAGCGTTCAGGTCAAGCAAATTCCTGTACTTCTCCAGAGAAACCTCGGCCAGTATATTGTTGAAATTGTTGCCAAAAAAATACCGGATATCAGCATCGTGCTGCTGTTCCAACCAGGCATTTTTTATACCAGGGATATCCACCAGGATTTTCCGGAGATCGGGAACGGTTACGGGGCCAGAAGAGAGATTTTCAGCCGCTCTGAAAAACGATTTGCTGCCATTTTCGGCAAAAAGGCTTGCAGGCTCGAAATGCCCTCGATAACCCGCATCAGTAATAGCATAGCTTAAGACTCCAAGAGCTGTCATTCCCGGATCGTGGAGGTTGTAATCCGTCCAGATTTCCGATCCCAGCCTTTCGATATGCCGGATCCCTTCGCGATACAGAAACTGCCAATCCATGGAAGGTGGATACACCGGATCTTTGGGAATAGTAAGTGAAGTGCTCATACCTTAATTATTGGGATTATTTACATGAAATACCGTGAAAGGCTTATTAGCTACAAATGCAACTTTTACCGCAAGCTGCCTGATCTTTCCATTCACCTTTATCTTTTCGATCCGATAAGCATCAGTGCCTTCGTTTCCATCTTCAGGATTTATCACTTTATTGCCTTTCAGCACACCTGCATCCACCTGTTCGTCGAGTACCCGTTTAAACTCCCTGATCACCGTATTTACATTTTTATGCTGAAACCAGAGGTTATGCACCGTATTCCTGAAACCATTCACAAATTCTTCGTTTGGATCGGCAACAGGTGCGGCTTTTTCAGTGCATCCCGGACAGGTACATTTGTCGTGCGATGCAATCACATTGATTTCATGATCAATCACATTCGGATTGTCTTCATTCAATTTATCGAGGTAGGTAGTAAGCACGGATATGGTCGTAAAAGGGATAATCTGGCGGGGACTGCTCCAGGGAATATTATCTTCAAACTCTTCGGCCATTTTGCGCGATGAGAAATGCTTGACTTCCAAGCCCAGGATAACATCGACATAATTCAGGTTTTCGAGAAAACGAAGCAGCCGGGTCAGGCTCACCGGCATTCCGAAAACAAGCGGAGTTTTTTCCGATGCCCAGGGTGCCAGGAATGCTTTCAGATCTTCGTTCAGTTGCTTTTTATAATAAGGGATATCTTTCCCTTCGTAAAACCGCACACACACCTTAAACCGAACCGGCTCAAACCGTGCATTGGTGACATGAATACGGGAACGGCCGTGTTCGCAATCACAACCATCCTCACAACAACAGAATTCAGGATCGCCATATCCTCCAACAAAATAGCTGTTTCTTCTGATCAAAAATTGTTTCATGCTCTCCAGATCGCCGGCACTGAAAATTGGATAATAAATCCGGTTACCGGTCATTGTATGTGGAAAGGGAACAGCCGCCACTGTTACACTTCCGGGACGTGCGGTATTGGTGCGTCTTGTATGGGAAGCACATTTTACAACAGATACTTTCGGGAATTGCTGCAAGGTGAGCCGCTCGTAATCCCATATAGTTACTGCCCTGTCCTTGTGCCGAAGCCGCTCATTTACCCGCTGAAGATATCCGTATTGATCTGATTTCTCCGATTGCCTGCCCGAAAATGAATCGTAAGGCTGTAACACTGTTTTTACATTCACATCCCTGAATTTCAGGGAGTTGATGGTGCCGGGCAGAATCCCGTTGATGAGGTGCTTTTCCGAATTGTTATTATTCACAAACTCAGCTTCAGCGGCATTGGCATAAATCTCTTTCAGCATGGGTAACGCATCCACCAACACCAGGTCTTCGGGTATTTCAGTGGCCGATGCCCTGAACCAGTATAGGTCCGTCCGGTTTTCCTTTCCTTTGATCCAGGTATTGCCGTTGTTGATATCGTCGGGAACCTGGAACAACAAAATTCCGGTTTGTTTCATTCCTAAAGAACTGTCGTTTAAAATAAACTGGGGCGGAATTTCGAACCATTGATTGTCTCTCAGGTACGACCAAACGATATTGGGTGCATAATGATCAGGGTTTCCGGTACCCTCTGCGGTCTTTATCAAAAGGGACAGAGTCTGGTTTGGGACAATTTTTTCGAGTCCCAGGAATAAATTCCCATTGGCTAGCGGTTTGGCTGTTGTTACTTTTTCAAAAAGTTGATCGTCGACTTTAAGTTTGAGCGAAGGCTGTTCAATGGCCGGATTAGGCCGTAAGCTTAAATGCCCGGCTAAATCCGCTTTCCATTCACCCAGGGAAGTTATATAACTGATAAAATGCCGGCTGCTTGCCCGTTCCGGTTTCAGCGGTATTTCCAAAACATTGGAACGATATGTAATTCGTAAGTTAAGTGTGTCCAGAACATTTGGCACATCGTCGTTATCGGTTATCCGGAATTTCATCAGTATCCAGCCATCGGCATTATGGGCCAGATCGTCGAAAATTAAATACTCAGGAGCTGCGGGCAAATCATTGGTTTCCTTGTAATTGTTAATTATCGGTAAATTGTCATTTGGAATTTCAATCCATTGATCGCCGCTCAAAATTGAAAAGTTCTGTTCCGCAAAGGGGGGCGGGAGTACAACCTTTAAATATTCCGTTTTTTTTGCAAATATTTCGGGAACACGCAGCAACACTGTCTGGATACCGGTTGAAGTTATTACCAGTTCATTTGCTGATATTTCGCCTTCTTCTCCTTCTTTAAAAAATACTCCGGGAAGTGATTTCTTATAAGGATCTAAACTTCCTTCAGAGAAAGAATAGATCTTTACCAGGTTGATATTGGACAAGGAAGTGCCAAAATTCTCCAGTGATTTAAATTGCAGAAACGGAGGTTTTTGATTTTCAATGGGCAGTACCGAAGGGAATTCAGCGTGCAGGATGATCAGATATCGCTGCGTATTCCTGATTTTAACAACTCTGTTCAGCCGTTCGTAATCTTCATCGCTTTTGATCTGGACTCTTCGTTCGTGCGAAAACTGACGCAGAATGACTGTCGCACTTTCCGGAGCTCCGGTTTTATCATCAGGAGCATTGTTATCTATTTCTGTGAAATAAGGTTTTAGCCTGATCATACCTGCTTCGGTTGATAATTCAATGGAATACTCTTCCATTAAATTATCCAGTTGGAATGTTTCGAACTCAATAGAAATGATCCGCAAAAATCCTTTGTTGAGCCAAAACTCATAACTGCTGATGCTGAAACCTGAAAAAGCATTGAGTTGTTGCAGGGATTTACTGTATTTCTGATATTCCAGCTTGGCAGATTCGGGAAGGATATTGCGATCGAACTTATTTTGAAGGTCTCTTATTTTATCCAGTCTGTATTTAAGACGCTCGTAAACCGGGTAGCCCGAAAGCGGATGCCAGGCTTTGGTGCCGGCAGGCCATTCTTCTTCAAATCCATCGCGTTTATCGGCCGAAGGTAACATGATGGCATTGATGAATTTATTGCCTTTTTCGTCGATGGTCTCTGTGGCATACAGGTTTTTGATTTCAATTAACTTTGCCGGAGAGATAACCAACTCATCCTTCAAAGCATATGTCAAAGGTATCCCCAGTTCGTCTGCTCCAGCTTTGAGTTCGGTGCCCCGTTCAATCTTATACCTGGCAATATTGGTGGCAATTTCAAAAACAATGTGGACTTTGTCGGGGATAAGCCTCCTTTTCTCAAGCTGCAGAATGTCGTGGTAATAATACATCAGATGTTTGCCGGTCAAACTATTCAGGTCGTCCTGCAAATACCGGAAAAGATATAAAAAGGAGATAAATAATGTAATCTGGGGAAGGTGGTCTTTTCTGCTCCGCAGTGAGCTCTGAAATGCCTTTTTAACTTTTTCGACAATAATTGTAAGTGCCTTGTAAAATGTAAGGAACAACTTCCATAATTCTTCGGCATATTCGTATGGTTTTACAAAATCGATACACTCGAAAGCCGCATTGTCTTTTAAATTCCAGGGAGCAGCACAGTCGGTTGTCCCGATAAACCCACCGTATTTTTTTATTGCCTGCGCATCGATGGCCTTATGGAACCGAACGAGCGACATGAGGGATTCCTGCAACGAACCGCTGATGATGTTGATAATATCCTGTTTTAAAGGGTGACTTTGTGGTATTTTATTGCAAATCTTCAAAATCAGGGAAGCCAGACCGTAAATGCCATAAGCGGGATTAGCAACCATATTGTCAATTACCGAAGCAGAAGCCGGATCATTCGCAGTATTGGTTCCCTGGTCCTCTTTCTTCTTTAAATTATAATATTCAATTTCCTTTTGCCGGTATTCTGCCCTGGGACTTTCCAGATCGGTTGCGGCGAGAATGGCAAACAAGCTTGTGTTGTCCGATTCCCAGAAATTAAGCCAATCGCCTGCCGGTTGATTATTCTCATCCCAAAAACGGATATGAGCAGAGAGCGTACCCGCAAAAGCTATTAGCTCTTCCATCGACCGGTCGTCGAGCTTTAGTCCTTCCGGAATGAGGCTTAACAATAGGCGATCGCGTTGCTGCGTTCCATTGTTAACCAGCGGATGTTTTAAAGTGTTACAGTGTAAAATCATAATTCCACATTTGTACCTTCTTGTTTATAAAATGGATATACCCGGTTAAAACGCGTGTTGGTGCTTCTTACCAGGTAAACAAGCCTGATCTCCATGGTACCTTCGGGCATGGCAGGAGCGACAACCAAATCGAGGAGTTTTATTCTCGGTTCATTTTTCGCGATGTTCTTTTTGATCAGATCTTCGAGGAAACTTAAAAAAGAAACATTCATGGTGTTAAATACATAATCTTCGGGATTACACCCATATTCAGGCTGCATAACCCGTTCCCGGAAGCTTGTGCTGAAAAGTATCTGAAGGCTTTGCCAGATATCTTCTTCGTATTGAACCATGTCGACTGATCCCGTTTTGTTGTTAAAACCCGGGGGAAATGCCCATCCTTTGCCAAGGAAGGCTTTTGTTTCGGACTGATTACTGTTAAACAGATATTCCATATGGGTATAGTTTTAACCTCCAATAAATACATTTGCCGAGCCGGTTTGAATGACGCTTCCTGCAAAATGAGTTGTTTGATCGAATTGTCTTGCCGCCTGCTTATTTCCAAAATAAACCGTTGATGAACCACTTTGAATTGAATTGCCAGGTTCGGCCACGCATAAACAGATGTCTCCCTGCACTGCTGCAGGAAGCCCGTTCACAAACACTTTTGATGCTCCCGATGCCTGAATGGTACCAGGGCCATGCGGGGGTGGGGGAGTTGTGGGGACATTTTGCGGTTTAAGGCAAATATGTGTATCCATGTTTTTTGCGGCTGGTTTTCCAGGCATATCCTTTAATTTAAATCGATTCGTGTTCCTGTAACTTTAACTCCTGAGGAGGACAATTCAACAGAATTGGAACTGTCCAGCATAATTCTGATTTTTTTACCTTTTCCATCGAGTTCGATCATGGGCGAATTATCACCACCGGTATTCAGTTGTATTGAATTCTTATCATCGTCGAAGAGCATTTGCATGCCTTCTTTGGCGATAAACCCTTTTAATGGATTTGAATCACTCAATTTTATGGCATCGGGCGATATATTCTTGTCACTGTGAACTGCGCCCAGGATCAGAGCATCATTCGGATCGTTGTTGATGAACCCGACAATCACTTCATCGCCAATTTCGGGCCGGAAGATAAAACCACGCTTGTCGCCCGCATAAATATTTACCAGACGGGCCCAAATGCCATCCGATTGCTTGTTATTGGGATTTTGTGCAATGAAAGGAATTCGGACCTGTATCCTGTGGTTTCCCGAACGGGTGTCGCCTTCGATGTTCGAAACCACACCTGAGTGCAGGCCGCTGATTCCTGGAACCATCCCTGAAGCTGATGTTCCAGGCAATAATTTCTCAGCAATGAGTTCCGTGTCCCATCCAAACTGAATGTCGGTTCTCCAGTGGCCCTTTAATATTTGGTGCACAACTCCCGTGATCAGGTGCGTTCCGTTGATACGGTCGCTTATCCCATTCAACTCCAGGGTTTCGCCCGGGTTTGATTTTATTCCGGGAATGGCTACCCGGCCTTTAACGCGCGACAATTCCCCTCTTTTTTGTTTGGATTCTGCCCATGCAGTCAGTTCCTGAGAATCGAGATCGCCTCCGTGATACAGTTGGACAGTTTGATTCTTATACAAAACTTCAGGAAAGTTCTTTTTTGCACTTCCTCCTGAACCCAAAGCTGATGTAACTTGCGAAAATGAGAAACCTCCGGAAGAAGAAGTGTTTCCTGCAGTCTCTTCCGCAACTTTTTGCTGACTGTAATCCCACGATTCTCCTTTTACGCCAGGGTAATGGTTTCTGGCATCGAGTTCTGACTCAAATTCGAGCAACGATATGCCCGACTTGCCCTGGCCGAATTGTACCTGCAGGTCGGCTTTTGATTTTACTTCAGGTTTGGCAAGGAACAGCTCGCCGCTGGCAACATTTATAAACATGCCATTGGCATCGGCCCGCAATAGCATAAAGTCCCAGTCGGTTACATTGTATTGCACCAGTTCTTCATGTTTAAAATTACTGTTCTCCAGCTTTCCGGTTTTGAGATCTGTGTAATTGGAAATTATATCCTTGATAATATCGGTATCATTGGCCGAATAAAAATACCGGCTGTTTTTAACCAGGGTTGTCTGCACCATCATGTCGCGGCATTCGATTTCGAGCCGGTAAGCACGTCCGGTAAGGATTTTTATGCTTTGTTTGATGATGATGCCTTTGAATACCGATTCAGTTTTTTGATCGTATCCCAGCAGTATTTCCACTGTTTTTCCCGGGGAGAAAATATCTTTATCCGCCTTTTCGAATTTTTGGTTCTCAACTGATCCATCCGACAAAATAATCCGTGCCCATGGAATCCTGTTAATTTCAAGCGATACAGATATAGATATCACTCCGCCCGGATCCATGTTCACCTCTTTTCCGTCGATTTTAACGGTGAAAGTTACATTATCGGTGTCGCGATGCTGCGCCTGTGCTGTGCCCGGGATAATCATCAGGTTCCTGATTTTTCTAATGGTGGAAGTACTAATTGGGTTCCCTCGGGAATGTTCCTGAAATTTATGATGCCATTGGCCCTGGCTACTTCGATGTAATATTTTTCATCCTTATAAACATCATGGCAAATTCTTAGGATGTTTTCGCCTCCAATTACCAAATGGTGACGGGTAAGATCGGGCGATAACAACGATAGCATTGCAGCACTGTCCTTAAAAGGCGTATGGGCTTTCAGGCTCAGGGTGATTTCGGCACGCAGAGGTATTCCGGAAGGATTGAATAAATTGTAATTTACGGACATGTTCTGGAGTAATCCCATAAACACCAACTTACCGTATTCAACTAAAATGAAGGGTGTGCGGTGTTTTTCGTCACTGAAATCGTAAACCGTTGCCTGGAGCTGGGCTACCTTGAGCGGAACGTAAGCTATCTGAGCTTCTGCCGGTAAAGCATTTAAAAGATTTCCGATCATATCGGCACCAGGTTTGTCATTTTGTAAAACAGTACCTGTTCCATCCAGAATGAATTTGAGCTCAAGCTCCTCGGGATTTACTTTCTCAAATTGAAATTCAGAACCATTGGAACCCGGAGTGTTGGGTTCGTGGTATTTGATGCTGAAATTGCGGTTGATCTGTTCGGGGTTGATCTGAACTTCAAAAACCTTGGTGGTAATGGCGTTCATCACTGAACCCGGATTGAGATTGTCAGCTCCCCCAACACCAACGCTGCTGGTATCAGGGTTAGTTAACGAAATGATTTTTAGTTTATTAATTGGGCCATCCATAATTAACGGTCTTTTTGACGTTCTAAAATCTCTAATACCTGTTGAACTGTTTCTCCAACAATCTGCATCCGGGTCTCTTCATTCAAAATGTTATTTCCTTCAGCAACAGCAGCTCCATTCGCTCCGGTGGACTTTTTCTGATTGTCGTCTGCGATATGGGCCACTATCATAATGTTTCTGATATTTACCGGCATACTTAAGAAGATTTAGTAAAATAGTTATAGTGAATCTGAATGGTTTCTATTGCAATCTCACTGTTCATGGCATTTAATCCCGTTACTTCCCATTTGGTAGGATATGCATGTACCAGGTGCCACGACATCAATGGTTTGGGTTGTCCATTGGATCCGCCTT
The DNA here is from genome assembly GCA_021779665.1 of Bacteroidota bacterium. Lineage (GTDB taxonomy): Bacteria > Bacteroidota > Bacteroidia > Bacteroidales > JAAUTT01 > JAAUTT01. The sequence continues at coordinate 4,551 of JAJYAG010000172.1, read as the reverse complement.
CCACATCCAGTAAAAAAACATGGAGGTTTTTGGGCGAAAAACTGAATTCCTCCAACGCTTTGCGACACCATTCGATCAAAGGTGAACTTATCTTTAGCCCTCGTTTCAGGATAAGAGGTTCGGCCCGGGCGGGTAATGGCAACTGATGCGTAAACCTGTTTTCGCCGGCTTCTTTTACCGAGAGAACATCAAGACTCATCGAAAGTCCGGTAAGTTCCTGGAATTCAGAATCACTCTCCGGCATTCCGTCGATCAGAATTTTAAAATAGAATCCAACAGGAGGGTAATTGTTATCAGGAAAAGCCATGGTTTAGTAAGAAGTATGAAGTAAGAGTAAACAGCCATATCAGTCGTAAGTCTTTAGTCGTAAGAAATACAAGAGAAGTAAGAAGTAATTATAACTCCTAAACTCGCAACTCATAACCCGTAACCATTACTTATACTCAACTGCCAAATCTTCAATGGCAAGTTCCAGGGTTTCAACAGCCACTTCGTTTGCGTCGGCTTTCATATCGGTAAAAGCAACTTTGACCGGAAAAGCATTGGTAAGCGTCCATGCAACTACGGGGTTACTTTCTTCGTCGAGCAGTGTGATTACAATATTTTTCCGGTAATCTTTCCGTTTGCGGATGGAATTGTCTTTTCTGCCATCGCCTACCCAACTGAAAAATTCGGAGTTGGCATCTTTAAAACCCTGGATCACCCCTTTTTTAAGTGTTACGTTACTGAATTTTCTCAACCCGGGCATTTTTATTTTGGAGAAATTAGGATCGCTACCATGCCGGTATTCAATCAGATCGCTTTGGTAATCGAGGCCGCTGACTTCAGTGAAACCTATTTGATCGACACTGTTAAACTCCAGTTCCGGTCGGGATACTTTGAAATAAAATTTTGGAAAAGGATAACCTGTTGCCATGGTATAATTTTTTTAATGAATATTATTTACGATTCTGTCAACTCAAACTTATGCTCATATTGCAGCACTATAAATTCTGCCGGACGGGCCACGGCCACTTTAATAAAGATCCGCATGATTCCGCTTAAAACATCTTCTACACTCATCGATTCGGGTTCGCTCACAATCACCTCATAAGCATCTTCGGGGGTGTTGCCGTACAAGCCACCTGCTTTCCACAGTCGGTTGAGGAAACTTCTGATCATGGCGCGCACTTTAATCCAGGTTTGCTGTGTATTGGGCTCAAAAACGAAGTCCTGCATGGCACGTGCCACCGAATCTTCAATAAAACAAAAAGTACGACGCACATTTACATAGCGCCATTCCAGATCGTTACCTGCCAGCGTGCGACCGCCATACACCAGGAGCCCGCGGCCGGGATAGGTCCTTATTACATTGATTGCCTTACCGGATGAAGGCGCATTGAGGTTTGCATGAAGGTCGTCGTCAATTTCCAGCGATGGTTTGATGCCTGCAAATACACTAACGTTTGCCGGTGCTTTCCATACACCCTGGGTTGCATCGGTCCGCACATAAATGCCTGCAATAGCGCCGCAAGGTGGTAGTGTAACAGGGAAGTTGCTTATAGCATCTTTTATTTTGCCATATACTTGGTTGCTCACATCTTCCAGCACATCCATGCCCAGGTTCACAAGCGAAAATACCGTTTTGCCACCTTTGGGCAGTTTCTTTTTAGCTTCGGTAGTTGCATCAGTAAACGCCTTTTTCTTGTTTGTTACCTCAGTTTCAGCAGTGGTAATCTTGCCTTCTAAATCTACTACGGTGTCCGTAAATAATTTGAGGACATCGGGCACGGGGTCGAGTTTGGTTTTTATGGAATCGGGCAGCACTTTGTTGCTGTCGGTCACAATTTTTTCAAGTTGTGTTTTCAGGGCAGCATCGTTTGGTGGAGCGCCTTGTGCCGCTTTCCAGTCTTCCAGTTCTTTCTTGAAAAAAGTAAGGATATCCTTTTCCTGCTTAAGCGGTTTGACCCCTTTTAAAGCATCCTGATAGGCTGTTCTTGAAGTATTTACAGCATCGTTTAATTTCATAAGTTCTGCGTCGGGGGTAACATCAGCATCCATTGTATGGGTGCCGATGATTACCTCGTCTTTATTATAAGCATAGGTGAATATAGTTTCGACATAAGGATAGTATGCCATGCCATATTTCTTGATCTCAATATCGCTGGGCATGCTGGTTTGAAACCCATCTTCAATTTTGGTGAGATCTTCTCCGTTTGCCTCATTTACATCAATTACGGTAACTCTGTTTTTCATTTTAACACAATGGTTCAGAGCTTCGGTAATGATACCGGCATATTTATCTTCAGCTACCGATGTTCCATCAGGAAAAATTAAAATAGTGATATCCTTCACTTTGGTTAATGGTGGTATACCATTTTTCAGTGCTTCATCATTTACGCCATCATTGTAATTGCCAACCGACATCACAAAACAGGGACCACCGCCATTGGCATAATAAAACAGCATGGAATGGTACATCTTGTATGTTAGGCTAACAGGTTTAACAATCCGCACTTCCGGTCGGAGCGGATTGGTTTTCCGGTCGTCGATGGTTACCTTTATTTTTACACGTTCCGGCCCTCCAAACCAGTCTTCAAATTCTTTCATCGACTTAACCCTTGTAGGTTTCATGCTCAGGCTTTCTCCTTTTTTTTCAGCTTTTTCGGTATAGCCAATAAAAACAGGAACTGCGCTGGGAATTATACCAATGGTGGGAGGTAGGGTAGGTATTTCCTGCGTGTAAACGCCAGGCATTCTTAAATCGAGCAGAGCTGCCATGTTTGTATTATTTAAAGTTTATAAATGATATTCGTTTTATTCATACTCCGGGATGGGATGGAGACTTTCCCGGCAATTTCCTTATTCAGATATTTTATCTTAACCTGTGGTTGTTGACCTTCCAGTAGTGAAAGCTTATCGGCTGACTCAAAAAAGTAAACTTGTTTTATATTACTCACTGAAAGTATGCTTGCCACCTGTTTTTTTACCAAATCGGAATAGGTACTGGCATCCTTCAGTTGCAGGTTCATGTTGGCCGGATATCTCGAAGGCGGATCGGCCTTATAAAGCACCTCCAGATTGGCTGGAACAATAGGTCCTCCTGACCGGCCTTTCATTTCGACAAGGAAATACTGCCAGAATAACTTTTTGGGAGTAAGCGTAACATTTAACATTAAATTTTGATCTCCAGGTTTGATTTGCAGATGGATTAGCGACCAAAAGCCTGTGAATTTTGATAATTCGTCGCTCAGAAAAAGATTGGTCTGTTCTTTTGTTCCATCCTTGAGTGTTTTTTCAAGCATGTACAACCCGGGTTTATTCACATTCAACTCAAGTGAAGTAGCCTCGTTGTCAATAACAAAGTTTCGGATAACCACCCATCCGGTACCTGCGGATATCTGACTCAGAGAGATGGAATTGATAGTATTGGAAGCAAAGTGGAATATTTTCTTTTGTCCGTATACCTCCGGAAGTACGTCACCGATGCCCAGGGTGCCTGATTGCGTTAGTTGGGCGGTATATGTTCCGTCTTTCTTAAGATTAGAAAAAAAGTACCTGCCATCTCCAAACCTTTCGGTGATGTTCAGGATATCCGATGTGACAGTCACAGCAAAATACAAATCTACAACAGGATCAAGTTCCTGAAAGGTTTGATTATCCTTATCGCGTTGCTGAAATAATGACAATTTTCCATCAAGATTCTTAAATTTTAAACCATTCGATTCCAATAACTGAGCACTCTCAGGCAGAGGAATGAAATTAAAATCATGTGAAATGCCATCTGCATAATATTCATGCAGAAAGGTAACCGATAAAAATGGTATGTAGCTGAATTGGAACATAGTTACATTAACTCCTTTTCACGTATATCTGTAATTAATGCTCCGTTTAATGGAGGAGATTGCTGATAAATCAGTATTCTGGCTTTGTAGATTACCGAAGGAAGGTATCTTCCTCCAAGCACAGTCCACAAATTGTTTAAATTTTCAAAACCCAGGTTATGAAGATTTAAAATTGCTTCCTGTTCCACATCATTGGCCATAAAAAATACTTTTTTCGAAACCTGGAAGCATGAAATTACATGGCTTATGGCCTCTAAAGCCGTATCGTAGTTTTTATATTTTGATGAAAAAAGAAGGTAAATATTGATGTACACCGCACTTTTTTCCTGGATAAAACTTGATCCGATCTGCTTGATGGGGTAATTATTCTTCATAGCATTCTCCTCTTCAATAGACACCAGTGAGAGAATTACACTTTCGTCAATATCCACATCACCCGCCGCTTCACTGTTTTTATCGTGCATCGAAATATCTCCGACTGTACATTTAAACAATGGTAAATTTTTGGTTCTGTAATGATCGTTTAGTTTTCCGCTGATTTCATCAAAGAGAATGTTTATCATGCATGCAAAAGTTATAGTGCTGTAAACGACATTTATGATCACTGTTGTCCGGGATAAAATTTAAAGAGCTAGAAAGCATTTTGCCTTCATAGCTCTTCTTTGTAGTTTTGTTTTACCACAAACTTTAACTACAATGGATAAAAGTACACACTTTTACGGGAATT
>JAJYAG010000171.1 GCA_021779665.1 Bacteroidota bacterium | reverse complement strand
AGCGCTATTACCGTTACCGACGGAGATAATGCAAATCTTAAATCGGCTGTCATTACAATTTCCGGTGGTTATAAAAATGGTGAAGACGTTCTCTCATTTACAAACGCCAACGGCATTTCAGGGGCATGGGATGCTGCAAATGGAACATTAACCCTTACCGGCGATGCGACCCTGGCCAATTACCAGGCGGCTTTAAGGAGTATTCAGTTTGAAAATACAAGTTCAATTCCAACATCCGGATCCAGAACAATATCATTTGAGGTAAACGACGGTGAAGCAAAATCGAATACACAGAGCCGAAGCATTACAATCAGTTACACAAATAAACCTCCTGTTCTTTCTAATATCGAAAGCTCGAATCTTCTTGTTGTTTTCGATCATGAACCGACCATTATCAGCACGAGTTTGACCATTACCGATCTGGACAACAGCACCCTTTCGGCGGCTTCAGTTAAAGTAACCGAAGGATATAAAGCCGATGAAGATTTATTATTATTTACGAGTGCAGACAACATAACCTCAAGTTGGGATCAGGCGACCGGCACCCTCACTTTGACAGGAGTTTCAAATATTTCGAACTATCAGAAAGCCTTGCGCAATGTAAAATACAGCAACCTCAACAATAGTCCTTCAACAACAGAAAGAATTGTAGCATTTGCAGTTAACGACGGCAAAGAAAACAGTAATAATCTCCAGCGAACGCTTAACTTCAATGCCACGCCTCTTGCAACCGACATTTCTATGGAAGGAACTATGGCTGTTTGCAAGACCATCACCGGTAAATATTCATATTCCGATCCTGAAAACGATCCTGAGGGTCACACTGCTTTTCAGTGGTTCAGGGCTTCTGCTCCCGACGGAGAAAAAGTTGCGATTCCAGAAGCAAACAATCCTGCATATACCCTGACTGTAGAAGATCAGGATAAATATATATTCTTCGAAGTGACACCTCAGGCAAAAACGGGTTCCATTCAGGGAAATGCATTTTATAGCAATTCGTCCATAAAAATCCCCAATACATTACCAACTGTAGCATTTTCAGGCCCTTCAACTTTTTGCGAAGGAACCTCGGCCGACCTTACTATTACCTTTACGGGCACACCTCCTTTCAAACTGGTTTACACGGATGGAACAAATAATTTCGATTTGAATTCATCCCAGTTATCGAATAAGCTTCCTGTTTCCAGAACCGGCAGTTACAAGGGAATTTCATTATTGGACAACCTGGGCTGTGAAGTCCAAAACCTGCCCTCCACAGCAACAATTTCAACCAAACCGGCTCCCATCGCTAAAATAACAAACCTGAATTCAGCTTACAGCTTAAGAGGCGTACCCGTGACCTTGCAGGGAAGTCCGACAGGCGGAACTTTCTCGGGCAAAGGAGTAGTCGAAAACACTACCTTTTACCCATCATTGGCTGGCATGGACGGATCGCCCCATCCGATAGTTTACACTTATCTTGATAAGGTGTCAGGCTGCTTCGATGCTGATACTGTTAAAGTGGCCATTATTGATGCAGACGCAAGCATTGCTGGCCTGAGAAAAGAAAAACAATACTGCAACATAGATATTCCTACCATTATTACCGGCGTAAATGCAGGCGGAAGCATAGGAACATTTTCTATCAGCGGAGACAAAGGCTTAACTGACAATAAAAACAACACGGCCACGCTGAACACAAACAATCTATTACCGGGAAGTTACACCATTAGCTATTCCTATACTCAAAACGGAACACAGCAGTTAATTTATGAAACTATAACTGTCAACCTTATCGACAATTTAATTATTGGCGGCTTAACCAGCCCCAGTTACTGTAACAGTGCCGGTATAATACCGTTAAATGCGAATTACAATGGCAAATTTGAAGGTGCAGGAATAGATACCTTAAAAGGCGGCACTTACCTCTATAACCCCAGAAAAGTAGCCCCGGGAAACACAGAGGTTCGCTTCAGGTTTACAAATGAAAAAGGCTGTGTGATAACCGATACCATTCCTTTGAAAATTCTGGCAGCCACCCGTCCAACTTTTGAAGTTAATTCGACCTGCTGGACAAACGCTGATATTGCTTTTAAGAACACTACGCTAAGGGCCGATTCTGTTAAAAGCTGGAGCTGGCAGTTTGGCGAGCCTTCTTCCGCTACAAATCAATCGGCTTTAAAAGATCCATCTCACCGGTATGCGGCTGCCGGAAGTTATCCTGTAAGACTGGTTGCGACCAACCTTAACAATTGCAACGACACCATAACTTCAACTTTGAAGCTGGGACACAAACCCGTCGCCGACTTTGAATGGGACCGGCCATGTGCTGGTAAAACAGAAGCATTGCATATTAACAATATCACCACCAGCGAAGACAGTATTGTATCTTATTCATGGACGATAACTGATAGCGAGGGCAAAATCCGCACCTTCAGTTCAGCTGAGATAACAAGCAACTTCAGATGGGACGAAAAGCACACTATTCAATTAAACATTAAAACTCTCGTCAGCTGCAAGGACAGTATTGCAAAAATCCTGTACCTGAACTCACCTCTGCTCATAAAGGATTCAACTTATCGGGAAAGTTTTGATAACCCGACAATGACCTGGAACAGTGAAATAGTTACCAACAACAACTGGAAATGGCAATTACCCGCAGGATCAATAACCACTGCCCACTCGGGTACAATGGCAGTTTCCAGTCAGTTCAGCGAAACAAAAAACGACAGGCCGCTTGTAATTACCAGTCCTTGTTTCGATTTCACCGGAGTAGACAGACCCTTTATTCAGCTGTGGCTAAACTCAACAGGCACGGCAAATGAGGAAGGAGTTATCCTGCAATACCGCACCGATAATTTGGAATCATGGACAACTGCAGGAAATCCGGGCTCGGGAATTAACTGGTACAATAGCGACAACATCAGTGCTTTCCCGTCAGGTTCAAAAGTTGGATGGACAGGCAATACCAATGGATGGATTAAAGCCAACCATGCTCTCGATGAAGTTGCGAACAAAAAGAATGTGCGCCTGCGTATGCTTTACAAGCCTTTACCGGGAAGCGGAGCAGCAAACATGTTTGCTTTCGATGATGTTTTAGTTGGGAACCGGATCAAAACTTCACTTTTCGAAAACTTCACGAACCTTGGCGCAAGCAATGCTATATCAAGCATCCAGATGCTAAATGAAGTTTTGAATCAATCGAGTAAGGACGTTGTAAGTTTAGAGTATCATACTTCTTTCCCGGGAACCGACACCCTGAATGCAGCAAATACTGCCGATCCGGGAGCGCGTGTTCTGAATTACGGAGTTGGCGTTGTTCCTTTTGGTCTGCTGAATGGAGGTACCACCAGCAACCTGAGCTTCGATTTTAATTCACGCAAGCCGGCTAACAGCGATATTATAAACCAATCGCTCAATTACACTCCCTTCACGATGTCCATTACCACCGAAAAAGCAACGGATAATATCCAGGGAAAAGTCATCATCACAGCACAGGACAATTACAATAGTCAACAATTGGGTCTCTTTACAGCCGTTGTGGAAGATGTGGTTATCCAATCGGGGGCTAATAAAATAACCCTTTACAATGTGGTTAAGAAATTCATTCCATCAGCAGGTGGTTCTGCATTGAAAGCCGACTGGACCAAAGGAGAACAGCTGGAGGTACCTTTTGGCTGGAACTTTGTTAAAGTTTATAATCCTGAAAAAGTCAAAGTTGTAGCGTTTATTCAGTCAGGTGCCACCAAAGAAGTTTTGCAGGCAGCGTCCAATGAGGTTACTTTTGTTACTTCATCACCGGTTATTGAGATAAATCCTGAGGTAAAACAAGCAGTTATAGCACCTAACCCTGCTAGTGATCATGCAAGGATAATTTTCCCGGCGCCCCTGGAAAGTGAAACAAAAATGGAGATCATGACCCTGAATGGCAAAGTATTAAGCTCGGAGATTATTCAGAAGAATGTTGATATTTACGAGTTTGAAACCTCTAAGATGGTGAATGGATTATTTCTTGTTAAACTTTCGCAGAAAAACGGAAACATAAAGATTATGAAATTAACTATTAGCAGATAAGGAACAAGAGAGCTGATTTAGAGCGTAGGCTGGAGCCTACGCTCAGTACTCCTGTTTTACAATCAATTTACCTACTTTGTAGCAGTTACTGTTATACTAAAAATTCCTGTTTTGCTTTCGCGATAGCTTTTAAGCTGTTCACCAGTGAGATAATTAAGCAGAATGTCATCAGGAAGAATAATCTGCTTTTCCTTTTTCACCTCAATATCCTTAAATCCTGTATCGCTGATTACCTTAAGATAATCATCCTTTTGAACAGCGCCTGAAACGCAACCTGCATACAAAACAGCCTCATTGCGCAGCGTTTCCGGTAATTCTCCCACCAAAACCACATCCGAGATGCAAAAATGTCCACCAGATTTCAGTACCTTATAAATTCCGGCAAAAGCTTTTTGCTTATCCGGCACCAGATTAAGAACACAATTACTAATCACAACATCGAATGAATTTGCAGGCAGCGGCATTTCTTCGATGTCGCCTTTTATAAATTCAACGTTGCTATAGCCAAGCTTTTGTTTGTTGTTATTAGCTTTTTCGAGCATTTCGTCTGTAAAATCCAGGCCGGTAACTTTCCCGGACTCTCCTGTCAGAGCCCGAGCTACAAAACAATCGTTTCCGGCGCCCGAACCTAAATCGAGTACAGCATCGCCTTGTTTTAAACCGGCGAATTCCGTAGGTAAACCGCACCCAAGGCCAAGATCAGCATCAGGATTATAACCGCTCAGATTGCTATAATCGTCACTAAAAACCGTGTAAGTTGTATCGCCACATCCGCAGCCGCTTCCACAGCACGAGCTTTGATTTTGTTCCTTACTCTGTGAAGCTATTTCGCCATATTTTTCACGAACCAGAAGTTTTAAATTATTAGCATCCATATATAGATTTTTTAAATTTTAACATTGCTTATTATTAGTACCACAACAGTTGATCTCCTGAAAATATTTATTTAACTGCTCAACCATATCCTGAATCACATCAGTATTAAGGCAATAATTAACGCGAGCTCCATCAATTTCACCACGTATCAGGTTCAGATCCTTAAGCTCCCTGAGATGCTGATTGATGGTAGTGCGGCTCAAAGGCAACCTATCTGAAATATCACCGGTAATACACACCTTCGTCTCCGCCAGGTGATTCATTACTGCTAATCGCGCAGGATGCCCCAGCGCTTTGAATAGTGCAGCCAGCTGCTGCAATTCCTTATCAAAAAGTTCCTTTTTTGCCATACCTTAAAATCATGACGTAAAAATACGTTATATTTTTATTTGTGACGTAAACTTACGTCATTATTTTCAAGCTCATTTTAAACTTTGCCCTAACCCAATCTGTTTCAATTATAAAAATATTAAACATGAAAAGTAGACTCATATTTTCCGTAATAATTCTGTTTTCAGTTGGTTTAAAAGCACAAAATCCGCTGGGAATAAATCTCGAAGGCTATAATTATCCATATAAAGTAAAGTTCGACACCATCCAATCGCAACAGCAAAAGCTTGTTATGGCTTATATGTACGAAGTCGCCGGAAACTCAAAAGCAACCGTGATGCTTCTTCATGGAAAAAACTTCAATGGCGCATATTGGGGCGAAACCATCAAAAATCTTCTTGCCAAAGGGTATAATGTATTTGTGCCCGATCAGATAGGCTTCGGAAAGTCTACAAAACCCAGGCACTATCAGTATTCGTTTCAGCAATTAGCCGAAAATACAAGAAAAATAATGGATAAGCTGAAAATTAACAAGGTTATTGTAATTGGACATTCGATGGGCGGCATGCTTGCCACGCGCTTTGCCCTTATGTTCCCCGACAGAGTAGAACAATTAATACTTGAGAATCCAATTGGTCTGGAAGACTGGCGGAAATGGGTTCCTTACAAAGATTTGAGCTTTTTCTACGAAAGAGAACTTAAGAAAACTCCCGAAGGCGCAAAGCAATACATGCTTGCAAACTATTTTCACAACGATTGGAAAAGCAGTTACGACGACATGGTTTATCTGCAGACTGCCTTTTTAAAGCACCCTGATTACCCTCTGCTTGCATGGAATTCGGCACTGACATACGATATGATTATTACCCAGCCTGTTGTTTATGAATTTAAGAATTTAAAAGTACCAACTGTCTTAATCCTGGGACAACTCGACAGAACAGCCCTGGGCAAAGATATGGTATCGAAAGAAGCAGCTGCACAAATGGGCGATTATCCAAAGCTGGGGAAAGAGATATCACGGGAAATTCCCAATAGCCGCTTAATTGAATTAAACGGGTTAGGCCATATTCCGCATGTCGAAAATTTCAATTTATTTTTTGAAGCGTTGATGGAGGTTATAAAAATCTTGAATTGAGGTAAGGAAAAAAAATCAAATCCAACCCGATCTCATGTAATTAGCTTTACACGCAGAAAAAAAGGCAACATTCAATTTTATACAATTTGCATGCTTGCAAAGCTTATTTCAAAGCATACTAAATGCAATATTAGCCTGCAAAGCACTCTACATTTCAATGTAATGCCTTTAGCAAGTGTTCAAAGCACTTTACATAATCTGTTTTTGCTTTTGCATCGGTGCAAGGCATAAAAAACCCGTTGTAATGCATTATGCAAGGCTGCAAAGCACTTAACAACGGGTTGTGAGATTCTTACAGATGATATTTACTTCTCTATTCCTTCGAGTTTAAACATAAAAGCATAAACAAGAGCAATGTCTTTCAGGTAGTCAAAGCGCCCTGAGGCTCCTCCATGGCCAAATTCCATATTGGTCTTAAGCAGCACAACATTATCGCCGGTTTTCATTTCCCTGAGTTTTGCAACCCACTTGGCCGGTTCGAAATATTGAACCTGGCTGTCGTGCAATCCTGTTGTCACCAAAAGATTGGGATATTCTTTACTTTCAATATTTTCGTAAGGCGAATAACTTTTCATATAAAAATAAGCATCCTTTTCCTTTGGATTGCCCCACTCATCAAATTCGTTGGTGGTAAGCGGAATACTCTCATCAAGCATAGTGTTTACAACATCAACAAACGGAACCTGAGCAATTATCCCATTCCATAGCGACGGAGCCATATTCATCACAGCGCCCATCAGCAATCCACCGGCACTTCCGCCATGAGCGTATAGATGTTCGGGAGAAGTATATTTTGCATCGGTAAGAAATTCGCCACAGGCAATAAAATCGGTGAAAGTGTTAATCTTTTTCTGGAGTTTGCCATCGAGGTACCACTGGCGGCCCATCTCCTCTCCTCCCCTGATGTGGGCAATAGCAAATGCAAACCCGCGGTTAAGCAGACTAATACGGGTAGTGCTGAAAGATGCGTCCATGCTGGCTCCGTAAGAACCATAGCCATAAAGCAGCAATGGAGCTTTCCCATCCTTTTTAAATCCTTTTTTATAAACAAGCGATATTGGAATTCTTACACCATCTTTTGCCACTGCATAAAGGCGTTCGGCAACATAATCCTCCGGGTTATACCCACCAACCACTTCCTGCTGCTTCTTCAGTGTTTTTTCACGGGTTGTTAAATTGTAATCGTAAACCGAAATTGGAGTGGTAAGCGATGTATAATTGTAACGAAGTGTTTCACTGTTATACTCCGGGTTACTACCAACAAATGCAGCATAGGTTAATTCGCCAAAATCGAGATAATGCTCTTTTTTATCAGCCAGATTGATGATACACAATTTCACCAGACCGTCCTTTCGTTCGCTCAGTACCATAAAATCTTTGAATTCCTCAACACCTTCAAGTAAAACATCCGTGCGATGAGGAATGACTTCCTTCCAGTTGGCACTATCGGTTTTATCAAGCGGGCATTCCATCAACCGGAAGTTTTGAGCATCCAGGTTGGTACGGATCAGGAAACGGTCGGCTAATGTGGTTACATCGTATAGCACATCTTTCATGCGGGGCTGAAAAACTTTAAATTCCCCGGCAGGTTTATCGGCATCAAGATAACGGACTTCCGAAGAAAGTGTAGCCTGAGAATAGATAAAAATATGCTTCCCGTTTTTGGCACGGCCAACGCCTATATAATTGCTTTTGTCTTTTTCGTCATAAACAACTGCATCGCCCGACACTTTGGAGCCCAGAACATGACGTTTGATTTTTTCGGTCAACAAAGTAACCGGATTGTTTAGTGTATAAAAAATGGTTTTATTATCATTAGCCCAGCAGGCTCCTCCTGAAGTTCCTTTGATAGCATCGGTATAAACTTCACCGGTTTCGAGGTTTTTGATATGAATCGTATACTGTCGGCGAGACACAGAATCGACACCATAGGCAAGCAATTTATTATCGGGGCTGATTGCAAAACCTGTAACCGAATAATAAGCATGCCCTTTAGCCATTGCGTCAACATCGAGCAGCAGTTCTTCAGCAGCATCCAGACTACCTTTTTTGCGGCAATACTTAAAATACTGCTCACCTTCAACGCTACGGGTATAATAGTAATAACCATTTTTAAAAACAGGAACACTCTCATCCTTTTCCTTGATGCGAGCTTTCATTTCAGTATACAAATTCTCCTGCAATTCGTTTGTACTGCTCATCATAGTATCCAGATAAGCGTTCTCCTGTTTGAGATATTCAACCACTTTTGTACTGTGGGGACCCTTTTTAAAGAAATCGATCATCCAGTAATAGTTGTCCACTACGGTGTCGCCATGCATTATTCTTTCAAAAGGCTTTTTCTCGGCAACCGGAGGGGTTGCATCGGGCCAGTGTACTTTATTACACGAAGAAATCATAAAAATTATGATTAAAGATAAGAGTGTTATTCTTTTCATACTACCTGATTTAGCCTAACGAATTTGAGGCGCCAAAGGTAATATTTTTTAAATTGGAGATAGTATTGCGGATGGTTTTCAATCAAACATCCGCCTGTCTACCTGGTTGAAATCGTTAATCACCTGATCAACTTTTTCTTTCACTTCAATATTATTCGACTTTACATAAAAGACCTTCAGAGCGTTTGCGTTTGCAGCAGCTTTTAAACCAGTAACAGAATCCTCGAAAATTACGCAACCGGTAATGGGAACGTCAATATTCCGTGCCGCGAGGATGAATATATCAGGAGCTGGCTTTCCGTTAAAAGTTCCATCGTTGTAAACCACTTTTTCTTTGTCAAACCATTTATCCAATTGAAAATGTTTAAAAAAGAATTTCACGTTTCCCGGACCCGATGAAGTTGCAATATTAAATGGAATGTTGTTGTTTTTCAGAAACTCCATAAAACCAATAGCTCCCGGCGCAAGACTGGTGTCTGATTTAACACAGATATCCCTGTAAATACTTTCCTTTTCCTCAACTGCCTCATTGAGTTCATCGGCTGTTAAGCTATGCTGAAATAAAAATTCAAAAATAGCTTTATTAGGCTTCCCATGAATATGTTCATCCTTATCTGCATCGCTGATAGACATACCATTGCGCTTCAGGTAAATATCCCAGGCCTGGTTATGAAATTCTGTATCCCAGAAAAGCGTTCCGTTAAAATCGAAGATTACTCCTTGAATCTGCATATTTGCTGATTTAAATTCAAAGATAAAAATAATTGCGATTATGAAACCGCCGGTCGGCCCAGCATTTTCAGCATTTTAATATGACTTACAATTGCTTTTATAAAATTTGGTTCGGAATGGTAAGGAATACCAAATTCCTGCGCTGTCTTCCGCACAATTGGCGATATTTTTTTATAATGAATATGGCAAATATTAGGAAAAAGATGATGCTCAATCTGATAATTCAATCCACCAACATACCACGACATAATCCGGCTTCGGGGAGCAAAATTGGTGGTTGTCATCAACTGATGTATTGCCCAGCTTTCCTGAACACTACCTTTACTATCGGGCAAAGGAAACTTCGAATTGGGCATAATATGGGCTAACTGAAAAATAGTTGTAAGCAACAGTCCACAAATAAACTGCATGGTAAAAAATGCCAGTATAGTTGCCCACCATGGGATATCCAGCACAACCATTGGTATTACAATAATATACAAGGCGTACAGGACTTTAGAAGCTATGAGCTCGATCAGTAACCACCTAAACCTGCTTTTCTGTTTCGAATCCAGTCTTCCATCCTTCTTATACCGGATAAGCTGAGGAATATCCTTATAGATAAACCAGAAAAAAGTCATTAAACTATAAAAAAACCATGCATAAATGTACTGGTACCGGTGTATTTTCAAAAGCTTCTGACTGGGAGTAAAGCGAAGAATAGAAATGGAAGTTATATCCTCATCATGCCCTTCTATATTGGTATAGGAATGGTGCAGCACATTATGCTGGATTTTCCAGTTAGTAACACTTCCCCCAACAAAGTTGATGAGGTATCCCATCATCTTATTTACTTTAGCATTTTTGGAGTAGGAACCATGATTTGCATCGTGCATAATTGCCAGACCAATGCCTGCCATACCAAATCCCATAAAAATCCATAAACCCCATATAACATATATATTTGTGATAGCACCCGATACCAATATAGCATAAGGTACCATGTATATTGAAATCATCACAATGCTTTTAATAACCATCGTATAATTACCAGTTTTTGAAATATTATTTTGCTGAAAATATTCGTTAACTTTCTTTCTTGCCGTTTCAAAGAATTCAGTATTTACACTATTGGAAAAATTTATTCTTGCCTTCATCACTCTCTTACTTATTATAATAACAAGAGAACACGAAGACTATGCCAAAGTTCATTTATAATGCAAAAGAGTCGTTAAGATATGTTAACGACTCTTTTCAGGATATCTTTTTTTGCATTAGAATCCAAACAATCCGCCACTTTTGCGGCTTCTGCCCCGCCCGGACGAACCGCCGAAAAGCGACCCCATAATACCGCGAACAAGCTGGCGTCCAACTTCATTGCTAATTTGACGGGTAACACTTTTTCCGGCAATTTTTGTCAGTTCACCGAGTAAACCTCCGCCCAAAGGACCCTGAGCAGCTGTCTTTTTATTTTCGGCTTCCAGCCTTTTTTGTTCTAAAACAGCTTCCTCGTTTGCTTTTTGCGCTTCAACCTTTTTCTGTAAAATTTCAAAGGCCGATTCCCTGTCAACAGGCTTATCGTAAGCGCCATAAACAAGTGAGTTCCTGATTAGCTTTTGCCTTTCATCGGGTGTAATAGGACCGATCTGACCCTGCGGTGGAAGAATCTTTGCTCTTTCAACGATGCTTGGAATACCTTTTTCGTCGAGAAAAGAAACCAATGCCTCGCCTACCCCAAGTTGGGTAATTTCTGTCTCAACGTTAAGATTAGGATTGCTCCTGAAAGTTTCGGCAGCAGCTTTAACAGCCTTCTGATCTCTTGGAGTAAAAGCTCTTAACGCATGCTGAATTCTGTTACCAAGCTGGCCAAGAATTGTATCGGGAACATCAAGTGGATTCTGGGTAACGAAATATATACCCACGCCCTTTGACCGAACCAAACGCACAACTTGCTCAATCTTTTCGAGTAACACTTTCGGTGCTTCGTTGAAAAGCAGGTGAGCCTCGTCGAAAAAGAAAACCAATTTTGGTTTATCGAGATCGCCGGCTTCGGGAAGTTCTTCGAAAAGCTCCGACAACAGCCAGAGCAGGAATGTTGAATATGTGCGTGGCGACATCATGAGCTTATCGGCAGTAAGCACATTAATTACACCCTTCCCCCTGTCGGTCTGAATGAAATCCAGAATATTCAGGGCTGGTTCGCCAAAGAACTTATCAGCCCCTTCTTCTTCCAGCGTAACAAGACCTCGTTGAATAGCGCCTATGCTGGCAGGAGAAATATTACCAAACTCGCTGGTAAATTTATCGCGGTTTTCACCAACAAATTCAACCATTTTGCGCAGGTCTTTCATATCGAGCAGCAACAACCCGTTGGAATCGGCGATTTTAAATACCAGGCTAAGAACACCACTCTGAATGTCGTTCAGGTTAAGCAGGCGACTTAACAACAACGGCCCCATTTCGGATATGGTAGTACGTAGCGGATGCCCCTGTTCTCCATAAATATCCCAGAAGCAAACAGGAAATTGCTGATGACTATAATCTTCAATTCCTAACTGAGTTATACGCTCGGTAATTTTAGGATTGTCAGTTCCGGGTTTGGATATACCGGACAAATCGCCTTTGATGTCAGTTACAAAAACCGGTACACCCATGGAACTGAAAGTTTCGGCCATTACCTGCAGCGAAACAGTTTTACCGGTACCTGTAGCTCCTGCAATTAACCCATGACGGTTTGCCATTTTAGGAACAAGAAAAATCTCGTGTTGCGATTTTGCAATGTATGGTCTTCCTGATTGATCTAGCATATTTTTAGTTTTATTGGAATTGAATGATAAAAATAAGACTTTTCGGTTAAAAAACGGAAGATTGAATATGCATTGCATGACAACACAATAAAAAAAATCTCTCCAACGGAAGTTAAAGACAGCCTTTCCAATGTCCGATTTCGCACATCCATTTGTTCCTATTCCGTACGTTTTTGATCAAAACACCTTTCTTAACACTCTAATATAAGTGCCTTATTTTTATTTAATTACAGCCTATTGGCATTATGCTTGATAAAAGCACAAGTCTTGAACCTAATAACTAATTTATGTTTAAAAATTTTCTGAAAATTGCTTACCGGAATATTATCCGTCACAAATCGTATGCTTTTATCAATATTATGGGACTATCCATCGGACTGGCGTGCACCATATTAATAGGCATTTATGTAGTGAACGAACTAAGTTTTGATAAATTCCACAGTAAATCGGACCGGATTTACAGGGTATTTATCGACGGAAAAATGGGTTCGAACAAGTTTTTAGGACCAAGCACCCCGGCGCCCATGGCTGCCGCCCTGATGCAGGATTATCCGGAAGTTGAATCGGCAGCACGGCTTTACAAAGAAAGTAACCGAAATATCCGTTACGAGGATAAATCCTTTTATGAAGATAATTTCTTTTATGCCGACTCCAACATTTTCGATGTTTTAACTATTGAATTTATTGAAGGCAACAAAAAGGCTTTAATGCAGCCAAAAACAGTTATCATAACCCAGGAAATGGCCAAAAAATACTTTGGAAAAACTGATCCTATCGGTCAAAGTCTGCGGGTAATGAACAGCGACAGCATGTACCTTGAAGTTACAGGCGTAGTAAAGGAATTCCCTTCAACAAGCCACATGCATTTTGATTTCATGGCTTCCATGTCTTCATTTCCTTATTCAAGAAACACTCAGTGGGTAAGCAACAGTTTTTATACTTATCTCACATTAAAACCAGGGATTGACCCATCGGTGCTCGAAAATAAAATCCCTGACATGGTAAGAAAATACATTGGCCCACAAATGGCGATGTACCTGAATATAAGCTTCGACGACCTTATTAAAACCGGAGCTCACTTAGCCTATCATCTTCAAAAAATGACCGACATCCACCTGAACTCGAACATGGATTTCGAAATTGAGCCAAACGGCAATATGACGTATGTTTACATTTTCATCATCATAGCACTTTTTATTCTCATAAATGCATGCATTAACTTTACCAACCTGTCCACTGCCCGATCAGCCGGACGGGCTAAAGAAGTCGGACTTAGAAAAGTTTTCGGCGGAGAACGCTCGTCGCTTATTGTACAATTTCTTTCGGAATCAGTATTCATAAGCGTTTTCGGAGTATTAATCGCGTTGATACTGGTTAAAATTGCACTTCCCCATTTCAGTAATCTTGTAAATCAGCAGATGGATATTTCGCTCATGCAGATTCTCACCATAAGTCCGATACTTATTCTGTTTGCTGTTTTAACAGGCATTGTGGCCGGCGGTTATCCTGCCTTTTACCTGTCGGGCTTTGTTCCTACCGAGGTTTTGAAAGGAAAATTAAACAAAGGAACAGGGAACGCAGCTCTCCGGTCGGTTTTGGTAGTTTGTCAGTTTACAATATCCATCTTTATCCTTATGGGAACTTTTATTGTATCGCAGCAGCTTAAATTTCTGCAGGATAAGAATCTGGGCTTTGATAAAGAAAAAGTAGCTGTAATTGAACGAACTGACCCCATCAGAAAGGACGTTAAGGTTTTTATGGACGACCTTAGAAACTTACCTGGCGTTGAAGATGTAAGTCTATCGTCGGGAATACCGAGCCGTGGCATGAGTCATAACGGCTATCTTCCCGAAGGCACAAAAAACAATGAGCCATTGCTCTTTGCTGTTTATTCAGTGGACCAGGATTATTCAAAGGCGATGGGCATTAAAATGACGCAGGGAAGATTCTTCTCAAACGAATTCCCGTCCGATTCAACCGCAATTGTCATCAACGAGTCGGCTGCCAAATACCTGGGGTACGATAATCCGATAGGCCGAAGATTGATACAGCCCGGAGAAGAAAAAGACAGAGTAGCTTATACCATTGTAGGTGTAATGAAGGATTTCCATTTTGAATCGCTACACAAGCCGGTAAATCCTATGATTTTATTCCTGAACCGCAATTATTACGACGGTTACATCAATGTTCGCCTGAGTGCTGGCGACCACCAGATAACACTGAACCAGATTAACGAATCTTGGGGAAAATTCACAGCTGGCACTCCTATCAAATATTTCTTTTTTGGCGAAGAATTTCAGAAACTATATAAGTCGGAATACCAAACACGAAGGCTGCTGTCAGTATTTTCGGTGTTGGCAATCTTCATAGCTGTTTTAGGATTGTTTGGCCTTGTATCATTCATGGCCGAACGCAGAACCCGTGAAATAGGGTTAAGAAAGGTTCTGGGAGCTTCTGTTTCGCGCCTGGTTGTTCTTCTTTCGAAAGATGTGACTTATCTGGTTCTGATTTCCTCATTTATAGCTTCGATGGCAATCCTGTATGGTGGCGAAAAATGGCTGCAGCAATTTGCCTACAGAATTGGAATAAGCCCCTGGCTGATTATTGCAGGCGCTCTCATCTCTGTTGTTATTGCATGGCTTACGGTTAGTTACCAGGCAGTGAAAGCGGCCACAAAAAATCCGGCAGATTCGTTACGCTTCGAATAGGCATTTGGTCTGATTTGACAGATTCAAAAGAAAAATCAACCTTACCTCACCTCAACGGGAGGCAGGTTGATTTTTTAGCTTTCACCCTCGTATGTTTGTAAAGTTATTTAGTCAATTCAAATATAATCATAAGTGGTAAATTTGAACACATAACAGGAAAGGAAAGCGCGGGAATAGCATGAAACCCTTGATAACATTCATTGT
>JAJYAG010000170.1 GCA_021779665.1 Bacteroidota bacterium | reverse complement strand
CCGTGGAAGCCGCGGGTTTCCCCGGGCTGAGTTACCAGTGGTTTTTTAACGGCACCAACACCCTCGCCGGCAAGACTAATTCCGAACTTGCGCTCGTTCCTGTTAAACTGGTTGACGCGGGGAATTACACGGTCGTCGTCAGCAATAGTTTCGGAGTGGTCACCAGTCCGCCCGCCACGCTGACCGTATCAGTGCCGCCGCAGTTTACGGTGCTCCACGACTTCACCGGCAATGATGGTTGGAATCCCAATGGCTTTCTTGCCCTTGCCGATGGGACATTATATGGCACGACCGCCTGGGGCGGGGCTCAATATGGTCCCCCCGCAAACTATGGCTGTGGCGCTTTTGGGCTTATGGGGGCACTTGCCGATGGCATGCTCGAAAAGAAGGGAAAGATCACCGGAATCATTCCATCGTTTATGGTGGATTATGGCTGGTCGTATCCAAAAATTACCGAAACCATTGTCACCCACGACATGCGCGAACGTAAAAAGCTGCTTATTGCCGGTGTGGATGCAGTTGTGGCCTTACCCGGCGGTATTGGTACCCTCGAGGAAATTATGGAGGTAATCACCCTGAAACAGCTCGGGCAATTTTCGAAACCAATCCTTTTACTGAACACCAATAACTTTTACGATCATCTTACCGCATTTCTCGAAGAAATGATACGGTTAAAATTTATGAATGATTACCACCGTGATTTATGGACGGTTGTAGATAAACCCGAAGATGTTATCCCTGCCATAGAAAACGACAAAGGCTGGGATCCCAAGCTGAATAAGTATCCGACGAGTTTGCCGGAGTAATGCGGATTAATCCTGGTGAGCCGACAGGAATTCCGAAGGCGTTTTCGCAAAGTGATCCTTAAAAGCCCTCGTGAAGTACGAATGGGAATTAAAGCCCACCATTACACTCACCTCATCGATGTTATTATGTCCTTCCTTCATCAGTCGTGCAGCACGCTCCAGACGAATGGTACGGATAAAATCGGAGGCTGATTTGTTAGTGAGCGCTTTGAGTTTACGGTGCAGGCTGCTCCGGCTCATATTCAGAAATCCGGCGAGATTTTCGATGTCGAGGTTTTCGTTTGTAATATTTTCCTCAACATAGCGGATTGCTTTTAAAATCAGCTTCTGATCAAGTGTTTCGGGGACTTCGTTTAATAAATTACCTGCCAGCGAGGTCGAATATTTTTTCTGCATGCGCTCGCGTGCTTTGAAGATACTTTCCATCTGGGCCATTAAAACCTTGCCATCAAAAGGCTTTTCGATATAGGCATCGGCTCCCGACGAAAGACCTTCGACCTTGTTTTTGCTCGACGTAAGTGCTGTGAGCATAATTACCGGGATGTGGCTTGTATTGATATCATTCTTCAGCTCACGGCAAAACTCCACACCATTCATATTGGGCATCAGAACATCCGAAATAATCATATCGGGCAGATAAAGTCTGGCTTTCTGAAGGCCTTCCCTCCCATCCTCAGCAGTAATAATGCGGTAGCTGTCCGAGAGTATCTGCGACACAAACTTCTTGAGGTCGGAGTTATCTTCAACAACAAGAATGAGAAATTCGTTTTTCCTGTTTTTTTCCGGCTGTTTTTCTCTTTCATCGGAGAAGCTTACCATGCCGGAGGTTTCGTGTAAAGTTTTCGAAGAACCGTTAATGCCGGCATTTATCTGGATACCGGCAACATTTTTCAGTTTCTGGAACGAAGCCAGGTTATGCGGAATACGGACCTTGAAAGTACTTCCTTTCCCGGCAGCGGATTCCACCTCAATTTCGCCGCCATGCATCAGCACCAGTTGTTTTACAAGATGAAGCCCAATGCCACTCCCCGAACCTGCACTGCCGTCAATCTGGTAAAACCTGTCGAAGATTTTAGGAACCAGATCGGGCTCAATTCCAACGCCGTTATCTTCCACCGAAATCTGCACATAATCGTCCGAAATCAATTCACCTATGAGAATTCCCGTTTTGCCATTCAGTCGCAGGCTTTTTTTGCCTGAACTCACCTCAACCAGTATGGTGCCGCGCTCAGGTGTGTTTTTAAAAGCATTGGAAATGATATTGAAGATAATCTTATCGAGTTTCTCCGCATCGAAAGTAGCCACCAGATAATCGTGCAAACCGGTAAAGGTGTAGTTAATACGTTTCTGTTTGGCGATATCGGTAAAACAATCGAACAGCTCATGAACAAAAGCGTTGACATCAATTTCAGAAACAAGAAGCTCTTTTTTCCCGAACTCCAATTTGCGGAACTCAAGCAACTGGTTTATCAACCGGAGCAACCGGGTGGAATTGCGTTTTATAAGCGACAGCATATCGTACTCCTGTTCACCGAATTTCCCCGAGGACTGCAAGGCATCGAGCGGACCGGTGATAAGCGTAAGCGGTGTCCGCAACTCATGCGAAATATTTGTGTAGAAATCGAGTTTAACCTGATGCAGTTCTTCCTCCTGGATGCGCCGCAGCCGCTCCATTTCAACCTGCCGTATCATATTCGAGCGGAAAATGACAAACTTCCATGCCGACCATCCTAAAAGCATTACCGTAAGCAGGTAAATTAAATAAGCCGGCCAGCTTTTGTAAAACGGGGGCAACACAACAATAGCCAAACGTGTAGGTGTTGTATTCCAAACACCATCGTTATTACAGGCCATCACTTCAAAATCGTAATGTCCGGGCGAAATATTCGTATAATTTGCCTTTGAAACAAATCCCGATTCCACCCAGTCCTTATCGAACCCTTTGAGTCGATATCTGAACTGGTTCTTTTGCGGATTCAGATAGTTAAGCGCCACAAATTCGATACTGAAGGAATTTTGCGAAGGCCCCAGCTTTAATTTCTCAAGTTCATAAACAGGACTTTCGAGCGGAGAACCTTTTTCGTTGGGTTTAACCTCTTTATAGTCGATTAGCAGTTTTGTAATAAAAACTTCCGGAATATATGTGTTAACACGGATTTTGGACGGATCGAAAGCGACAAGTCCGCTTGTTCCTCCAAAATAAATTTTCCCGCTTTGCGATTTGAGCACACTGCCCGGATTAAATAGGTTTCCCGGAATTCCGTCGAGCGAAGAATAATTAAGATATTTTCCGGTTTCAGGATAAAAGGAAAAAATACCTGTATTGGTTCCCAGCCAGAGTTGTTTTGCCGACTGTGCAACAATGCCGTAAACAGGAACTTCCTTCATGTTTAGTGTTATCGGGAATCTTTGGATTCTTTTCCCGTCTTCTGAAATCCTAAGCAGTCCGTTATTTGTTCCCGCCCAAATAACTCCATCCTTCCCGCCTGTAATGGTATTAATTTGGGTGGTTTCTCCCGAATTTGCTTCATCAAAGTACAACGGCTGAAACCATTCTTCGTTTCTGGGTTTACGGCAGAGTCCACTCTCGGTAATAATCCATAGTGCCCCTTTATCGTCAAGGTATAAGGCTCTCAGCTGGTTGTTGCGGATAGAATTCGGATCGCCCATCTGAATGGAGTAATTCCTGAGCGACTTATCGCTGAACCGGTAGTAGTACAAGCCCTTATTGAAAGTGGCAATCCATAATCCTGATGTGTCCGATAGAATATCGTAAACATTTTCGCTGGTGAGAAGAAACTGTTTAAATTCCTTCTCACCTTTCAGTTTCCTGAATAATCCCTGCCGGAACGTCCCCACCCAGGTATTCCCGTCAGGGTCGTGATATATTTTTTTAATATTCCCGGGCGAATTGTTGTTTGGGCCCTTTACTTTCAGTTTCTGAAAAGTGCGGTCGTTCTCGTCAAAAGTGTTAATACCATGACTTTCGGTTCCAATCCATATCAGACCGTTCTTATCTTCACCAATGGTATTGATAATATTATCAGTTATTGAATTCCGGTAGGGAGAATTCTGATACTTCTCAAACACATTGATAAACTGGTTACGATACGCCAGGCCGCCCCGCCACGTGCCAATCCATATTTCTTCCTGTTTATCCTCAAATAGACTCATGATAGAATTATCGGGTAAACTGAAAGGATTTTCGAATTCGGAGTTATGCAGACTAAGCTTATTGTTGTCGAAGGTAACCAATCCTTTATAAGTGGCAATCCAGATCTTACCGTCTTTTGTGCGGATAACATCTCTCACCCGATTGGAAGGAAGATCATCAGGGATACCCTTTTTCCCTTCAAAACGATGCAGAATGTTTCCCTTCAGATCGTAATGTATCAGGCCTTCGCCATTGGAGCTAATCCATAAAGTATTCTGATACATAAAAATACCATGGATAATTACAGGGATCTGCCCGAAATTAAGGCGGGTAGCAACAAACGTTTTTGTATTGATAAAGTAAATCTCACGATTGTTGTTTACGGCATAAATATTATAATCCTGATCGAAACAGAAAGAATTAACAGATATTTTATTACCATCAGCATAAACATACCTGAGTTTATGATGAACAGTATCAAGATGGGCAAGTGCCACATTTTCGATTAACCAGATATCATTTTCTCCGCTTTGTTTAATTTCTCTGATATTCATTAAACGTGAGGAACGATCATCCCCCTTCAATTCAAAAAATTCGAGACGTCCTTTTGCGTCGTTAAACAAATTAAGGCCGACACTGGTACCAACCCATTTTTTGTTTTTACTGTCGATCAAAAAACAGTTCATGGTGTTGCTTATATGGATCTGGCCGGAATTTGCAGCCGATGAAAAGCCCAAAAACTCCTGAGTATTGTACTGGTATAGTTTATGATTTGTAACGAACCAGATAAAACCATATCTATCCTGGCTTATTTTCCGCACCGGAGATAACGTAAATCCACCCGGCGGAGAAACTCTGCGGAACTGATATTCAATTTCGGCAGAGGCAGGGACAGTGAATGCCCAAATTAGTAGTAGTATTATAAATAACGTTCTTGCAAACCTCGGTTTCATCACCTGAAAATAATACTTAAAGTTAATTATTTTTCACGAAGCGCACTTTCACTCATGTTTCAAAGTTGACCTGTAAGTTAAAATGTGACCTGTTTTTAAAAAAAAGTGACTTGATTTTAAAATAGCTGTTCCCCGCTGCCCATTAGCTTTACACCAACTATTATTAACTAATTGCAAATCATTATGAACTATCGATTAACAAAAGAGAGGCTATGGCCTCAGGTTTTTTTTCTGTTTACATTTTTGCTGTTTACAACCATCACGAATGCGCAGGAAATAAACGTTCACGGTAAAATTCTGGACAGTGAAAGCAAAGAACCGCTTGTGGGCGTTAATGTCACCGTAGAAGGAACTACTATAGGTGTAATCAGTGATCTTAACGGCAGCTATACTATTAATGTACCCGGAGCCGGTTCAATTCTTAACTTTTCCTATATAGGTTTTCTGACAGAAAAGGTTAAGGTAAATAACCAGACCAGCATTAACATCCAAATGGTTCCCGATTTAAAAACGCTCGAAGAAATTGTTGTAATCGGCTATGGTGCCCAGAAGAAGAGAGACATTACAGGAGCCATTACTTCGGTGGACGAAAAAATGATTGAAAAACGTCAGGCGATAAACGTTTTCGATGTTTTACAGGGCGAAGCACCTGGTGTGCTTGTAGTAAGCAATTCCGGAGCGCCGGGCGACGAAAACAGCATCCGTATTCGCGGAACCTCAACATTCGAAGGAGGCGTTAACCCTCTATATGTTGTAGACGGTGTTCCGCTCAGCGATATCAGCTCCATAAATCCAAGCGATATCAAGTCGATGGAAATTCTGAAGGATGCGGCTTCGGCAGCTATATACGGATCGCGTTCGGCTAACGGTGTTATCATTATCACCACCAAGTCGGGCGAAGCCGGCAAACCCAAGATTGACGCCCGCTATTTACAAAGCTGGAATGTGCTTTCGCGGAAAATACCCCAGTCGAATGCCTACGAAAGGAAGCTTTTTGAAAACAGAGCCAAGCTCGACCTGTACTCGAATGCCAACGACTCTTTGGGTATAAGCACCAATGCAAATAACGACTACCAAAAACTGATTACCCAGGTTGGTAAACGCCGCCAAATGGACCTGAGCATCAGCGGCGGTTCGGAAAAAGTAAAGTATTTTGCAAGTCTTGGATACCTGGACGAAACAGGTATTGTACTCAACAGTTTTAACAAACGTCTGAGCGGCCGTATCAACACCGAATACCAGGCTACAAACAAGTTAAAGTTTACTTCGCGCATTACCTATTCGTACCAGAATACCAATAAAATTAACGAAGGAAAGGTAATTCAGCAGGCTATGCAACGCCCGCCGCACTTCATCCTTTACTACCCCGACGGAACCTATGCCTTTGATATTGGTGGCCGCAAGAACCCTATTGCCGAAGCATATTACCGTAAAAACGACAATAAAATTTATAATGCCAGCATTTATGAAATGGTTGAATACAAAATCAACAAGTATCTCACATTTCAGGCTGACGTAAACGGTAACTTTGACCTGCGCCGCCGAAACTACTTCAACTCGGCCTTGCTGACAACCTCCAATCCGCAGATTGCAACCGGTGGTGATGAAACCGAGTTTGGAAAAAACCTGGCAGCCGAGGCTTATCTGTCGTTCAACAAAGAGTTTGGCAAGCACAACATTTCGGCCGTAGCAGGGTCCATTATTGAAGACTGGGACAACGAAAATCTTTTGTACGAAGGCTCGAACTATGTTACCGAAGATGTAACCACTATCAACGCTATTCAGGCGCTCGATTTATTAGGTACCACCACTTCGGGAAGTTCCCATTCCATGGTAGGCTTTTTCGGCCGCTTAGGATACAGCTTTAAAGGGAAATACCTTTTCAATTCGAATATTCGCCGCGACGGATCGTCCAGGTTTATCAACAACCGCTGGGGAACATTCCCCTCGGCATCCATTGGCTGGCGTATTTCGGATGAAAGTTTTATGAACTGGACAAAAAGCTTCCTGAAAGATGCAAAATTACGTGCAAGCTGGGGTGTGACCGGTAACCAGAACATTGGCAACTACGAGTCGCTTAATCTTTACACCTTTGGCTCCTATTATTATCAGGGCATTTCGGGAGTTAACACTTCCACTACTTTTGGGAACCCCGACCTGAAATGGGAAGAAACCACCCAGACCAACCTTGGTGCTGACTTTACCCTGTTCAATGGCCGTATGTCGGCTAATTTCGATTATTATATTAAAACCACAGAGGGATTGCTTTACAACTCCCTTATGCCTTCAGAACTGGGATATTCAACCATGAAAGTAAACCTCGGATCGATTGAAAACAAAGGCTACGAAATAAGCGTGAGCGGATATCCGGTGCAGATGAGAAATTTCTCGTGGCAGACATCCTTAAACTTCTCAATTAATAAGAACAAAATTTTGAGCCTGGCAACCGACGATTACGTGCAGAACGGAGCCTGGATGGTTGCCAAAGGTCAGCCTATCGGCCAGTTTTACGGATACAACGCACTTGGCGTTTACCAGTACGACGAGTCGAACGCCTACACAGCCGACTTTTCGACCCGACTGATTCCCTATTTTCAGCGCGACGACATGGGCAACGTTATTTTGCAGGAAACCGGCAAACCCATTCTGCTTGGCTATAAATACCCCGATGGAACTGATTTTGGCTACGACCCTGCCACCAACCCGGTCGCTCAGCTTAAAGTAGGCTCGGTACCTTTCAGAGGTGGCGATATGATCTGGGAAAACACCGATGGTAACGACCAGATTGACGACAACGACCGCAAAGTATTAGGCGATGGCCTTCCCACCTGGTTTGGCGGATGGAATAACATGCTTACTTACAAAAATTTCACCTTTACTTTTGGTTTCTATGTAAACTGGGGCAACATGATTTACAACAGTGCCAAGTTTGAGTTAACCAAATATTCGACCACCAACGTTACCCCGCAGCCTTATGCCATTTACAATGCATGGAGATTCCAGGGTCAGATAACCGATGAGCCCAAGGCTGAAAAAGGTACGGTTCAGAACACCTCGCGCGAGTTAAGCAGCGCATTTTTGGAAGACGGCGCTTTTATCAGGTTGCGCAATGTACGTTTGTCGTACCAGTTCAACAACGAGCTTGTTAAAAAAGTATTTATCAACGGGCTCACTTGCTATGTTTATGCCAACAACCTTTTCACCTGGACCAATTACAGCGGCTTCGACCCCGAACTTGGCAGCAGCAGCGTTTTAACACCCGGTAAGGACATAGGATCGTACCCCAGAAAGAGAGAATTTGGTTTTGGTGTCAATTTAAATTTCTAAAACATTCTGAAAATGAAAAAAACAGTTCACTATATAATAACAGTTCTGGTTTTAACCGGATTTGCACTGGCAGGCTGCGAAGATTTTCTTGACAAACAGCCGATTTCACAACTATCGAGAGACAGGTTCTGGAACACTCCCAAAGATGCCGATATATGGATTGCAGGCATGTACGACGGGCTACAGAAAACATTGGGCGACAACTATTATAACTGGGGCGAAGTGCGTGGCGACAACTCCCAGCAGGCCGGTACAGGAACAGCTCAGCTGAACTTTCTCACCAATACAATCACCGCAAGCATGGGCGAATGTAACTGGGCCAACCTTTACAGAACAATTTCGAGTGCCAATTTTGCCATCAAGTACATTCCGACCATACCCAATGTACCTGCACCTCAAATTGCATCGCAGCTTGCCCAGGCATATGCTATGCGCGCGCTCATGTATTTTTATGCAATCCGTGTATGGGGACCGGTTCCCCTGATCACCGAGCCTTACGAAGGTCAGGCAGAACAGGAAAAATTCCCGTCGAGAAGCGAAGTCGAAGTTATCAAAACACAAATATTGCAGGATATTGACAAAGCACTTCAAAATTTCGATGCCAGCTTTCCTTCCATTTACAAACTAAACCGCGCATCAACACTTGCGTTGAAAGCCGATGTTCACATGTGGTTCAAGGAATATCCCCAGGCAATTACGGCAACTGATAACATTCTTTCGATGAACAAATTTTCGCTTGCACAAAATCAGGCAGACTGGAAGAAAATTTTTACCGATCCTGCAACATCGTCCGAGTCGATTCTCAATCTTTACTGGGACTACCTGCAAGATGGCGGTGGTAATGGTGTAGCTTCGTTCTATGGTTCGGGAAGTAACACACCCAAGTACAAAATCCGTCAGCCATTATGGGACACGCTCATTACAAGAGGCACCGACACCCGCTTACCAGGTATGTACGACACAGTGGATTTGTGGTACCGCGGCGACAAGGTCAGGGTTACCTATGAGTCGTATAACCTCAACTTCAGCTGGGTATCGTGCAAATTCGTAGCCTGGGATCCGGCAAAACAAAACACCACCTATAATTACATGGGCGGATACAACTACCCGGCAAACAGCGAAAGCCAGGCACACATACCAATATACAGATTCTCCGACATCCTGTTGTTACGTGCAGAAGCTCTTAATAAAACAGGAAGAAGAACAGAAGCAAGGGATATTGTGAATAATATACGAAAAAGAGCAGGTTATAAAGTGCTGCTTACCGAAGTAAACACCCCTGATGAAGCATCCCTGGAAAATGCGATACTTATAGAACGGCAGATAGAGCTGTGGGGAGAAGGGAAACGTTGGTTCGACCTGATCCGCACCGACAAAGTAAAGGAAATAATGGATCCCGTTTTACAGGCCAGAGGTGTTGCCGAAGGTTTTGGCGACATCAGGAAAATTCTGTTCCCGATACACACTTCGGTTTTCGAAGCCAACCCAAATATTGGTCAAAACGAACCTTATACTCAAAATTAAAAACAGCTAACTATGAAAAAATCAGTATATAAATTAACAATCCTTTTCGTGTCGCTGGCCATATTTGCCGGATGCGAACTGGCGGGTCTCAAATATCAGAAAGACGAACGTTTCGATTCTTCCATACGGAGCACCAAAATAAACATGAACGCTCTTGAATTCATGAAGTCGCGTCCTGATCTTTTCTCAAGCATGTTAGAGGCTGTGAACTATGCAGGAATTACCGAGGAATATACAAAGCCTTGCAGGACTTTTCTTTTACTCACAAACAAAGCACTGGCCGACGAAACCTATTTTCCGACTGGATCGAGCGTGATGGGCAGCTATTTTGCAATTAACAAAGTAGCCAATCCCAATTATAATCCGGCTGATCCCTCAAAAGGGCCCCAACTGCTAACTCCCGACAGCTGGAATGTATATCCGCAGGAAAAAGTAAAACGATTTCTGGAATACCACATTGTAAAGGAAGAAGTATCGTATCGCAACGCCAAAGTTTTTCCTGTTTTCTACGAAAGTTTAGCATATACCGGCGAAAGTGATTCTGCAAAAGTAAGTTTCCACCTCATAAACGACCGTAATGCCAATTTCAGGGTGAATGGTTTCACAGGTTCGCGGAAATCGGACCTGTCTCCCAGAACATCGGGCATTGATTGTGTAAACGGTGTAATCCATGTACTCGACGATTACCTGATTCCGCCAGCTAAGGCAATACTTGGCAATCAGTAGGAGTAAGAAAATATCAATAACATTAAAATCAGGAACAATGAAAAAATATTTCAGCTTAATTATATTTTTCTCTGTAATTCTTTTTGGATGTTCAAAAGAAGACGGTGAGGTAACAATTGACTCGCTTTACAAAAACGGCAGTGAGTTCTTTCAGGGACAAAAAATTCAGGTGTGGGTAGGCGCACAGGTGAGCGATTTAAGTGAAGCTAACTACAAATGGGAATGCGACGGCGGATATTTCTCCGGCCCTGTCGGTCTTTTTCAGAATGTTTGGGTAGCTCCCCGCCAAGCAGGCGATTACCTTGTAACCTGCACGGTCGAATGCCAGGGTAAATCGGAAAAAAGATCCACAAAGATGACTGTAGGTGAATACTTTTTCGATAAGTTCTCGGTGGCCTCAACAAACTTCTCGACAAGTAATTTCAATACCACCTATGCCAACGGAGAGGTATTGCTTGTGGGGAGCAAATCGAACACCAGAGGCTCATACAGAAGGGATTTCGGCGACACGGCTCTTTACAATCCTTTCACTTACAGTGCCGATATGGCCTGGAGAACCAAATACAAAAATGCCACCAGTTCCATGTACTATCGCCTCGCTTTTAACAAGCCGGTACGGTACGATGGTTCCAAGGTAAAATCGTATGTGCGCGAAATCCGCCTCGAAATATGGCCTACTGCAACAGGTACAGCCAAGAATTATTCCCTGGATTACGAGGTTTTCAATTCCGAGTTTTCAACTTCCACCTGGACAAACATCGTGTCGGGACGTAAGCCTGAGTTTGTATTTACCGATGGCGCCAAAGCAGCCGACAAAAAAGGTATGCGCCCCATCTCCATCTCCGTTGATGCTGATTTTAATATCGTAGTTACCCTGGATGCGTTAAAGGTTTTGGAAACTCCGGCCATAAAAAACTGGAAGCTGGCCAATACCAACACCGATAAACTTAATTTAAAAAGCGTTGCTGTGGAAGTTTTCGAACAGTCGAACTTTTACCTCGACAATGTATATTTGAAGCTACAGTAGTTAGTTGTTTTTATAGTTAGTAGATTAATTGTGCAGGGAAGCTGTTACTGCTCTCCCTGCATAATTTCAGAACTATTTTGCTTTCACCATTATTGCAATATTCTAATGAAAAGATTTCTTTTTTCACTTCTGATAATTAGCCAATTAACCGCAAGAGCACAAACCTGGCAGTCGCCTTATATTTCAGCATCCGGGCAGGGAATTCTCAGCTACACACCCGATGCGAAAGGCAACACAATCCCCGACTTCAGCAAGGTAGGCTATGCTTCGGGCGATAAAAACATTCCCGATATTCCTGTTGTGCTGACGATAGGCCCTGTCTCGGGTGATAACCTTAAAAATATCCAGGATGCAGTGAATAAAGTAGCTGCCTTGCCCCTTCAGAGCGATGGTTTCAGAGGCACTTTACTGCTGCGGAAAGGAACTTACCCTGTAAATGGCAGTATCAAAATAACCAGGTCGGGCATTGTGATAAGAGGCGAAGGAGCCACTGCCGAAGGCACTGTCATTACCGAAACAGCATCTTCGCAGCTCGACCTGTTTTGTTTCACCGGTTCGGGAGGTACAAGCAGGCAGGAAAGTACCAAAGTCGCTATAAGTGAAGATTTTGTTCCTACAGGACGTTTTTATGTTGAACTTTTAAACGCTGCTGCTTTCAGGGTTGGAGATTCGGTGTTGCTCTACCGTCCGGGTACCACGAACTGGATTCACGACCTGAAGATGGATCAGATTGTGGAGCGTGAAGGAACGGTGCAATGGACCGCCGACGGGTATCACCTCTATTTCGAGCGTATAATAACAGCAATTACCGGCAATAAGGTATATTTCGATAATCCGGTTGTGATGCAGATGGATAAAAACTATGGCGGCGGATTTGTTATGAAATACTCGTTCAATGGCCGCATCAGAAATTGTGGAATTGAAAACCTGATGATGGTATCCTCGTTTCAGAATGACACCGACGAGAACCATGGCTGGAATGCAATAAACTTCACGAAAGTGAACCAGGGCTGGGCACGGAATGTTGTGTCGCGCCATTTTGGCAATGGCTGTGTTTATATCGACGGAGGCTCGCGTAATATCTCAGTTTTCGACTCCCAATGCCTCGATGCCAAATCCATCATCACCGGTGGACGGCGATATTCGTTCAACTGCAACGGACAGCTCAACCTGTTCAAAAACTGTTATACCACCGAAGGGCGGCACGACTATGTAACAGGAGCACGGGTTCTCGGCCCCAACGTGTTTACAAAATGTACAGCACGTAAAACCCACTCCGATATAGGCCCGCATCATCGCTGGGCTTGCGGAACCCTGTACGATATGATCGATACCGACGGACAGATCAATGTTCAGGACCGCGGGAATATGGGATCGGGACATGGGTGGGCAGGAGTAACCCAGGTAATCTGGAACTGCAAATCGCCAAAAACAGCTGTACAGTCGCCCTGGGTAAGTGGCAAGAATTACTGCATCGGACTAACCGGAGGCAAATACGAAGGAGCTTTTGCAGGAAGACCCGACGGCGAATGGGAAGGATTGAACCAACCCGGACTGCTGCCTTCATCCCTATACGAAGCGCAACTGAATGCCCGTCACCAGACAACAGGCATCACTCATAATTACCACGACATGAATGTTGAAATTTTCCCAAATCCTACCCTGGGAAGCATTACCATTAAAAGTGCCGGTCGCGATTTAAACTATACCCTTTTTGATGCAGGAAGCAAAAAAATTATGTCGGGTAAGCTAACCGGACAAAATGTATTTCTGAATTGCTCCGACCTGAAAAACGGAATCTACTTTCTTGAATGTTCCGCCAATGGGAAAAGCAGCATCAAAAAATTTGTGGTGCAGACTAATTAAAATAGCTCTGGAAGTAGTCAAGTGAATAAATGGCCTTTTAATATAAAACAACGTGAGTTCGACCTTAGATTACTTAGAATGCATAAGAAATAAGGTTGAAATATTTTGCTACCCGTTGTACTAAGGTCAAAATACAATTTAGAAAATAAGGTTTCCGAAGAAAGAACCTTATTTTACCTCCTCAAACCTACTATATAACTAAAAGGAGCATTGCCTATGATTTAACAAACGCCATTTGATCAAAGCATGGCGAAGCTAAAATACTAATTCCTTGCTAACGGCGGGCCGTTCAAGGGAAGTCGACGCAGGAGACGGACCGCGTTTCCGCCGTTAAAGACTTTTTTGGTGACTTTTTTGGTCACAAAAAAGTTACAAGGGCTGTTTGAAACCTAAAGTTATCTGCAGTGATGTTTGGTTTTAAAACACGATTAACTTAGTAGAAAGGCATACAAGAAGGTTTTAACTAGCTCACGTTAAAATAATGGTAATTTTCTGTAACTTAAACCTTGTAAAATTTAAATATCGCACCATGAACTAATGAATAGATTTCTCTCTTCGTTCGAATGACAGTGACACCGTTTTGGGTGGATGGAGAAATCTCATACCTACTTAATCAGAAAACCTTTTATCTATGAATAAATTATTCAGGCCTTTAGGGTTAGCCGCTCAGCTTGGACTTGGTTTAAGCCAGTTAAGTGCTCAAACTGAAAAGATGAACGTGCTTTTTATAGCGGTGGATGACCTGAAGCCTATCTTAGGTTGTTACGGCGACCCGCTTGTAAAGACGCCCAATATCGACAAACTGGCGTCGAAAGCCACGGTTTTCACCCGAAACTATTGTCAGCAGGCCGTTTCGGGACCGACACGCGCCAGCCTGCTTACGGGTATGCGGCCCGATTATACCCGTGTTTGGGACCTGAAAACAAAAATGCGCGATGTTAACCCTGACATCCTTTCCATGCCGCAGTATTTTATCAGTCAGGGTTACCAGACAGCAGGCATCGGGAAAATATACGACTCCCGTTGTGTGGACGATGCGCTGGATAAACCCTCCTGGAGCATTCCCTATTACAAACGATCAGATAAATATATAGCAGCCTCTACCGGAAAACCAGAGGGCCAGTACCAGTTGCCCGAAACAAAAGCCTTATTTCAAAAGTACACCGCCGAAGGCGAAGCCAAAGGTTTAAAAGGCAAGGACCTGACAGAGTATGTAGGCAAATTTGTAAAACCATCGGTTGAATGTGCCGATGTTCCCGACAATGCTTACAACGATGGATCGAACGCCCTGTATGCCAAAGACATTCTTGCAAAACTTGCAAAAGACGGGAAACCCTTCTTTTTTGCGGTAGGCTTCAGCAAACCCCATCTTCCGTTTGTAGCGCCCAAAAAATACTGGGATCTCTACAAGCGCGACCAGATGCCGATGGCGCCCTTTCAGCAGCAGGCAAAAAACAGTCCCGGACTGGCTTACCACACTGCAGCCGAGCTCTACGCCTATTCTGATATTCCGCCAATTTCGTCGTTTACCGACCAGAAGCCGGGTCTCGACCTTCCTGTGGATAAACAAAAAGAGCTTATTCACGGATATTACGCGGCCATATCGTACATGGATGCCCAGGTGGGCATTGTGTTACGGGCACTCGACTCGCTGGGTCTTTCGAAGAACACAGTTGTTGTGCTCTGGGGTGACCATGGATGGCATCTGGGCGATCATAACCTCTGGTGCAAACACACCAATTTTGAACAGGCAACACATGCGCCGCTTATTATCTCGGCACCCGGCATGAAACCTTCACAAACAGTTTCTCCAACAGAATTCGTCGACATTTTCCCCACCTTGTGCGAATTAACAGCAGTGTCCGCACCTACTCATCTCGACGTGAAA
>JAJYAG010000169.1 GCA_021779665.1 Bacteroidota bacterium | reverse complement strand
CCCAAATTGTCATCCCGAATGGAATCAGGGATCTATTGTTTAATCAAGCCAATAATGATTATAGCTCCCAGTTATTATTATAAAATCCGGCATTCAAAACTCCTTTAACTCCGGATTTCAGAAGCTCGTCGGTGAAGATCATATAATCAGGAAAACCGCTTCCACCCGAGAAATACTGGTTGGCATCGGCGGCATGCATTCCTGCCGGTCCGGTTCCGGTGATTGCCGCAACAGAAGCTGTTTTGCTGTCGGAGCGGGGATACATCACATAAGCTCCCAGGTTTTCGCCCTTTAACTCTTTGCCACCAATTTTGATGCTTCCTCTTGAAACCTGAATAGGGCATTTTGCAAGCATTTTGTTCCAGGCGCTGTTGGTGGATGAGTTTCCATAGATAATGATGCCGCGGTCGGGATAATTTGCCGGACTAAATTCTTTATCCGAAACAATATCAACTGCTCCATTTCCCCGGTAGTACCAGGTTTCGGCATCGAAACGGGCTTTGGCCAACGACCATGCATTTTCCTGCGCATTCCCTGTAGTTCCGTAAACAAACACCATCCGGTTGTTAAATGGTTCCTTGAAAGTGCCGTTGCGCAAAGTACCTTTTTTATCTGCCGCCGGCTCTGAAATCAGCTGCCAGTGATCGTTCCTTGCAAGGTAAACATAAGAAGATGCAGCTGATGCCTTCAACTTCAAAACATCACCATCAATCTTCAGAGTTACCGAGTCATTTCCAAAGGCCGCAAGGTTGAGTTTCAGTATGGAAACATTTTGCGTTTCGCCATACATCGACTTTGTTTTTGCTTCGCGGATCAGCTTGATATTGCTGTACTTCAGCGGTTCTGTCTGCTGCATAATGGTTGCCCAGTAATAGTTTGACGAGACTGCAGGGTTGGCGGTCGTAAAGTCTATTTTATTGCGGGCACTATCGTGCTGTATGCTGTGCCACTTAAAATATTCGAACAGCGGCGGCCAGTCGACACTCTGGTCGCTGAACCAGTGGCTGCCACCCGGATATTCGTAATAACTGAAATCGGGATGAAACTCGGCCAACACTTTGCGCATCTGCCGGGCATAATCCACCGGAACAACTTTGTCGCTGTCGCCATGATGGATATAAATTCCCGATGCTTTATAATTATGCGCCAGTTCAAATACATTGCTGCCGTTGCTGGCACGGTAAAGGCTC
The DNA here is from genome assembly GCA_021779665.1 of Bacteroidota bacterium. Taxonomy (GTDB): domain Bacteria; phylum Bacteroidota; class Bacteroidia; order Bacteroidales; family JAAUTT01; genus JAAUTT01. The sequence goes on along the minus strand of JAJYAG010000169.1, from coordinate 14,142 downwards.
TTTTCAATTTCGTTATCGCCCGGCTGCGGAATTTTACCATCGGCCGAGCCATAACCCATAAGCGACGGATAACCGGCACATGGAGCTATAGCCGCCCATTTACCTGGAAAAGTCGCTCCCAGGTACCAGGTTCCGTGACCACCCATGGAGTGACCGGTTAAATATATTTTTGATGGATCGGGATTAAACTCTTTCACAGCAAGATCAAGAACTTCCATGGCATCGATACGGCCCCAGTCCTCCCAGTTAAAACCCCGCGGACGACGGTTGGTGGGAGCTACAAGATTGCCCCAGTCTTTCGGTTTATACGCTTTTGCCTGGCCGATAGCTTCAACACCGGCGCCATGAACCGACAGAAAAAAAGAAGAAGGAGCTGATGTCAAGGTACTTTGCGGATTTACGGCATAATACTGCACACTTCCGTCGATATTGCTTATAAAAGTCTTTTTGTAAGGTTCGTCTGGAAGTACCGATTCAACCTTAACTTCCGAGCGGGTTATTTCTTTTCCTTTGGAAAGAAGCGCTAACTCACACGAGTGTGTTCCTTTTCCGGATATTCCGGAGCCATTAAACTGAAAGCCAATTTTGCGTGAACTCAATGGTAAGATAGAAGGAACATCAACAGTGATTTCTTTTCCGTTGAGCTTCGATCTGATTTTTATATCTTTTAAAGATTGGTTGGTTGTATTGATTACCACAATTGCTCCCAACAGCTGGTCGTTTTTCGCGCCAACGATCATGTGAGGCAAAGTAGCATCTTCTGTTTTTATTAAAACCGGAGTTTCGGAGAATGATAAACGGGCAATTACACCCTGGTACATGTACCGCGAGGTGCGGATGTAAATTTCGTTTAACCCTTTTTTGAGTTTAACAGGAGTGTAAAGCCATTTGTCCGAATAAATATCTCCGGCATGAGGTTCGCCATTAAAATAGAACATGGAATTGCCGCTGATATTAAGTACAGCGTTTTGTTCTTTTGGCGAGTTATACGAAAGATAAATGTAGCCGTTGGAGGCTTCACGACTTGTGAACCGGCCTGCTGTATCGGCTTTTATTGCTTTCCAGACAATATCCTGGCCTTTATCGTTTGTAAAGAAAACCGATCCTTCTTTTGGAGTTTTGAATTCCTGTGAAAAATAACGATAAACAAACTGGTCGTTATACAAACCTTCGCGGCCGTATTGATGAGCGTTGGATATTGTGAGGGCCTGGGTAAAGGTGTAATTTTCCTGTGCATTTAGCTTTAAAGCGGAAAAAATCAGACAGAGAAATAAGTATAGATGTTTTTTATACATACTAACAAGTTTAAACGGTGGATAACTTCTCAATAACTGGAAAGAATAAGGGGCAAGACAACTTAAAGCTGTTTGCCCCTCTCTCCTAACTAACACTTAAATTACAGCCAATAATTTTAAAACTTTGTTAGTTTCCTTCTCCATAGTTTGGACTGTTTTTATCCCACCAAACCCGTTCAGCGTTCAGCACTTCACCTTTGTTGTCATCTTTTGTAAAACCCTGTTCGGTGAGAGCAGTTGTCCAGTTGGCACGGTTTGTTTCGTCAGTAGGGGTTACCCATGGGAAACGGCGGGGGAGTTTAAGTACATTGCCCGTAGATACATAAGGTTGCCATGCCCAGATGGTACTGGTTTTCTTAGGATAACCGGTACGACGGGTAACAGCAACACCTTCATAAGGATTATCATACAGATTAATAAGTTGCTGTAAAATAATTTTCTCAACATTCATAGGACTTCCGGCAACATAGGCCACATCTGGCGATCCAATCAGAGCTGTTGCCTGATCATCAGTAATCTTACGGGTTTCGAAGTTCGGAATCTGAGCTTTTTGAGCTTTATCATTATATGTCTGGCATGATAAGCGGATTCCTTTTTCGTACCAATCCTTGGCAGTTCCGATTCCTGAAACATAACCTTTTTCAACAAATTCAGCAAGGTATAACGAAACTTCAGCGGCACCGAGGAAAATATTTTTGTATTCGCCATTACGGTTATTTTGCTTGGGTTTAATCAGGTTATAATCCACATAAGGCAGGCGTGAATAGTTTTTGCCTTCAGAATCCTTCAAGGTTGCACCAAAATAATCGGCAACACCCGATGAATCCGGAGCTACAGGAGCACCAACAAGACGATCCCAAGGTTCAGTAACAGGTGATTTTGCAAATTTAGGCAAAGTTACATTTGGGGTAGCCTTTAGCTTTGTGATTGCAGTTTCGTCTAAGTCGTTCTTAATAAAGAAGAGGTTGAGACGCGGATCCTGGTTGCGAACCAAAAATTTACTGAAATTCTGGGATGGGCCATAGTTTTCAATCCAGAGTGAGTTTGTTCCGCCAGGGCCAAGTTCGTTTGCTGCAGGAGCCCAGATAGCCTGCTGAGCTGCTTCGGTAATTAACAATAACTGGCCATTTGCATCTTTTTTGGAAACCACGTCAGCCAAAATTTGTTTCATCCAGGCGTTATCTGCCTTTTCGAGACGTGCTGCAATGCGCAATTTTAGGCTGTTTGCCAAACGAGCCCATGCAGTCCAGTCACCCTTGAAGATGAAATCCTGGTTAACAGGAGAAATTTGCTTGGGGTCATCTTTTATCAAAGCAGCTATTGCTTCGTCGAGTTCTTTAATCCATTGAGTAAACAACTCTTTCTGAGTGTCGTATTTTGGAGTCATATTACCACTGTAACGGGCTTCAACCGCTTCGGAGTATGGCATGCTGCCTTTCCAGTCGGTTTCCTTGATGCCAAGATAAACCTGAGGAATATAGGTAATCGCTTTAAACTTTTCGTAATTGGCTTTTTCCTCAGCAGGCATCTGATCGATACGATTACGGACTTCCTTCATGTCGATCATTACAGTATATAAGGGAACTCCGCCGAGAGCAGCTGTATTATTAAAATCGGAGCTTGTACCTGCACGTGCAACAGTTATCTGCTGGAATCTCCAGAAATATACGCTGTTGTTATAGAACCATTGTAAATACTCATCTCCGCACATATTAAAAAGTGCATTTGTAAGGAGCTGAGATACATCGGGGTTAGTAACCTCTCTCGGGTTCTGGTTTAAATCAGCAAACTCGTCCTTGCATTGTACCGAGAGGAAACCGATCAGAACCAAACTTATAAATATTTTGTATGTAATATTTTTCATTTGTTTAATTTTAAGTAATTAAAGATTTGATTGATAACAATTTTGAAGCATTTTACTTCCGTAATTATATTCAACTGAATCTTTCACTAGAAATTCAGATTTAATGCAACACCTAAAGTTCTGACGTAAGGAGTTTGCTGCCATTCTAAAGCGGCACCGGCTCTGTTACTTCTGACACTGAAAGGATTCAGATCGTCCTTAAGGGTTTTATAGAGGAAGCCTAAGTCGCGTCCTATGAAGGCGATATCTGCCGAACTTACGCGAATCTTATTGCATAATGATTTTGGTATAGCATACGAAATGGTTAACTGACGGAAACCAATATAGGAGTTTTCCTGAAGAACATTATCGTTCACAATACCTAAGCCCCAGTTATTGGTTTTATAATGCCACCAGCTACCATGAACTGCATCTACAAGACCCTTGTCATAAGCTTCAATAAAAGTCATACCACTAACATCATTTTTAACAATATTGCCGTTGGCATCTTTCATTTCCACAATTGTATTTTCTTTAAATACGCCATCGGGAATATAACCATCCTGGTATTTTTCGCCAGTCCAGTTAGCTGTCCATTCTTTACCACCGTGTTCGAGATCGCGGTAATCGAGTGTGGATTCATACAATCCGTAAGCGGCACCGTAACGGCCCGAATAGGTGCTGATATCGCCACCAATCTTGAAGTCGAACATGGCTTCGATACGGAAATTCTTAAAGCTGAAACCTGTTGTAACGCTACCGGTAAAATCAGGGTTCATATCTCCAACAACTTTTTCTTCAAAGCTTCTTTCGGGATAAGCACCACGTTGGGAAGCATTCCATGTGAGTAACATTTTGCCGTTACGCGGATCATTCGGGTCGTTTGCATTGTTGAAACGTTTTGGATCAGAATCTGATACAAGTACGCCATAAGCTCCTCCAACCTTGGCTACAGAAGCAATACGGGTATTACCATAGTTCCACGATCCATCCAGAATGTATTCAGTTACGCCCGGGTAGAGGCTATTAATTTTACCACGGTTACGGGCAAAGGTAGCATCTAAGAACCATTCAAAATCGTTGATTTTAACAGGAATGGTTTTGAGTTCAATTTCAATACCCTGGTTCTGAATGTCACCGGCATTAATACGTTGCTCGTTAACTCCCGATTCGGTTGGCACTGGGATATTTAGAATCTGGTTGTAAGTATTGGTTTTATAATAGGTAAAGTCAATACCCAGTCGGTTCATGAAGAAACGGCTTTCAAAACCGAATTCAATTGATTTCTGATCTTCAGGTTTCAAATTCAGGTTAGGCATAATTCTATCCTTGAACGAGAAAGCAGGGATATCACCATTATAACTGTTAATGGTGCGTGAACGGCTAAAGCCTGGGTTAATGCTGTAAGGAGTAAAGTCATTACCAACATGCGCCCATGAGGCTCTTAACTTACCATAAGTATACCAGTCGGGTAACTGAAGTGATTCGGAAAATAACCATGAACCACTGATTGAAGGATAGAAGTAGCTGTACGAACCATGACCATCAGCATAAACCAAAGCTGAAGACCAGTCGTTACGTCCGGTTACGCTTAAGAAAACCTGATCCTTCCACGAAACATCGGCAAATGCATAAACTGATTCCAGTTTTTTCTGATCGCCGATATATGCCGACTGACCAGCCTGATTCTTACTGTTTTCAATTGAGTATTGTCCGGGAACAATTAAACCACCACTTGTCCATGCTCCGGAATAACTGTATTTCGATTGCCAGTGTTCTGCAACAGCAGAAGCGCGTAAATCAAAGTCGCTTACTTTCTTATGGAAATTCATCCAAACTTTACCATCGTATTGCTGCTTGGTATCGTGGAATAATTCATAATAGCCACCTGCATTGCGGTATCCCTGACCCAATTGCTTGGTTTCGGCTGTTGTATAATAGTTGTTCAAAGAACCATCCAATACGATGTCAAACCAGCTGGTAATATTCATATTAAGTTTTGCTGTAACACGCAGTGATTCTTCTGTTCTTTTGGAATTGTTCTCATACAGGCTAAACCAGACATCCGAGCCCGGAGTTTCATAACCCGGATCGTTATATGGATCACCTTGGGGTACACCACCATGAGCAGCTTTGTAATGATTTTTCCAGTAGTTGGTGTTATAGTTTCTTGGCCATGCGCCGGTAATAAAGTATTGTCCCAGTGTTTGCAGCGGGTTCTTGGGAACTGCGTTGGAGTAACTTACACTTACGTCGGAACTGATAAAATTGTTGAATTTCTTATTCACCTTGGCGAAAATGGCGTTTCTGTCGAATGTGTTTCTTGGAATATTTCCTTTTTCCTTGAAATTCGAGAAGGAGATAAGAAATACTGTGTTTTCACCACCACCTTCAAGAGAAATATTGGTGTTATTCTGGAAACCGGTCTGATAAGCATCCAGGAAGTTATCGGGCTGAGGATCGAAAGTTGTCCAGTCACCGGCATAATCTCTGATTTTCTGACCTTCCATTTTCGGACCAAAACTTAACGGGGCCCAGCTGCCATCAATCACAGGCTCATTAGCCGAGTTGAGGTGGAAATATTTTGAAGGATTCCATTTGTCGGGTATATCAGTGTCGTAACCTGCAGGAGCACCTTCACCATAAACGTTCTGGAAAGCTGGTCCCTTATAAGCCTGCTTTACATTGAAACGCTGAGATATTTTTATACCTAAGTCCTTACGGGCTTTACCTTTTTTAGTGGTGATTACGATAGCTCCGTTCAAAGCACGTGAACCATATAAGGCAGTTGCTGCGGCACCTTTCAGTACCGAAACTGATTCAAATTCGTCGGAGTTGAGGTTTTTAAGGTTGTTACCCCAGTCGGTTCCACCCCATTCATCACCACCGGAGAGTTCGTTGTCGACAATGATACCATCAACAACAAAAATTGGCATGTTATTGCTTCTTAAAGTAGAAGCACCACGTACCTGTATTTTAGCACCGGCAAAAGCTGCACCTTCACTGGGAGCAATGTTCAAGCCGGCAACCTTACCCTGAAGTGCATTAACCGGGCTGATAGGAGATACTGTAGAAATCTCGTCGCCTTTTACTTCGGAAACAGCATAACCTAAAGCTTTCTTTTCCCTTTTGATACCAAGCGCGGTAACTACAACTTCCTGCAGGTTCTGGATATCTTCAACCAGTTTAACGTCAACAACTTTACGGTTGGAAACTTCAACTTTTTCAGTTAAAAACCCGATGTAAGAAAATACGAGCACTGACGATCCACTGGGAACTTTTACTGAATAGCGTCCGTCCAGGTCGGTAACAACGCCCATGGTTGTACCTTCTATAACCACGTTAACACCCGGAAGCGGATCTCCCTTTGAATCGGTTACAACACCAGTAACATTTAATTCCTGCAATGCTTCTGTTTTCGGAACAATTACGATTAAATTATTCTCAAACACTTTGTAAGTAAGTTCCGAAGCAGCAAAAATATTATCAAGAACATCTGTTACTTTTTCATTATCGGCTTTTACATCAACATTTTTGTTCATCAGAACAAGGTCGTCGCTATAGAAAAACCGGAAAGAGCTGCTCTGTTCTATCGTTTTTAGAACATCGCGTAGAGACTTGTCCTGTACATTCAAGTTTACAGTGCTCTGCGAATAAACATTAGCACTGACTTGCAGAACGCTCATTAGAACGAAAGCGAGGGCTAGTTTCATGATTAGTAATAGTTTTTTTATTCCCGACCGAGGCACAGGAATAGTGTTTGAAAAATTTTTTTTCATAGATTTGCTCTGTGTTTTAAGTTTAACAAAACAATGTTCACCTGAAGAATGACATTGCGAGTTTATTTAAAAGATTGGCGCGGGGTGTTACAGCATCCTGCGCTTTTTAGTAATAGTTTTTTAGTCTTTTTACGTCATAGGCAAAAGTTTACTGGTTAATTATTATTCCTGTCCTTTTTATAAAGTTTCTTATAAATCCTTTCAAAGTTCTCCTTTTCTTTCAGGGTTACTTTTTTACCGTTTATTTCATAATTAATAGGAGCGGTAACACTCATCACTTTCAGTACCTGTTCCAAAGGTTCGTCGAGCAACGTACCGGTAAACCGGAAGTGCTTCAAACGGTCGGTTTCGAAAAGTATCTGGATATCGAACTTTCTTTCCAGATCAACAGCTAGCATCGAAAGATCTTCTTTTTCAATGATCCATCTGTTTTCTTTCCACGAAACCAAAGGTTCAACTTTAACATTTTCCTTTACAAGCTCGTAAACCGGAGCAATTTTATCAGGAACCACACCCCTCTTTTTAGCTATTTCTCCTTCTTTGGTGTAATTTTCTTTATCCTCCTGAATCTCCTCCGATTTGTAAAATGTGATTTTTTGGTTGGGTTTCAGTAAAATGTCACCATACTCGTTTTTACCTTCCAGTTTTTCAACCTTTACTGATCCTTCAACAAGGGTTGTTTCAATAGTTTTATCGCCGGGATATGCTTTTACATTAAATTCGGTACCTAGCGCTTTTACAGCAATGTGAGAAGTTTTTACAATAAAAGGTCTTTCTTTATCTTTAGCTACCTTAAAATAAGCTTCGCCTTCGAGTTCAACATTACGGTCCTTAATGCCATATTTGTTATTATATCTCAGCTTACTTCCGGCATTCAGGGTAACCTGCGTGCCATCCAAAAGGGTAAATTGAGCTTTTGCTCCCCTGGGCACAACAATTTCGCTATATCGATCGGATAACAAATCGTTCGTATCTGTAAAAAACTTTGTAAAAACCGCGCCCCCTAAAAAAAAAGCTACAATTAAAATAGCAGCATACTTACCAATTTGCAACCAGATTTTTCTCCTTAATAAAAAGACAGGAGTTTCTCCTTCGGTAATTTCCAGAAATTTTTCGAAAGCCAAAACGGAACTATACCTTTTTTTATTTTCGACGGTATTTGCTGTTATCCATATTTCACGGCATTCGTCAAAGTAAAGCTTATTCTTTTTACTTTGCTGAATCCATGTGTGGAGTTCCATAATCTGATCTTCGGCCAACTCATTTTTGAGATACCCAGCAATCAGTTCATCAACGTGATGTTTGTTTTTGAAGGAGTGCATAAAAATTTGTTACTATATATAGACAGGAAAAAAATTCGGGAGGGTGAAAAGAAATTTAAATTTTTTTAACAAATATGAGCAAAAGGATCAGATGCAGGTAATCCTTAAGTCCTTCCCTTAGTCGCGCAATGGCTATCTTGATCTGAGTTTTAACAGTATTTATGGAAATACCTAATTTGTCGGCAATTTCCTGATACGATAAATCGTTGTGGCGGCTAAGTTTAAATATTTCCCGGCAATTTTCGGGCAGGGCATTTATATTTTGTTCCAGAAGGGCTATTACTTCCTGTTCGTACAAATGGCCAAGCGGATAATCATCATCCCACAGAATTAATGAATATTTAATTGTATCCAGGCTGGTGGTTTTGTATTTGGAGTTGTTTTTTTCCAGATAGTTAATGGCAGTGTTTTGCACCGCCCGCACAAGGTACGACCGCAGCGAAGAATTTATTTGAATTGTTTCCCGGTTATTCCATAATTTAAGAAATACATCGGATACAATTTCTTCGGCATCAGCAATATCGTGTGTAATATGCTCGGCAATATGACAGAGGTAAACATAATACCGGTGATACAATTGTTCGTAGACATTTTTGTCCCCAACCGCCACACCGGCTACAAGCTGCCTATCTTCCATTTATAATTAGTATATCAAAAACAAATTTAGAATTTTCCTACAAGCAGTAATAAATAAATTTATCATAAAGAAAAGGCATAATGTTTTATAAATTGTAAAAAATACAATTAAAAAGTATCCCTTTTTGGGCGCTTGCAAGGAGTTGTATCTTTAAAAAGAACTAACCGGCGGTGAAGAAAGATGTTGTAGAATATAGAAATTCTGACTTGGGAACTACAAAATTGAGGTCTTTGGAAAAATGACCATCAGAGCCTGATACCCTGATGGTCATTTGAAATTAAAATGATTTATTCAGGATGGCTGGGTTTGTTTGAGCAAGTTTGAAAATTAGCTCCCCAAAAATGGTATTGGCCCATGCAAACCAGCTACGTGAGAAATTCTTCGGATCGTCCACATGGAACGATTCGTGAATGAAACCGGTGCCGGCATGGGTCGTCTTTAATGTTTTGAGACAGTAAGTTATTTCAGCTTCGTCTTTACTGGTGAGGGCCTGCATAACAAGTCCCAAAGGCCATATTTTATGCTCACCCACGTGTGGGCCGCCAATCCCTTTTGCATATTTTCCTTCGTGGAACCAGGGATTGTTATGACTTAACGAAAACTTACGGGTAGCAATGTAAAGCGGATCGTCAATTTTGGCATATCCAAGGTATGGAAGTGAAAGCAGGTTGGGAACATTGGCATCGTCCATAAATAAGGCATTGCCAAAACCGTCTATTTCCAAAGGATAAATTTTTCCGGCATAAGGGTGCTGCAGGATGGCATATTTTTTAAGAGCGGCATCCACTTCCTGGGCAAGAGCTTTGCATTCGGCAGCAAAAGCAGCATCTTTTACAACAGTTGTGAAAATCTCGTTCAGCTGATTGAGCGAAACTACTGCAAACATATTGGACGAAACCAGGAATGGATAAAAGGTGGAGTCGTCCGAAGGGCGGAACATGGAATGGATTAACCCGATTTTTTTTGTTGGATTGCCGTATCCGCCTCCATACTGTGAATCGGTCGGGGGAGCTGCTTTTCTCTGAAACCTGTAGGGACCGTTATTTTCTTTGCGCTGTTGCTCTTTAAAGGTTTTTACAATCAGCTTCATGGCTTCCTGCCATTTGTTATCGAAAATGGATGTGTCGCCTGTGGCTTTCCAGTAGCCGTGAGCCAAACGGATAACATAGCACAGCGAGTCAATTTCCCATTTGCGCTCGTGAACGCCGGGTTTCATGGTTGTATAGTCGCTTGCCCATTCACTCTTTTTGTCAGGGTCGTCGTAAAAAGCATTGGCATAGGGATCGAGCAGCACAAACTCCGTTTGCTTGTTTACAACACCTTTCAGCAGGTTTTTAAGCTTGGCATCTTTATTTGCCAGCGGAAGATAAGGCCAAACCTGTGCTGAGGAGTCGCGGAGCCACATGGCATCGATATCTCCGGTTATTACGTATGTGTAAGGTTTACCCTCCTTTTCGTAATAGGTAACAGTGGTATCGAGTGTGTTGGGGAAACAGTTTTCGAATAACCAGGCCAGCTCGGGATCTTTAATCTGAGCTTTAACTTTGCGTATGGTTTCTTCAATGGCTTCGCTTGTGAAGTGTCTCTTTTCCAGTGGGGGTCGCTGGCTGACAAATTCTAAGCGGCTACCTGTAACTTTTGAAATCAATGGTGTTGTGAATAAAGCTGCAGATGCCATGCTTGTTCGGGTTACAAAATTCCTTCTGTTCATGGGGTGGATTGATTAATGATTAACAGGGACGAAATATAATAATTGACAACGATGTTTTTGCTGAATAATTTCAGCCTATGGCATTTTACTTAGTCCTTCCCACTTCACTTTCCAGCTTCCGTCTTTTGGAATGCCGGGATTTATGGTTTCGCATCCATCGTATCCGGCACACATCAGAACAACAGTTGCAAGTATGCCGCCGTTTCCGGGAAGATAAAGCCTCAGGCGGTTGTCCTGAAAATTATGTCCGTTTTTCAGATAGGTATTTGTTTGCACCTTCATAAACAGCGCATCAATAGCTTTCTCCGGACGGTCGAGCCTTACCGCTGTCATGGCCATCATAGGGAAATCCCAGCCCCAGGTTTTGTTCCAGTTCCAGTGATCCTGGATGTAATCGAAAGTGGCGCTCATCACTTTTTTATCCACCAGCCGCGATTCGGGGAAAACGCCCAAAGCACCGAACACTGCAGGGTGATCGGAGTAATAAGGTAAATGTGTGTAGGAGTTGGGTGCGCTTTCGGCCGAGAGATAAATGCCATTTTTTTGAGCCACAACGGCAAGTTTCTCGATAATATCATCCCACTGGCGGTTACGACTCATACCCAACCTTACCCGCCATTTCTGGGCAGTGGTCAGTCCCCAGTGCCAGTAAGCCAGCTCGTAGGGCGAGTTAAAAGTAATATCGTGCGGAAGCGACTCCTGCGCCGGGATCATCCCGACAAGGTTGAAGCGGTTTCGATCGGGATCCCAGGTCACGAACGATGCCATGAAATCGGCCGTTTCAAAAACAAGTTCTTTGTACTTTTCAAGTATGTCTTTCTTCTGGTAATTCCGGTAGCATAATTCGGCAAAGTAAATGATATGCGGCTGTTGCCAGATCAGGAACGACCCGACTCCCGAAGGCGCTTCTAAGCCGGTGGTGTCGGTCATCTTCATCCAGCGGGCACCTTTAAAGCCCTGACGTTGGGCAATGCTTTGTGCTACAGGTAACACATCGCGGTACCAGCCAAGACTTTTCTCGAGCAGGTCGATGCGGTTCCAGAGCGCAAAATGGGCTGCATGCCACCAGTGCATTTCTGTATGGAATTTACCAAACCAGCTGTTGTAGGTTAATCCTGTTTCCTGGGGAGGAAAAGTTCCTGCACTTTGTATGGCAGTAAGATATTGAGAAAGAACTACCCGTCTTTCGAGCTCGTTAGCTCTTGGGTCGGTACTGCCCGAAAAATCAATTGCTCCACCTCTGCTCCAGAAATAGCTCCATTTTGCGTCACTGTGCATGCTTGTCCGTTTAAAATCGGGCAAAGCAGCCGTTCTTTTTTCTTTTGTAAACCGGCAGCTAAATTCTATTGTGCTTCCTTTGGGCGACAATTCATAGAAATGTGCCTGCTTTTCGTTTATCGCGGCATTGCCTTTCCAGTCGACTTTGGCAAAATAGATGGTTGAGTCGAGTGTGCGCTTAAAAATGACAGCATTGGAGAGCACTTCGAGTGTGGTTTTGTGTTTCTGGGGACTGTTCCAGTCGCATGCCCAGTCGCTGTGATTGCCTGTTGGATACGGGAAACGGAAATTTATTTTTAAACGGCCGGCCTCAATCAAAGGAGATGTAATTCTGGAGGAAACCATGTCGAAATCGGGATGGCAGTATGTGATAACTTCCACAGGCACACCTTCCACTTTAAAAGTGCTGCGGATCTCGCCTTTCCAGAGGTTCAGCTCCTGATTGATATCTTTAATGTCGGCAGGAGTGATATCCGAACCATCTTTCTTTTTAATGCTCAAGCCAATGTTACCCAGATGAAGACGGTGTGCATTGGCACGGAGATAAGCCACCGCATCGCGGTTTCTGTCGGGAGTTTTTATTTCAACGGCATAAGGCGCAGGATGACCATGGTAATTGTAAGTTTTAAAACTTTCTTCCACGCGATAGTTTTCCGAATTCGGAAAGCTATGCCAACCCCATTGTGATTGAGTTCCAAGAGGAATGCCATTTTTATAGAGCTCAGGAAAAGTTTGCAGTCCGGTTACATCGACGGTAAATGCAAACTCACCATTGCCAACGGTGAGAGAATTCAGGGTGTCTATTTTGTTCTCCTTAACATTATGACGGTTTACAAGTGCTTCCCGGTTTATGCTTCCGCGGAAATTGGCGTTAACTTTTACACCTTCTCTCAGAAATCTGGAAAAAGGCAGCTTCTGTGCTTTAAATTCCTTAACAGCTAATTGGGCTACCTTAAAAGCACCCAGCGGATTGAGATGGGTGTTATCAACACTTCCGTTGGGGTGACGTTTGCTAATTCCGGGTTCAAAGATCATAAATAATGCTTTCGAACCTTCAACTCCATATTCGTAAAGCAGGTTTTCAGTAGCTTTATTCAAATCGATAACCGGAACATTCATTTCTTTTCCGACTTCGTGCGTAACAGCAGGATATTCTCCAAGGGTGTTAATCTGGTTGCCTTCACTGTCAAAGGAACGGCGCACTATGGAAGTGAAAAGAACAGGAATGGCGCCTTTGGCCCGGGTTTCGGTTATATACCGGATCAGATTTGCACGGTAGGTTGTATGTGGATCGGTACGCCGGGCAGTGTCGGGTTTGGAATGGTTGTGACCGAATTGTATAAATACATAATCGCCTTTCTGCAAATTATCGAGCACCTGCAGCCAGAGTCCTTCGGTGATAAAGCTCCTGGAGCTGCGGCCGTTTTTAGCACGGTTATCAATTTTTACAGCGGTAGTATCGAAAAATGCAGGAAGCATCTGGCACCAGCCACGTTCGGGATTGTTTCCGGTGGTGTCTTTGTCGGCCATGGTGGAATCGCCAATAGAGAAAATGGTGATTTTCTTCTTAACAGGAGAGAAGGCGACTAATGAAAAGCAGAACAGGAGGCAAAAAAAATAATATGTTTTGTTCATGGTAATTTGTATATCAACTATGCTTTTTAATGATTTTGTTTCTTAGATCATCTAACGTAACAAATTTTTTGAATCCTTTCTGAAGCAGGGCTGATATCAGCTTTTTGTCACCTGTCCATAATTTAGCCTTCAAATGTAAAGACAATGCAACAAAGACTGCATCATCATAATCCACATCTTTGGTTAGTTCCTCGGCTTTTGCCCAATCCAACTCTGGGAATTTAAAATTGCACTAAATATTATATTTGTATCTACTACGACTTTCATTTCAAAAGTTTGTCGCGATTTGCTTTATATCAGGTCTTATTGATCTCCGATGCTAACTGATCAACTTCATCCTGAGGAGTCTTATAATTCGATGAAATTTCTTTATATCTGAAATAATTGGCCAACTCCTGAAGCTCTTCAGTATCAACAGTTGGCTTAAGCCGAATAATAACCTCATCTTTTGTTCTTTGAATAATCATTGCAATTGTTTTTTCAAAATTATGAATATTATTCTACAAACATTTATGATTAACTTAATTAATAAGCACTATTGTCCGGTAAAAATATTTATAAGAATTAATGAGTAGATTTCTCATTACATTCGAAATGACAATGAAGCAATTAAATTGAGAGGGGGTTTAGTGGGCGGCGAAG
>JAJYAG010000168.1 GCA_021779665.1 Bacteroidota bacterium | reverse complement strand
GAATTCCCGTAAAAGTGTGTACTTTTATCCATTGTAGTTAAAGTTTGTGGTAAAACAAAACTACAAAGAAGAGCTATGAAGGCAAAATGCTTTCTAGCTCTTTAAATTTTATCCCGGACAACAGTGAAAAAAATAGATAAAAGCCGAAGGAAAAAATGATTTTTGGTTTCTAATAAAATAGTTTAGCCAGTGATTTTGGATGACTGATAGCGAGATTATAAGCCTGATTTTAAAAGGCGACAGAAATTTGTACAGGGAAATTGTTGATCGTTATAAAACAATGGTTTTTCGTATTTGCATTGGCTTTCTGCATAATAAAGACGATGCCGATGATCTTACACAGGATATTTTTATCCAGGCTTATACATCATTATTAGGGTTTAAAGGAGGATCGGCCTTTTCAACATGGTTATATCGTATTGCGGTAAATGCCTGCCTGAATACAACCCGTAAAGCAAAATTCAATTTTATAAGGGTAGGGGATCATACATCAGAAGCAAAGGAAATTAATTTACCGGTTGCTCATTACGAGGAACCCGATAAAATATTGATGCGAAAAGAACAGCAGGAGATTTTTCAAAAAGCCCTGGACGGATTAAAAGAAAATCAGCGAACAGCAATTGTGTTGAGTAAATACGACGATATGTCGCAGCGCGAAATAGCAGAGATTATGAATATTTCGGAAGGAAATGTAGAATCACTTTTATTCAGAGCCAAAGCTAGTTTAAGGGAAAAGTTGTCGGGTTTTTATAAAACACAAAAATTAAAGAAGGAAATTTGAAAAAAATGTTTCTAATATTAAAAATAAAAAGATGGACTGTAAACTTTGTGAAAGAGAATTAGAGGCGTACCTTCAGGATAGGTTACCTCACGAAGAACGCTTTCAGATTGAAGCTCATCTGAAAGAGTGTGACAGTTGTTCTCAAAGTTTATTTCTGGAGAAATTAGCTTTGGAAGCAATTCTGGCTGAAAAGGCAATGTTGCCGGCTTCTTCTTTATCCGACAGGATTATGGAAAAAATTCAGGAGGAGCATGCCAGAGAAACTGACGGGGTAATATTTATGATTCCGCCGGTGCTTCGAAAAATTGCCTATGCTGCTTCTATAGCAGCTGCATTGTATATAGGAATAATTGCCGGCAATTTCTATATGGCCGACGATTCCATTCCGGCAGAAATGTCGTATATAAACGATTTGCAAATTGAGTCAGTAAATTTATTTACTAATGAAAACTGAATCGAAATTTAAATGGTTGGTGTGGATTGTTGTAATTCTTGCGATTATGAATATTTCAACGCTTGGTACCATCATGTATAACAGGTATATATCTTCAAATAACAGCGAGGTGGTAAGTGTTACAAGAATGCGAATGAAAAATGATCCTGAGAATTTTAGTGGAAGGTATTTTCGTGATAAACTGGGACTTGATAAGGAGCAAATGGAAAAATTCCGGGAGATAAATACGGAGTTTCGCCAGAAGGCTCATGAGGTTACCCAGGAATTATTCAGGATACGGGAAGAAATGCTTAATCAGCTTTCATTGCCTGATACTGATACTGTTAAACTGAGCCTGTTATCCGATTCCATAGGTATGATGCATGCTGATTTAAAGAAACTTTCGTTTCGCTATTATCTCGATGTCAAAAATATTTGCCGGCCAGATCAACAGGAAGAACTTCAATTTATTTTCAGAGATGCTTTTATACAGGACATGCCTATGCGACGAGGTGGCCCAGGTTTTGGCCCTGGACCTCATAGAAAGCAGAGAGGTATGGGACCAATGAATAATTAGCCTAAAGCAACGTCAAGCACCATCATTACTGCAAATCCCAGCATCACTCCAATGGTGGATAAGTCCGTTCCATCGCCGGTTTGGGATTCTGGAATAAGCTCTTCGGCAACAACAAATATCATGGCACCTGCTGCAAACGAAAGGGCATAGGGCAATATCGGCGTCATAACAGTCACAAGGTAAGCTCCCACCACACCTGCAATTGGCTCGACAGCTCCCGATAACTGCCCGTAATTAAAGGCTTTTCTTCGTGTAAAGCCTTCTCGTCTTAATGGGATGGAAACTGCAGCACCTTCGGGGAAATTTTGTAAACCAATTCCAATGGCGAGGGCCAGAGCTCCGGTTAATACTCCCATATCCGGGTTGTTGGCCAATGCGCCAAAGGCCACACCTACAGCCAATCCTTCAGGAATGTTATGAAGAGTTATCGCTAAAACTAACAGTATACTTCGGTTCCAGGTCGTTTTTATACCTTCGGCCTTGTCTCTTGCAAGACCCAGGTGTAAGTGAGGCAGCGTTCTGTCAATAATAAACAAAAAAGCTCCTCCGGCAAGAAATCCTGTTAATGCAGGAATCCAGCCTATGCCTCCGTTTGTTTCCGACATTTCAATAGCCGGTTTCAGCAGAGACCAGAAACTCGCTGCAATCATTACTCCTGCAGCAAATCCCAGCATCAGGTTTAATATCTTTTTGTTAAGTGTCTTGAAAAAGAAAACCATGGAAGATCCCATTGCTGTTACTCCCCAGGTAAAGAGGGTAGCCATCAGGGCTAATATTACCGGATCTATTTCTAATAATATGTCCATAGTATCTTTAAAAGTTTTTGAGAACAGTTCAAAAATAGAGAATATTTATAATACAACCGGCCTGTTATATCTTCAATATAATTTTTTGCAAAACAAGAAAGCCGCACCAATTTAGCTCCCTGGTCAGGGTGACTAATATTGATGCGGCTTTCGCGATATTTTATTATGTACGACGGGTCCGAGGACTATCGACTGTCGACTTATTTCTTATAAAAAACCGAATTGAAGAAGTGTTCCATTTCCTGAGCATAATAGACACCATATTTGTAGAAAGTTTCTTTTGTGCGGTTATCAGGCTTCCAATCGAAAAATGCATGTCCGGCTCCTCCAACCTGAACATATTCCGCCTCCTGACCAGCAGCAACCAGGACGTCAACATACGATTTTACCATGTCGTCTTTGATGAGAAAATCTTTGGTACCTCTTGTAAGATAGTGTGGAACTGCACGATCCTTTGCGTTAGGGATATGATTTATTGGCGATACAGCATTTTTCCAACTCTCATCGGCAGCAGGATCTTCCGAGAAATGGTTCAGGCCTCCAAATACGCCGTAGCTTGGTGCAGCAGCCTTAATAGCATCCATCAGTTCGTTTCGCACTTGTTCCGGGGTCTTGTTTTTTGGGATATAGGTTGGCATAAATTCAAATACACCCTTGGTTTTCCCAAAACCTCCGGCTCCTATCATATTGGGCATTGTTGCTGCAGCAGCCGAGAGATGACCTCCTGCGCTATCGCCGGTTACTCCAATTCTTTTGGGGTCGCCGCCATATTTGGCTGCATTTTCGTATATGTGCGCAATTGCACCAAAAACATCTTCTATGATGTTGGCCATTGTATTACCTTTTTCATCTCCATCGAGTTTGCCGGCCCAGCGGTAATCGATACTGAAAACTACATATTTCCCGTTTCTTACAAGTTCTCTTGCCAGTCCGCGCATAATGTCCTCGGTATTGGAACTCCATCCTCCACCGTGAATTATAACGATACATGGCAGGTTTTTGACTTTTTCGGGTGCAAATACATCGTACTTTAGAATTTTTTTCCCGGGTTTCGCGTACACAACGTCCTGAGTAACTTTAATCCCGGCTATAGCTTCTTTTTCGATAAACGAAGCTCCGATATGTTTTTCCTGATCAACAACTACTTCAAATTTCGGGGTCATCGATTCATAATACATAATGCCCCACCGGCCTGGTGTGGAGTAATAGCCTGCATCGAAAGCAAAACCCTGAGCTGGCGTTGCTGTGACTGTGATTTTTGTTCCGGCGGGGTAATTACCGTCGGCAGGTACCGGCGGATCGAGTTTTACCGAACCATTTACCGGTTCGTCAACGGTTACCTTAAAAGCAGTCTGTCCAAAACTAAAATTCATTGAAGTGAAGATTAAGATTATCAGAATTGGAAAAAAGATTTTTACTTGTTTCATAATTTAAAGGTTAGATAGTTAATGTATGGACAATTCTGAGTATAAAAATATAATAATTTCCTTATTATTTTATTGTTATGAATTATTAATGTGTTAAAAATACAATATTAAGGATTTGAAACAAAAAAAGGCTGCCGCATTTGCAGCAGCCTTCATGTAAAGTCTTATTAATAGGCAAAAAGCGGAAGGTCTTTCATCATCTGGTTTACTTTTTTTCTTACTTCCAGGATGTAAGCTTCGTTTTCGATGTTTTTCAAAACGTCGTCAATTAAATCTACCACTTTCATAATGGTATCTTCTTTCACACCACGGGTTGTAATTGCAGGAGTTCCAACCCGGAAGCCTGAAGTGAGGAAAGGAGAACGGCTATCGAATGGTACCATATTCTTATTGATAGTAATGTCGGCTTTAACCAGGGCATTTTCAGCCATTTTACCTGTCATTTCAGGAAATTTGGTGCGTAAATCAATTAGCATCGAGTGGTTATCGGTTCCGCCCGAAACTACTTTGTACCCTTTATCTATAAACGATTTTGCCATTGCAGATGCATTGGCAATCACCTGGCCAATATATTCCTTGTAGCTGGGGCTTAATGCCTCTCCAAAAGCAACTGCTTTGGCTGCAATTACATGCTCGAGCGGTCCGCCCTGAATTCCCGGGAAAACTGCAGAGTCAATGAGTTGAGAAAGCGTTTTAAGTTCGCCTTTCGGAGTTTTGATACCCCATGGATTTTCAAAATCTTTTCCGATCAGAATCATTCCGCCACGGGGTCCGCGGAGTGTTTTATGGGTTGTTGTGGTAACAACGTGGCAATGAGGAAACGGATGATTCAGGAAGCCGGTAGCAATTAATCCTGCCGGATGTGAAACGTCGGCCATTAAAATAGCGCCTACTTTGTCGGCGATAGCTCTCATGCGGGCATAATCCCAATCGCGCGAATAGGCCGAAGCACCGGCAATGAGCATTTTGGGCTTTTCAGTAAGGGCTACGCGTTCCATTTCGTCATAATCCACGCGACCGGTACTTTCTTCAACCTTGTATGATGTTGCTTTGTATAAGATTCCCGAATAATTTACAGGAGAACCATGTGTTAAGTGTCCTCCGTGCGATAGGTCCAAACCTAATATTGTGTCGCCAGGTTTGAGAATGGCCAGCATTACAGCTGCATTTGCCTGTGCTCCTGAATGGGGTTGTACATTGGCCCATTCGGCATTAAATAATTGTTTAGCACGGTCAATGGCTAATTGCTCCGATTCGTCAACATGCTGGCAGCCGCCATAATACCTCTTTCCAACATATCCTTCGGCATATTTGTTGGTCAGACAAGATCCCATGGCTTCTAAAACCTGGTCGCTTACAAAATTTTCGGAAGCGATGAGCTCAATACCACTTAATTGTCTTTCCTTTTCTTTTTCGATGATAGAAAAAACCTTCGTATCTCTGTTCATATATGTGTGATTTGTTTTAGGCTTTCAAAGGTAGGCCTTATATTAATTTTATAAAAAAATCTGTCCGAATTTTCTACATTAAATTTTAACACTTGTTAATTTTTTGATTATAAAACTGTTATAAGGTGTTGGCCAAATTTATTCAGAAGTAAGATATTTGTCAATTTCCCTGATTAGAACTTCAAAGTGGATGGGCTTTGAAATGTAGCCGTTAAATCCCGACGAAATACATTTTCTTTTATCTTCAGCAGAGGCATATGCTGTTTCGGCAATGATGGGAATGTTGGGGTTAATGTCGCGAATTACCTGAAGGAGGATGAATCCTGAAATGTCCTCGAGTTGTAAATCCATTAAAATTAAATCCAGGGGATGGGTTTTTACTATTTCAATAGCGTCCTTGCTATTGGACGCTGAAAATATCAAAATTTTTGTCGATGCCAGAAATTCTTCAAATAGTATTACGCTTGTAATATCGTCATCTACAATTAATAATGAGTATTTGCTCCAGTCGCGTTCCAACTTCTTCGTTTTATAATTCTAACGTGAAAATTAGTGTAAAATATGAAAATTTCCAGTGATATAAAACATCTTTATTTGTAATATCTGTTACATTTTGAAATTAGTATTTACTTATTAGGTATGTTTAATTGTGATTAAGTTACAGCAATAGCTAGAAATAGCTATAAAATTTGAATGAATTTGCAATTGCGGGCCTTGGGTATGAAGTGTACAGATTTATTTTATTCAACAGATTTAGCTGGGATTTTAAACCAGGAGGAGAAGGAGCTTCTCTCCACCAACAGCACCATGATTACTTACAGTAAAGGTGATTGTTTGGTTAAAAAGGGAGAATTTGTTACCGATGCTATATATATATGTTCCGGTTTTATTAAGGTACATCTTGATTTTGAGAGGAAAAACATGATTCTATCTGTAAGTGGAAATAAAAAATTTTTGCTGCTTGGGACTATGATTTTCAAGGATATTCAGCCTTTTAACCTTACAGCGATAGAAGAAACTATTGTTTGTCTTACCGATATCAAAATCATCAGGGAAATAGTGCTTAAAAATCCAAAATTGTCAGGGTATATCCTGAAGAACCTGAATGAATCGATGCTGTATTATGTACACCATAATCTGGTGTCGTTAACTCAGAATAATATTCACGGACGTCTGGCTCATGTTATTCTTTACCTGGCCGAAGAGGTCTTCCAAAGTAATTCATTTGATATTTTATTGTCGCGAAAAGAACTTTCGGAACTTTGCAATATTTCGCGCGAAAATGTTATCAAGGTTCTTTATGAGTTCGACCGCGACGGGATTATTCAGTTACAGGGGAAGAATATTTATATAAACTCACTCGATAGCCTCAGAAAGATTGCCAACCACGGGTAAAAGGCAGGAATTGATCCAAATTGGTAAAAAACAAATATTCTATTTATTTAATTAACAAATTACATGCATCTTTGTCCTAATTACGATGGTTGTAATTTTGATTTTAATAGATTTAAATGGTAAACTTTGAGAAATTTGTTTTGCCTAATGGGTTGGTTGTTATTGTGAACGAGGATCATTCTACGCCTCTGGCAGCTATGAGTCTTCTCTATAAAGTGGGATCGAGAAACGAGAATGAAAGCAGAACCGGTTTTGCACACCTTTTTGAACATCTGATGTTTGGAGGTTCCCTTCACATCGAAGCGTTTGACGAGCCTCTTCAGAATGTGGGCGGAGATAACAACGCATTTACAAGCAACGATATAACCAATTATTATCTTACTGTTCCGGCCGAAAATCTCGAAACTGGTTTCTGGCTTGAAAGTGATCGTTTACTAGGTCTTAAATTTTCTCAAAAATCGCTTGATGTTCAAAAAAATGTAGTTTGTGAGGAATTCCGTCAACGGTATCTGAATCAACCCTACGGCGATGCCTGGTTGCTTCTGCGACCCGAAGCTTATAAAGTTCACCCTTATAAATGGCCGACCATTGGCAAAGATATTACTCATATTCAGGATGCTACGCTGAGCGATGTGAAGAAGTTTTTTTATGGATTTTATGCTCCAAATAATGCAATTCTTTCAGTGAGCGGAGATGTGACTGTAGATCAGATTTATGCTTTATGTAATAAATACTTCGCACCCATCGAAAGCAGAGCCCTTATAAATTCAAAAATACTTCCGGAACCTGAGCAAACATCCGAAAGGATTGTGGAGGTACGTAAAAATGTACCTTACGATGCTTTATACATGGTCTACCACATGCCGGCACGGATCCATCCGGGTTTTTATGTTTTTGATATCATCTCCGACCTGCTTTCGAATGGAAGATCGTCGAGGTTGTACCAGCATCTTGTGAAGGAAAAACAACTCTTTAGCGATATAAATGCTTATATAACCAGCGATCTCGACCCGGGATTATTTGTTTTCTCAGGGAAACTGATGAAAAATGTATCCATGAAGCAGGCGGAGGATGCAATTCTGGAGGAAGTTGAAAAGATTAAGAATAATGAGTTTGCCGACGAAGAACTTCAGAAGGTCAAGAATAAATATGAGGCAAACATTCAGTTTGCTAACGTGAATATTATGAACAAGGCGATGAACCTTTGTTATTACGAAATGCTTGGAAATGCTTCGTTGCTGAATTCTGAAATTGATAAATACATGGCTACGGGCAGGAAAGAAATAGCTGAACTGGCAAAGAAAACCTTTGTTCCGGAGAATTGCACCAAGTTATACTATTACGCTGAATAATTTCAACATATGAATCAGTTAAACAGAAAGATAATTCCGGCCATAAGGAAAATTGAACGTTTTAATATTATTGAAGCTCAGAAGCTTTCCTTGGATAACGGAAACTCTGTTTATACAATTAATAACGGCGACCAGGATATTTTAAAACTCGATTTGATTTTTCCGGCAGGTAACTGGTACCAGTCTGCTCCTTTGGTGGCTTTTTCTGCCAATAATCAAATGTCAGAGGGTACCAGAAATCATTCGGCATCCGAAATTGCCAACAGAATGGATTATTACGGAGCTTATACCAACTTTAGTGTTGATAAGGACAATGCAAGTGTTGGTATTCTGGTGCTCAGGAAATACGTGGATCAGGTTATGCCTTTGTTTCATGAAATACTTACGCAGCCGGCTTTTAAAGAATCGGAACTCGAAATTTTCAGGAATAAGCACAAGCAAATATTTGAAATTGAACAAGGTAAGGTTAAGAATATTGCACGTATAAAACTTGCGCAGATGATTTTCGGGAATCAGCATCCTTATGGCTATTCGGTTAAAAAGGAGGATTTTGATTTCCTGACTTCAGTACGGTTATCTGATTTTTTTAATCAGAATTACAGTCTGCCCGAGGCAAAAATTGTATTATCAGGTAAAGTTAATCCGGACGATGTAGAGATTATTAATAAATATTTTGGTCAGGGTAAGAGTACTAACTCACCGGGAATTATCCGGGAATTTAATCCTCAGCCCGAGGCAAACAGGATCTGTTTCGTTGAAAAGGCTGATGCTGTTCAGTCGGCAATCAGAATCGGTAAAATATTTTCGAACAAACTCGACCCTGATTATACTGGTTTAACAGTGCTAAACGTTATATTAGGTGGTTACTTCGGTTCCAGGCTGATGAAAAATATCCGCGAAGAAAAGGGATTTACCTACGGGATTAGTTCTCTGCTGGTATCTTTTATTCGCTCGGGGTATATGGCTATAACAACGGAGGTAGGCACAAATGTTACCTTCGAAGCTGTTGCCGAAATTTACAAGGAGTTAAAAAAGCTTCGCACCGAACCTGTACCTCAGGAAGAACTGGAAAGGGTAAAAAATTATATGCTCGGCGAAACTGTAAGAATGTTCGACGGACCATTTGCCCAAGCCGATAGTTTTATATCCATACTCGATTATAACCTTGGTTATGAATATTATTATAACTTTATCGATCAATTAAACAGAATTACTTCGGATGATATACTTCAGCTTGCCCAGAAACACCTTAAAGAGGAAGACTTCTACCAGGTGGTGGTTGGGGCTCCTATGTAAATGGGGGCTTATATCATTTATATTTCTGTTCATTGGGATTAACGCCGGCGCTCAAACTCCGGAGCCTCCTGTTTTCGATTATGTTAGTATAAATCCTGATAACGGCAATGTTACAGTTCATTGGAAGCCGAGTCCCAGCAACTGGGTAACCGGTTATATTATTCAGGAGGAACTGGTTTCGGGCCAGAGTTTTCCCATCACTACCGTTAATATTACTTCACCGCCTTATTCACATACCTTTTCTTACCCTAAAGTACTTACTTCAACTGTAAACTTTAATCTGGTTGCAACCGGTGGGGTGGGGAAGGAAAGCTTAAGAACAGATCCTTCCCACAGTACTCTGTTTAGTACTGCTGTTTACGACAGCTGTAAATCGGCAATTGTTATTAAATGGATGCCTTATGTTGGTTGGGGAAAGAACCTGTCCGGTTATAATGTTTTTCAGATTGATGAAAATCTTGTAATTACAAAGTTTAGCGATGTAAATTCAGGAACATTGGAATATACAGTCCCGGGGGTGAAACAAAATACGAATTATTGTTTTTATGTTTCGGCTGTTCGTAGCGATGGAGTGGCTTCTTTTTCGAATAAAGTATGTATATCAACTGACGCTCCTTTGCCCCCAAGTTATATGACCGGTGAATATACCCGTTATTCCGGTTCAAACCAGGTCGATCTTCACTTTAGTATCGATCCTGCAACTGTAAACGATGCTTACCGGCTTTATCGTTCCGAAGCAGGAACTGACAATTACACATTACTTGCCGAGCTTCAAAAAGCGGCAAATGGAACTATAGATTATTCCGATCCTGTTTCGGCAAACAAAGTTTATAATTATAAACTCACTTATTTGAGTAAGTGTAAAATTGAAGGAGTGAGTTCCATTCCCGTAAACAATATACTTCTCAAAGGTAAAAGTGAGTCGATGACCAATAAACTCAGCTGGAACAGTTTCGAAAAATGGGATCAGGGGACCAGTGAGGTGCAGGTTTTTCGTTCAGATGCCGGGAATTCACAGCTTTTAAGGAGCCTTTCGGCAGGCGAAACTGAATTTTCGGATGTAATCGATCCGCAAAATCAGTTATCGGGCGATTTATGTTATCAGATTAAAATTATCTCGAACCCCGATGCTAATGGAAAGAAATTTACTTCCGAGTCCAATCTTTTTTGTGTAAACATGACCGGAAAAGTTTTTGTACCCAATGCTTTTACACCGGATAATAACGGTAAGAATGATTTATTCAAACCATCGTTTGCTGTATTACCTTCAAAATATAGTTTTATAATTTATAACAGGTACGGAGCTAAGATATGGCAAACCACCAATGTGTCAGAAGGCTGGAACGGATTACTGCCCGATGGGAATAAGGCTCTGGAAGGGACCTACATTTATTATCTGAAAATTGAAAATGGTGCCGGAAAAGTTCATGAAGAGAGGGGGAACTTTAATCTTATTTACCCGTAGAATTCCAGGCTAAATAATCTTGTAATAATATTAAATTTGTAACTTAAAAATTTGAGGTTTTAAGCATGGCTGTTCTTACAGAAGCGGAAGAACTGGAAATCAGGCGAAGATTCGATGACCTCCTAAGTGTTTGTGCCAGGGTTCAGAACGAAGAAGACAGGAATACTGTTATCCGGGCTTTTGAACTGGCTCACGAGGCACATAAGGAAATGAAAAGGAAATCGGGCGAGCCATATATTCACCATCCTATAGCTGTTGCAAAAATTGTTGCACAGGAAATAGGTTTGGGAACCACTTCTATTGTCTGTTCATTGCTTCACGATATTGTTGAAGATACTGATTATACCCTCGAATACATCGAAACCAACTTTGGTTCAAAAATAGCCTCTATTGTCGATGGGCTTACAAAGATATCAGGCGTTTTCGATAAAAATTCATCACTTCAGGCCGAGAATTTCCGGAAGATGCTTCTGACCCTCTCGGATGATGTTCGGGTTATTTTGATAAAGCTTGCCGACAGGCTTCATAATATGCGCACACTTGATGCACTGCCACCGCACAAGCAGATTAAAATAGCAGGAGAGACCATTTATTTGTATGCTCCGCTTGCTCATCGTCTTGGGCTTTATGCTATTAAAACCGAGATGGAAGACCTGAGCCTTAAGTACAGGCATCCTAAAATATACAGTGAAATTATTAACCGGCTCAGCGACAACGAGGCTACGCGACAGAAGCTTATCGACGAGTTTATTAAGCCAATAAACGAGCGGTTAAATTATTTAAATATTACTCACGATATTAATGGCAGGTCCAAATCGATATACTCCATTTACCATAAAATGCAGCATAAAGGAGTACCTTTCGAAGAAGTGTACGACTTATTGGCTATCCGCATTATATTTGATCCTCAGCCTGATGTGCCGGAGAAAACTCAATGCTGGAATATTTATGCAATCATAACGGATATTTACAGGCCGAAACCGGAACGTATCCGCGATTGGGTAAGTACTCCCAAGGCTAATGGTTATGAAGCATTGCATGCTACAGTGATGGGACCTCATGGTAAATGGGTCGAAGTTCAGATCCGGACACGCCGTATGGACGAAATTGCCGAGCGTGGATTTGCAGCTCACTGGAAGTACAAAAATGTACAATCGCAGGAGTCAGAACTGGATAAATGGTTGAAGAAAATCCGCGAGATGCTCGATAATCCGAACTCGGACGCACTCGAGTTTCTTGATGAATTTAAGATGAATTTGTTCTCGTCCGAGATTCATGTTTTTACTCCTAAGGGACAGATAAAAGCACTGCCCAAAAATGCAATTGCACTCGATTTTGCCTTCGAAATTCACTCCGAAATAGGGAATTCCGCGATAGCCGCCAAAGTAAATCATAAACTTGTTCCTTTAAACCAGATTCTCTCAAGTGGCGATCAGGTCGAAATTCTCACTTCTGATAAAAAGAAATCACAGAAGGAATGGCTTGAGTATGTTGTTACTGCCAAAGCCAAGTCTGCTATTAAAGATTCCATTAAAGTAGAGACCAAGAACCGTATCGAACTTGGGAAATCAACTCTTGAAAGAAAGCTTAAGGAACTCAACCTTACACCAAGTTCGCGCATATTTAAAAAGTTGCTCCCCGAATATGAAGTAAATTCCAAAGATGAACTTTACAGTAAGATAGGAAGTAATATTATCCTTCTTGATGATTTGGCCAAGGTTCTTAAGAAAAATACAAAAAACAAGTGGATACGCTATTGGGAACTTCAGTTTACAAAGGTTATTCCAGGCGTTGGTAAAAAAGATGATATCGACGACGATCTGGAGGAAACCAACGGTCGTATTGATCCTAAGGCTACATTTATCCTGAAAGACACCGAAGACGGATCCGAACCCAATTACAAACTTGCCAAATGCTGCAATCCAATTCCCGGCGACGATATTGTTGGACACAGGAGCGCAAACGATGTGGTGATTATTCACAAATCACGTTGTATTAATGCTGTAAAGCTTGTATCCAGTCATGGAGAACTGATTGTCCCCTCCAAATGGACGACCTATAAAATCCTTTCTTTTTTAACCAGGGTTTCCATTCAGGGCATCGACAGGTTTGGTATTTATAACCAGATTACCCAGGTAATTACAACCAAATTGAATGTAAATATCCGTACTATAAATCTCGCAAGTCATGATGGTATTTTTGAAGGTTATTTGGATTTGTATGTTCATAACGCAAAAGATATCGATTTTCTGATTTCTACATTACTGAAAGTTAAAGGCGTGGAGTCGGTAACCCGCATTGAAGTTGTGCAGGAGTAATCTTATTTTTATTTAGTCTACACACGTATTAATTGAAAAAAATATTTTATTTTTGATGTTATTTATAATTAGACTAAGTTATGATTCAGGATAGTACCAAAGAAACTGTCAAGAAAATATTTACTGAATACCTAGAAAAGAAGGGCCATCGTAAAACTCCTGAACGGTATGCGATCCTTGATGAAATCTATTCCCGCGATAGTCACTTCGATATTGAGTCGCTCTACATTTTTATGAAGAATAAAAATTATCGCGTCAGCAGAGCTACCTTATATAATACAATCGATTTATTATTAGACTGCAATCTGGTGGTAAAACATCAGTTTGGAAAAAATATTTCGCAATTCGAAAAAGCATATCAGTGCACCCAGCACGATCATCTTATTTGTACACAAACAGGCCGCGTTATAGAGTTTTGCGATCCCCGCATTCACGAAATTATAAAAACAGCCTGTGAGTTGCATAACTTTGATCCTTCGCACCACTCACTTTATATTTATGGTGTAATTAAGGACAATGTAAACGGGAAAGAAAAGAAGTAGGCCTTATTCGAAGGTATTTTCAGATTCCGGACACAACTTTTCAAAAACTTTTTCACAGACCGGTTTTGAATACCATTTATTTGTACCTTAGACCTCCGGTAAGAAATTTTAATTATTTGCAAATGTGCACAGTATCAAACGCTTGGTATTGTAGTTGTGCTGTGTTCATATAATTTATATGTCGCATAATTAAGATTCAGAATTATTAAAAACTTTGATAAATGAAATTAGATGTATTGCTTGGCCTTCAATGGGGCGATGAAGGTAAAGGAAAAATTGTGGACGTGTTAACTCCAAAGTACGATGTGATTGCCCGTTTTCAGGGTGGCCCAAATGCCGGACATTCTCTGGAGTTTAATAATATCAAACATGTTTTGCACACTATACCTTCTGGTATTTTTCATAGCGAAAAGGTTAACATCATCGGGAATGGGGTAGTTATTGATCCTGTTGTGTTTAAAAAGGAAATCGATGCCTTAAAGACATTGAATGTTAACTTCAGCAATCTTTTTATTTCGAAAAAAGCGCACCTGATTCTGCCTACTCACCGTTTGCTCGACGCTGCTTCTGAAGCCTCTAAAGGTGTCAGCAAAATTGGATCTACATTGAGAGGGATTGGGCCTACTTATATGGATAAGACTGGACGCAACGGCTTGAGGATTGGAGATATTTTTGCTCCCGACTTCAAGGAAAAATATAATTATCTTAAGAACAAGCATACCGACATATTAAAGCAATATAATTTTGAATATGAGCTTGAATCTAAAGAAGCTGAATGGTTTCAGGGAATTGAAACTATCCGTCAGTTTCAGGTGATTGATAGCGAATATGCGATGAATAAATATCTTTCCGATGGTAAATCGGCTCTAGCCGAAGGTGCTCAGGGAACAATGCTCGATATTGATTTCGGATCGTATCCATTTGTAACTTCTTCGAATACTATTTGTGCGGGAGCCTGCACAGGTCTCGGAGTTGCACCCACCCGTATCGGAGAAGTGATGGGTATTGTTAAAGCTTATTGTACACGTGTTGGAAGCGGTCCCTTTCCTACCGAATTAAATGACGAAACAGGCGAAAATTTGCGTCAGATCGGCCATGAATTTGGTGCTACCACAGGAAGACCACGTCGTTGCGGTTGGCTCGATATTCCAGCCCTCCGCTATTCGGTTATTATCAATGGCGTAACCCAGCTTATTATGACCAAATCTGATGTTCTATCAGGTTTTGATACTATTAAAGTTTGTACCCAATATAAAATTGACGGCAAACTTACCGACCAACTCCCATACGATGTAAATGTTAAAATAGAGCCGGTTTACAAGGAGTTTAAAGGATGGAAACAGGATATTACCAATGCAAAAACTGTTGAAGATTTACCTGCAGAACTTTTGGAATATATCAGTTTTATCGAAAAAGAAGTTGGTGCTCCTGTTACAATTGTATCGGTTGGTCCTAACAGAATGCAAACTGTCTTCAGATGATATATAGTCTGCGATACAAACAAAAAATGCCAGCTTAAACTGGCATTTTTTATTTGTGGTATTATTAGATCG